>NZ_CP022412.2:304720-609440 GCF_002222615.2 Bacteroides caccae | reverse complement strand
TGTATGCCGGATTTGATGAAACTTACCGGAAAATGGGTGTCAGCTTCGACAAGATATATTATGAATCCAACACTTATCTCGAAGGGAAGGAGAAGGTTATGGAAGGGCTGGAAAAAGGTTTCTTTTTCAAAAAAGAGGACGGATCTGTTTGGGCGGATCTGACTGCTGAAGGTTTGGATCATAAGTTGCTTCTTCGTGGCGATGGTACATCTGTTTATATGACGCAAGATATCGGTACAGCTAAACTTCGCTTTGCAGACTATCCTATTGACAAGATGATTTATGTAGTAGGTAATGAGCAAAACTATCATTTTCAGGTGCTTTCTATTCTGCTTGACAAACTCGGTTTTGAGTGGGGCAAGAGCCTGGTTCACTTCTCTTATGGAATGGTAGAGTTGCCGGAGGGCAAGATGAAATCTCGTGAAGGTACGGTGGTGGACGCTGATGACCTAATGGAAGAAATGATTGCCACTGCTAAAGAAACTTCACAGGAACTTGGCAAATTGGATGGTTTGACACAGGAAGAAGCTGATGATATTGCCCGTATCGTCGGTCTGGGTGCATTGAAATATTTCATTTTGAAAGTAGATGCGCGTAAAAATATGACGTTTAATCCGAAAGAGTCTATCGACTTCAATGGTAATACAGGCCCGTTTATTCAATATACTTATGCTCGTATTCAGTCTGTGCTTCGTAAAGCTGCCGAATCGGGTATTGTGGTTCCCGGACAGATTCCTGCTGGTATTGAATTGAGCGAAAAAGAAGAGGGGCTGATTCAAATGGTTGCCGACTTTGCTGCTGTTGTCAAGCAGGCAGGGGAAGATTACAGCCCGTCTATTATTGCGAATTATACTTATGATTTGGTGAAAGAATACAACCAGTTCTACCATGACTTCAGTATTTTGCGCGAAGAGAACGAAGCGGTGAAAGTGTTCCGTATCGCTCTGTCGGCTAATGTGGCCAAAGTCGTGCGTTTGGGTATGAGTTTACTGGGTATTGAAGTACCTTCCAGAATGTAAGACATTCTCTGAACAAAATATCTTTCTACGGGGTTGCTTCATTATGTATATAATGAAAGGAATCCCGTTAGATCATTTTATAAATATGTTGCGTGTCGTATGATTCCCCTCTCTCTTTGTTTGATAGAGTGTATACCGATAGGGGATTTAAGGTAGGATAAAGTAAAAAAGAAAGGCAGACAAAGTTCAAGCCTTGCCTGCCCGATTCTGTTTCTTATGCTGATAATTGTTATTTCTTAGGATACTTATACCAGTCTTTAGCTTGTGCGCCATTAGATTTAACCCATGTCGTAAACTTCGGATACGATTCGTCTATTCTTATACCTTCCTCAGGGATCGGGAATTCACTAACCGGCATATTGAGTGCAAACGGCATCAGATCTATTGAAACATAATATAAATCTTCTTCTGGCCTGGATACGTCTTTTCCTGTTCCTAATAATGAAAGATCGGCTTTATCAGTAGGAGGATATTTTACCAAGTGCACTTCTCTACCTCTGGCTTGGCCAGATCCTACGAAGATAAACGGATTGTAAGGTGGCAATATACTTTTCGAAGTAACATCATTTACTTGGATAGTTACAGTGTATTTCCTGGCTTTTTCTTCTTTATTATCAAATATTGCCATATTATCAAATAGCAAGATTGTAGGATGTGATTGACCAGCCTCTGTTTCTCCGGGCATATATTGGGATTTGGGCGCATACGAAGGGCTTTCAATAGTAACTTTGCTAATATCGCTATTAGTAGTGTTATGCAATTGATAACCAAAACCATTCACTAAATAACCTCCACGATGTAATGGAGTGAACTCGTCAACAACCTTATAGATACGATTGGTCAGTATTGATTTATATACTTTACTGGTATATCGTATCATTACGTCATTCATATCGTAATCTCCCTGCTCCGGCCATAAGTCTTCGAATGTCAATATCCCGGAATAAGAAGTATAGTTGTCTTCATCAGTTGGACCTTCCGGATCTGTTGGTAACTCGGGAATTACACCTTCATCAATAGCATCTTTTTCGGCTATGTGAACATAGAAAATTGCATCACAGTAATCGAGGTCTATGTTGTCCTCAAATCCGATAGCAACAATCTGATTAGATTTACTGTCCCGTAACGATATGGTTCTTTGTCTTTGTACGCCATCCTTTCCCGGTTCATTCAAAATTGTGGTGGAGTATCGAGGGCCCATTCCTTTTACGAGATCGCCTTGTGAATCTCCGTTTGAAGGTGTGCTTCTGAATCCCATACCTTGCAGATACCAGCCAATAGTGACGCCCTTAGGAAATTTGTCTTCAAATTTTCCCGTGTCTTCATTCCAGTATTTTAGTTTAACTTCATCACCACAGACTAAAGCTCCTACTCCGGCTGTTTTATAAATAGGAGAAGCATTTGGGAATGCTAATATCCTTTTGATGTTTTCTATGGTCGGTATTTCGCTGGTCGGATAAGTGTAATACCCTACTGTATTATACCATGCGGCACTACTGTTAACAAATACTAGACTAACTTCTGTATCTTTAGTGATAGGGATATCTGATATCATATCACCATTAAAGAACTCAGGATAGTTATCATGAATGTTCCTTCCTCCCGCTTTGTCGAAGATGCTTTTTATATTATAAAGTACATCAGCAGGAGGAATATTCTTTTCTTTTGATAAGTTATTGGGACGTCCGTTGTCATCCCAGTCCATACCAGGCAGCAGTGTCCAGACATCCAAATATTTGTGCTGATTGGCTGTTGCCCCTCTGCTTATCGGGGTTGATGCTTTTTCAAGCAGGGACTTAACATAGTCATTTTGGTTGAAAGAAATACGATGATCGGCGTTAATTGTTAGTTTTACCGGAGATGCTGTACCTAGATAGTCGGATGATAGCCATACTTCTGAGATATCAGCCGGTATACTTATTCCATCTTCACTAAATTTACCATGTTTGTCAGTTGCAGCCCGATAAAAGGGTTCTACTTCTTTTTTCTTCCAACTACCATCTTTGTCATTTACTTCGATCGGATCTTGGTCATAAATCTCAAAAAGAACCGTATATTCTTCCTTAAAGCCATAGTCAATATCTAAGGCTAAACTTTGATTCATGTCGAAATCAAAGAACTGTTCTTTGGGAATCTTCTCGGGTTCTTGAAATAAATCACGTTCATTGTCTACACAACTACATATCAATGGGATACAAAATATGCCCATTAATGTCTTTACAAATATTGTTTGTTTCATATGTTAATGAAATATAAAGATATTAATGGGCAAATATAGAAATAAACCGAAAGCTTTCCAAAAGATATTTACTTCTTTTTTGCAAATTTCTTTTTTGGTGCTGAGGTAACACCTTTCTCGTCCTGTATCCTGATTAATTCCATGCAACTATGCAGGCTTAAATCCTGTGGGACAATATCTTTAGGAATCTTATAGTTATTACCTTTATATGCTATATATGGTCCGTAACGACCATTCAGAATTTCCAATTCTGGTTCTTCTGCGAACTTCTTGATGTGGCGTTCGGCTTCCTTTGTGCGTTTCTCTAGAATCAGTTGTTCCGCCTCTTCTAAAGTAATTTCCATGGGATCCATCGTTTTCGGGAGCGATACATACACCTTATTATGTAGTACATACGGACCGAAACGACCAATACCTACACTGACTGTCTTTCCTTCATATTCGCCTAACGTACGGGGCAGCTTGAACAATTCCAGCACTTCTTCCAATGTGATCGTTTCTATGGACTGACCTTTTTTCATTTGTGCAAAACGTGGCTTTTCTTCATCTTCCGCCGTACCGATTTGCGCCATAGGACCAAAACGTCCGATTTTTACCGAAACAGGTTTACCTGTTTCCGGTTCCTCACCCAAAATACGTTCGCCTACTTTATGTTCAGTCTTTATTGCCAAAGTGTTTTCTACTGACGGGTGGAATTGGTCGTAGAAGGTTTTCAGAATTGAAGTCCATTTCACTTCTCCTTCGGCAATTTCATCGAACTCTTTTTCTACACTAGCTGTAAAGTTATAATCCAGAATATCAGGGAAATATTCGGTGAGGAAATCATTTACTACCGTTCCGGTATCCGTAGGGAATAACTTGGCCTTTTCTGTTCCGGTAATTTCAGTATGATTTTCGTCTTTGACTTGTTGGTCTTTTAATGTCAGCACATTGAACATCCGTTCTTCTCCGTCTTTATTGCCTTTTTCCACATATTCGCGATTCTGAATCGTGGAAATGGTAGGCGCATACGTAGATGGGCGACCGATTCCCAGCTCCTCCAATTTACGTACAAGACTTGCTTCGGTATAGCGCGGTGGGCGTTGGGTAAAACGTTCGGTTGCAACGATAGGACCGTGTTCCAGTTTCTGACCTTTTTTCAGAGGAGGCAACAGATTACTTTCATCCTCTTGTTCATTTTCATCGTCATAAGATTCACGGTATACACGCAAGAATCCATCGAATTTAATAACTTCACCGATAGCTGTAAAGACTTCACTACTACTGCTAATTGATATTGTAACAGTTGTCTTTTCCAGTTCCGCATCTGCCATTTGTGAGGCAATGGTACGTTTCCATATCAAGTCGTACAGTTTTTTCTCCTGCGCTGTCCCTTCGATGGACTGGTTTTCCATATAGGTAGGACGGATTGCTTCATGTGCCTCCTGTGCCCCTTTGGTTTTCGTTTCAAAGTGACGAGGATGCACATAACGTTCACCCATCATTTTGATGATAGCATCCTTACTGCCTATGGTTGCAAATTCCGACAAGTTCACGGAGTCG
Source organism: Bacteroides caccae (assembly GCF_002222615.2). Classification (NCBI taxonomy): domain Bacteria; kingdom Pseudomonadati; phylum Bacteroidota; class Bacteroidia; order Bacteroidales; family Bacteroidaceae; genus Bacteroides; species Bacteroides caccae. Next base: position 604,640 of record NZ_CP022412.2, on the reverse strand, counting down.
GTACGCATATAGGTGATAAATCCCGATTCGTACAAACGTTGGGCAATCATCATAGTTTGCGCCACCGTATAGCCTAATTTGCGTGCAGCTTCCTGTTGCAATGTCGAAGTTGTGAACGGAGCAGGAGGTGTTTTCTTTAACGGACGGGTAGTAATATCTTCGATAGCAAAATTAGCTCCTTTACATGCGTTGAGGAATGCTTCTGCTTCTTTCTTCGTTTTGATACGGTGGGCCAGTTCGGCTTTCATCTCCACTAGTTTCCCATCAGTGTCGGGCACAAGGAAAACGGCGGTCACACGGTAAGCTGCTTCCGATTTGAAAGCATGGATTTCGCGTTCGCGCTCAACAATCAGTCGAACGGCAACCGATTGTACACGTCCTGCCGAAAGCGCCGGTTTCACTTTTCTCCAAAGTACAGGAGACAGTTCAAAACCTACGATACGGTCCAGAATACGTCGTGCTTGCTGTGCATTCACGAGGTTAATGTCAATATCACGTGGTTGTTCGATTGCTTTTAAGATAGCACTTTTCGTAATTTCATGAAATACGATTCGTTTTGTGTTTTCCGGTTTTAGTTTTAAGACCTCATACAGATGCCAGGCGATAGCCTCTCCCTCGCGGTCCTCATCGGATGCGAGCCATACGGTTTCTGCCTCTTTCGCTTCTGCTTTCAGTGTGCTAACCAGAGCCTTTTTGTCTGCCGGAATTTCATAATTGGGTTTAAAATTCTTCTCTACGTCGATACTGAACTCTTTTTTCTTCAGATCGCGTATATGTCCGTAACTTGAAAGGACTTTGAAATCTTTCCCAAGAAACTTTTCAATCGTTTTTGCTTTTGCCGGAGACTCGACAATGACAAGGTTTTTCTGCATAATTCTTTCTTTTATAATGGCTTGTACCACAATATTTGGGCACAAAAGTAAAAAAAAAGATTCTCCCTACCTTATAATATAAGGAGAATCTAATGTTTTTTAGTAAAATAACGTCAGCCCGATATAAATCAGTTATAACTATAAATTTTCTTTTTCAGCGCATAGAAGTATTCGTAGGAGGTGGAAGAACATACCAACGGTTATGCTAAATTCATGTTTAAATAGGTTCGAAATTAATTCGTATTTTATATACGGAAGAAAAAGTACTTTACTTATAATTAGAATTTGAAATAAAACAGTACTATTAAAATAAAATTTATTATATTTACAAATCGTATTGTATGTCTTACTAAATATGAGTAAAGTTCTGTTAAAAATATATTTAATATTCTTCTTTGTCGGAATGGCTCATTCCATTCGAAGCCAATCCCCTTACTATTATTATAAACAGCTTGGAATTAAAGAAGGACTTTCGCAGTCAAGAGTACAATGTATCTTGAATGATCATAGAGGCTATTTATGGATTGGTACAGAGTCTGGTTTGAATTGTTACGATCGCGATCATTTGAAACACTATTTGCATCGGCCGGAGGACGAAAGTACATTGCCCTCAGATAATATAATTTTTATAGCGGAAGATTCTTTGCATAATTTGTGGGTAGCCACAACAGTTGGTATTTGTCTTTATAATAGAGGCCATGATAACTTTAAAACTTTATCAAGTAATGGTAAACCTATTTATGTTGCTTCCAGTTTATTGGTAGAAGGGGGAATTTTGTTGGGTGGGTCAGGTGATATTTATAAATATACTTATGCCACTAATAAACTTGAACCTTTATATTATGCAAAGGATCCTGCTTATTATGTTCCTTTTTGGGAGATGGTGCGTTACGATGACGAACATATCTTGCTTAACTCATGTTGGAATGGCATATATTCTTTCAATATTAAAACCCACGAACTGAAGAAGGTAGATGCTTTTACCGGAAAGAGTTATACTACTATTTTCTTAGATTCCCATAAGCGTCTGTGGGTGAGCGTTTATGGTAGTGGGCTGTACTGCTATCAAGAAGGTAAACTTTTGAAACATTTTACAACATCCAATTCCTCTCTGACGTACGATGTCATTCATGATATTATGGAGAAAGATAATCAGCTTTGGGTGGCAACTGATGGTGGCGGAATTAACATCATTTCCTTGGATGATTTTTCGTTTACCAACATTCAGCAAAAGCAGGATGATGTTCACTCCTTTCCTGCCAATACCATTTATCGGCTTTATTTGGATTCTGCCAATAATATGTGGGCGGGCAGTATCCGCAGAGGGTTGATTGGTATAAGAAATGTATTTGCTTGTTCTTATCAGAATGTTCCTTTTGGCAATTTATATGGGTTGAGCAATCAGACCATCAATAGTTTTTTCCAAGATAGTGATGGAATGGTTTGGGTGGGGACTGATGGCGGTGGAATCAATAGGTTTGATCCGTTAACGGGAACTTTTAAGCATTATCCTTCTACTATGCATGAAAAGGTGGTTTCTATTGTCGAATATACCCCTGATGAATTATTATTTTCCTCTTTCAACGAGGGACTCTTTATTTTTCATAAGCAAACGGGACGGGTACGTCCTTTTGTTCTGGTCGATAAAGAAACAAATGATCGTGAATGTATTGACGGTTTCTCTGTCAACATCCGACGGGTAACGCCAGACAAGATTCTTTTCAGTGGCCAACATATTTTTATATACGATACTACTCGTCGTAAATTTGAGATTGTAGCCACTATGGGAAGAGAATACGAACGAAATTCGCCCTTGATCATAGCTACTGTGGGTACGAAAACTTATCTTACCGATTTGAAAAATATCTGCGAATATGATTCCTCGGAAGGGATTTTCAGGACGATTTATCAGGGGAAATATATCATTAATGATGCATCGCGTGACCAGGATGGCGTTTTCTGGTTAGCGTCTACCGAAGGCTTGGTACGTTACGATCCACGAACAGGAGAGAGCGAGTTGATCAAGACGAGTTTGTTTCAAGAGGTATCTTCTGTTGTAACTGATAACCAACATCGGATATGGGTAGGAACAAGACGATATTTGTTCGTTTATTCTTCTCTCACTCGGAACTTTGTTACATTGGACGAGGTGGACGGGGTTTTGCCTAACGAATATCTTTTTCAGGCCACTCTTCTTGCTCATAATGGAGATGTTTTTCTAGGTGGTACTATGGGGATGACAGTGATAAATTCTGGCTTTCATTTAGAAACGGAAGAAGATCATACTGTTGAATTACTAGATGTATTACTGAATGGTTTGCCTGTCCCATTATCCGAGAAGCGGGAGAAAGCTATTGAAACTATTCGGGTTCCATGGGACTTTTCCTCTCTGCAACTGAAAGTCCTGTTGAACGAGGGAGATGTGTTTCGTAAAAACTTTTTCCGGTTTAATATTGAAGGAATCGGGCAGGACTTGGCTAATTTCAATTCCAACTCTTTGGTTATTAATTATCTACCGATAGGGGAGTATACAATTACTGCTTCTTATTATACTCGTAATGGGGGGTGGAGTGTGAAACAGCCGATTCTTCATGTCGTGGTTGTTTCCCCTTGGTGGAAGAGTAATTGGTTTTATGCGGGGTTATGTATATTGGTGGGAATAGTAGTTTATGGCATTACTTTCTATTTTTATCGAAAAAAGAAAGCCAAACAGAAGCGGGAGATTCTGCGTCTGAAAAACAAAATGTATGAAGAGAAAATTAATTTCTTAACGAACATCAGTCATGAGCTTCGTACGCCTCTTACGCTGATTTGTGCACCGTTGAAGCGTATTATTAATCATGAATCAGGTAGTGATCGTGAGGTAGAAAAATTGTTAGTCCCAATTTATAAGCAAGCACACCAAATGAAGAACATTATCGACATGGTACTTGACGTGCGGAAACTGGAGGAGGGAAAAGATATGTTACATATCCTGCCCTACTCTTTGAATGAGTGGGTACGGTCTGTCGGAGATAAATTTGCCGATGAATATCGCGTGAAGGGTATTTGGCTGGAATATGAACTGGATGAGCGCATAGGGAAGGTTCCTTTTGATAAGAATAAGTGTGAGTTCGTTCTTTCCAACTTCCTGATGAATGCACTCAAGTTCAGTGAATCAAATACTACTACTACGCCAATCACCTGTCTGTTGGAGGGAGAAGGACGGGTACGGGTTTCTGTCAAGGACGAAGGAATGGGGTTGAATATGGTGGATACAGATTCTCTTTTCTCTAGTTTCTATCAAGGGATACATGAGAAGGGAGGGAGTGGTATCGGACTTTCTTATGCGAAGAGCCTTATTGCTCATCATAAGGGAAAAGTGGGTGCTTCGAATACAGAAGGAAAAGGGGCGGTATTCTATTTTGAGTTACCGTTATTGGCGGATACATATGGACGACAGGAACTGTTGCGGGCAGATACGTCTACAGGAGTGGAAGTGAATGAACAAGACAAGATTGATTATACATTCTTAAAGAAATATGCGGTGATGGTGGTAGAAGACACTTCTGAATTACGAAACTATTTGAAAGAAACGTTGAGTAATTATTTTGCTCGTGTATACGTTGCTAAAGATGGTAAAGAAGGGTTGGAGCAGATTAAAGACCGATTGCCTGACATTATCATCAGTGATGTCATGATGCCTCGGATGAATGGGTTTGAACTATGCAAGGAAGTGAAGACTAATTTGAAAATCAGTCATATTCCATTCATTTTATTAACTGCCTATCATAATTCACAAAATATGTACACCGGTTATAAGACTGGGGCGGATGTCTTTTTTCCGAAGCCTTTCGAGATAGATAGCTTGCTGGCGCTAATTCATAACCAACTACGGCAGCGTGAACAGATCAGGATACGCTATAAGGATGACAAATTGTTGACACATAAGGATATGAGTTTCAGTAATGCTGATGAGACTTTTCTGCTGAAGTTGAATACATTGATTGCGGACAACATGAGCAATCCGGAACTGGATGTTGCGTTTTTGGCTACTAATATGTGTATCAGTCGCTCATTGTTGTTTAATAAAGTGAAAACTATCACAGGTATGGGGATTGTAGATTATGTGAATAAGCAGCGTATTGAACGGTCTATCGTGTTGCTTACAACCACCACTATGAATATTACCGAGATTTCTGAAGTAGTTGGCTTCTCCTCCTTGCGTTATTTCAGCAAGGTTTTCAAATCTATAAAAGGAGAGATTCCTTCTGCTTACCGGAAACAGGATAAAGTGGGAGGCGACACCTGTTTGTGATTGATGTTAGAAAACCGATTGTAACAATGAGAGGAATGAAAATCATAAAGTATGTTTATGCTTTCATTCCTCTTCCTTTAAGAAGTCCCTAAAAACTTAGTTCTACCTTAATCAGAAAAACTATTTATTCAGTTTGCTAACCTTTACCCAATCTATTTCCATAATGGCAGGTAGATCGGTGTCATCAATAGGACCTGCCCATGAATCTGCGTTTCCTCCAAGTCCCATATTCAGAATGATATAGAAAGAAGAATCTTTGGTGAACGGCCATTGTTTCATTTCTTCTTCATTTGCCAGCTTGAGGTTCTCATAAGAGAAAGTCTTTTGGTCATTGACAAAGAACGTTATTTTATCTTCTGTCCATTCTACGGCATAGATATTCCAGTCCTCGTAGCTGCATGTTACCGATGTCGAGTTGATAGGATCTTTGATGTTCAAGTCGTAGGTATAGTGGGTATGCACTGTCTGATAAATCACATCTTCTTGCCGGATATGCTCCATTATGTCAATCTCACCGCCATTCGGCCAACTACTGTATAAGGGAGCAGACTTTTGAGGCATCAGCCAGATAGCAGGAAAGGCTCCGTCAGGATGTCTGGGGATTCTCGCTCTGACTTCAACACGCCCGAAGGTGAAGTCTACCTTACCTATTGACTCGATACCGCCGGCACGATATTCATTACCTATTTTTTCTGCCTTTAGTATCAGTTTGCCATCTTCTACATATGCTTGGTCGTAGCTTTCGGACATCTCGTCGCACCAGTCTGATGTTGATTTTTGACAGAGTACCCAGCTGTTGGGGTTGGGAATGCCATTTACGTTGAAATCGTCTATAAAGATAATGTCTTTCAACGTTTCGTCATACTTCGGTAGTACGATGGTATAAGTAATCGACTGATTGTTCGCGGTGGTGACAGTCACCTTTTGCTCTTTCTGCCAGTTTTGTATAAAGGTAGCGGGGTCTGGTGAAATGCTCGCTCCGTCCATCAATGTATAATCCACGCCGGTGATGACATTCGCATTTTCGATGGTTCCGATTTCTATCTTGTGGGTGGTCTGGTCTATCTTTCCGTGATAATAGGAGGTAGTACCCGTTTGTACATTATTCACTGCTACGGCAAAAGCTGTAAGCGGATAGTTAGTCTTTTTTTGAGTGACGTACTTCGTTTCATCGTCCAGACAAGCAAAACAGGAAATACCGATGAATGTCAGGCTCAATATAAATAATAATTTTTTTTTCATCATACTCTTTTGGTTTTATGTATTATGAGTTTAATAAGCACTTACCCGAATTGTTGTTGGCAAGCGGGCAAGCACTTTTTGACTAAAGAATCAGTCTCCCCAGTTTAACGGAGCCACATATTCCCATTTAGTAAATACGAGACTGCCACTTGTTGCTCTGACAAGGAAAGTTCCGCCGGAGCTAAGTTGCGAGAATGGCACTTTCCACGTGTCGCCTGTTCCGTCTGCATCGCTCACACCATCGCTGGTTGCTTTGGCGATTATCTTATTGTTCAGTATCCATTCGGTGTAGAGCCAGCTGCCGGTAGGTGTTACGCTCTCTTGGAGTTCAAACGACAGTACATTGGGTTGACTGGAATCTACAGTGTGGCGGCAATCAGATCTATCATCGAACACATCACTACACCAAGGTCTCGTACTTAGGAGGGTTATATTGTCACTGACATGGAAACGAAGTTCCACATCTCCCCACATAAAGAAGAGTTCGAAGTTGGCATTGAAAGGTTCGAAGTAGAAGTTGTAACGTCCGGGCATCAAGCTGCCGGGACCATATTGAGTACCTAACGTAACATCCATGTTGTGTACCTCAGGACGTTTGGGATTGGCCTGCTTGAACTTCACGGTCTTGGTCAGCGGTGTAGCGCCTTCGGCGGCTTTGGTTGCCAGTATGATTGTTCCCGTACGAACGCTGGACCCCGTATGTTCGGATACTTTGATTACCAGTTCTTCAGAACCGGAGAAAGAAGTTTTCTCGAAATCGTACCATGTATCGTCCAGTTCATTCTCTTTATAAACAGTCCATTCTGCATTGGATTCTATGGAGATTTTGAGCTCCTGCTCTTGCTCATAGATGGTAAACCACTTACCGTTCACTGGTGTTTCCGGTGTCAGCAGCACGCCGTCTTGTGTGCATTTCACTTCCATGGCAACTTTTCCGTGGCGGTCGTAAATGGTTACTACACCCGTTCTCATTTCACCTGTGTTGGGGGTAGCTTCTACTGTAATCTGTCCGTTTTGCTCGCCTTCAATCTTCCCGTCGTTACCTCGGATAGAAAGCCAGATGTCACCTTCTGTCACCTTAGCACTCCACTTCTGGTTACTGAGCACATTGAATGTCATAGCATCGCCTTCTTGGTTAATCATCTCTACGTCCTCTACATTCAGATAGGCAGTACCTTTCTGAGTGAGTACAAAGCGTTTGCCTGTCCAATAGTCACTCTTGATGTGAATGGTATCTATACGGTCGTCCAGTGCGGTATTCTCTTTGCAGGCAACAGTTACAGTATAGGTCTTACCAGCTTCACCCGTTGAGGGTGAAAGGGTATACCAGTCATATTTTCCGAAGACTTCCCATGAGTCAGTAGACTTGACTTCGAAAGAGAAAGGCTCCGGGTTGGAGGCTTGGATCACGTAAGAGTCTTCTACTCTATAACGCAAGTCGACCCACTTCTCTGCTTTGTCCTCTTCGCAGCTCTGCAACAGTAAACCAGTTGTAGGCAATGTCAAAAGCGGTAAAGCCCAGTATATTGCTTTATGTATAATTGATTTCATATTTACTTTATGTTTTTAGTATTATTCATAAGACTCAAAGTTGATAGATTTGAATGTCATTGTACAAATCTGGTCTGTTTCACTTTCAAATCCGAAGTAGAACTGTTGTCCACGGAAATTCGGATTGACCGCATAAATGTCCGTCTTATTTTTCATCCGTGCTACCTCTTGTTCGTTGACGTAAAGTATTAGACATATTTTGCCTTCATTTTCCGGATCGTCTTTGGCTTCAATGGAAATAGATTTAACGTCATTGATGTTTATATTAAAGTTTTGTAGTCTAAAGTAAGCTCCGTCCCATGCATCAATGTTTGAAGTCATCTCTGAACTTTCCGGTCTCAACCAGGCTTTGATATAACCGGAGCCATCTCCCCAAGTCCATGTATCTCCGTTAAGTTCGATTGCTCCATTACTGTCCGGTATATCCACTTTGTCAAACTCCCAAGCAACTTTTCCTTTTCTGAATCCAAAATTGGATACAAATCTGGCTGCGCCTTTACTTTGGATAGTAGTATATCCTGTCACCGGATCTACGGTCTCCTCTCCTCTGTTTAGAGACATATTTCTGGGTTGTGTCACTTCAATAGGCACGCCTTCAAATCCCGGAACATTCATTTTAGGATACAGTAAGATGTGTCCGGTACGCGGAACGAATAAATTATTAAACGTAGTAGACAGTTTTAACCGATTACCGTCTGCTTCTGCACTCAGCCATTCTTTGTATTCAGTCGGAATTTCTATTTTCCATTCTACACTAGAGTTGATTTCTATTGTTTTCTCTCCACCTTCTCCGCTCATTGTGTTAACAGCATCTTCTTCATTCTTGGTTTCAATCACAATACCATCTTGGGTAATAGTGAATGTCTCCTCCTGAAAAGCCGTTTTCACGGTGATTTCCGCACTTCTTATTGCTCCTGTATTTTGGGGGACAGTAATTGTAATGTTCTCTTTCTCACCGTTCTCATTTCCCGTACCGGATGTTTTATCGATATTCTCAAGGAACTGAGTCGTAGTAATGATTTCCCACGGTTTATTGGAAATGATATTAAATGAAACCATGCCTCCTTCGGTAGGAACGATATCCGTAGGGCGAATTACTACCAAGTCTTCTTTAGAAGCTTGTTCGATAGTCACTACCTTAGTTCCCTCAATGCCTTCAGCCTTGATGAACAGTTGAGCTGTACGCATTTGTTTTCCCACATTATTTTCGAGAGTTACTACAATCTCCGAAACCAGTGAACTTGCCGCACTCATAGTGGGAGTGGGTTTGCACCACTGTTGATTACTCTCGATTGTCCAAGGGGTGTTTGAACTTATATTAAAAACGATGTTGCTGGGAGAAGTTGCCAAAGCGGTATAAGCCTCCAGTGCATCTATCTGGATGTTGAGGGGTCCTTCCGGCTGTGAGTCGATATCGAACTCCTGACATGCTACGAAACTGAATGTGCACAATGCAAGAATCAGTTGCAATAATGTGTTGTTATATAACTTTTTCATATATCATATTTACTATTAGATTAGACAATAAATTACCATCCTGCATTTTGAGGATTTAAGTTTGTATTTTTGTACAGCTCGCTCTGAGGTATAGGATAGAGATACATGCAGTCTCTCCATGTGCGGCTTTCATAAAGGTTTTTATAAAAACTCAGTGTGCCGTTCTGTTGTTTTTCAATCTTCACTCCGTACAGTTCGCGCTGGGTAGTATCAGCTATTTTCCACCTACGTACATCCCAAAAACGGTGATCTTCGAAGGCAAATTCTACGCGCCATTCATTGTACAGACGTTCCAAGAATTCTTCTTTTCCCATAGAAGTAAGTAGCGGCATGTCGGCATTCTTTCTTACTTCGTTGATAGCCCACAATGCTGAATACACATAAGTCTCATCAGTGTAGTCGACATCATTGAAAGCATTAACCATGGATTCTGCATAGGTGAGCAAGGTTTCCGCATAACGGTAAATTGCCCAATAGTGCTTGTTGGCTGATTCCCTGCCCGGTTCAAAACTGGTACCTTCCTGAATGTACCGGCGTAGAAAATAACCGGTGGGCGAACCTCCTTCTGACACAATACCATCATCGATACCTCCTTTGAACGTTTCTACCGTACTCTCTTTAAATGTCATGCCATTGGCGAGAATTGTGCGATAGAATCGTTTGTCACGGTTTTCATAAGGAGCTTGCGGATTGAAATCGGGGTCATCGCAAACCCAACCGGTATTTTCCAGTGTCACTCTATAACCGTTGGCGGTTTCAAAGGCGTCCACCAGATTTTGTGACGGGAAGTTGCCGTAAGCAATCATGGAAGTGCGTGCCCCGTAAGTGAAACGAAGAGGAAAATTATATCTCTCGAAGTTTGTAGCTTCAGCATTGAGTCTCATCAGTACCACTTCTTTTGATGCGAAGTTGTTGGCACTCTCTTGACCGTCAAGGGAGTAAAGTCCTGTATTCATGATGTCCAATGCAGCTTTGGCGGATTGCTTCCATAATTCGGTATCCATAGAAGGATTATGTAAGCGGCTGGCTGCATATAATAATGCTTTTGATTTCACCGCCATTGCAAAACCTCTGGTTACTCTGCCTATCTCCGCTCCCGGTTCGTTTACATAATCATCCGGTAAGTTGTTAGCAGCCTCGTTACATTCGTTGACAATAAAATTAATCACCTCGGCAAATGGTGTTTTACCAATAGTGTTCGCTTCTTCTTCTGTAAGCACTTCCAATGGCATGGCGATATCACCATAGCGGCGTGCCAGCTCAAAAAAGTAGTGTGCGCGCAGCACTCTGGCCTCGTAAGGGAAGTATTTCAATTGCTTCATCCAATTCTGATATTGTCCGTCGTGTTCATAACGCGAGAAGTCCACTTGTGCAATCTCTGTAAGAAAACTATTGGCGGCACGGATGCCACGATAGAGCGTCCAAGCGTCATCATACGTTTTGATGGGTGACCAATTGCCGTTGTTCGCGTTTTGGATGTTGGCGGCGTAAGCTCCGAACTCACCGTCGTCTGAGGCACAGTCACGCATGGAATAACTCTCTTCGGAAAAGATTCCTTCAGTTGCGAAATACGCATATCCTTGCGGCATATATGAGTATACGTGGGACAGCATATCTTTGCTTGTACCGAAATACTTATACATGTCTTCTTTTGTCTTCAAACCGTTTGTTTCATCAAAATCGAGATAATTGCACGAAGCAAGGCTCAACGAAGACAAAACGGTTAAGATGATGTATTTGGTTCTCATAATGTTCATTTACTTTACATTAAAAATTAAGTTTCACACCCGCCCAATAGCTCCTTGCAGACGGATAAGCGATACCAAGTTGTTCGGGATCGGCAAAATGGATGTTATCTAGCGAGAACAAGTTAGTGCCTTGCACGAATACTTGTAAATCGGCAAAACGGGTCTGAGATTTCGGAAATGTATAAGCTACCAGCAGGTTCCGTAATTTCAGGAACGAACCGTCACGATACCACAATGAACTGGCACGGTAGTTGTTCTGGTTTTCCTGTGTAGTCAGTCTCGGCATAGTAGCTTTGGCTTTGTTCTCCGGTGTCCAGTAAACTTCCTCGTTCAGGAACGTGTTCGAGATGTTTCCGTTGTCCACAAGCGGTCGGTAAAGCGGGCTGTCAAGTAGAGAGACTGTTACACCGGTCATTCCTTGGAAGTCGGCAGAGAGTTCGAATCTTTTATAGGAGAAATTCAGATTGAATCCGAAGTAGAAACGTGGTAGTGAGGAACCGAACATTTTTACCACATCTTTTTCATCAATGCGGTTATCACCGTTTTGGTCTTTATACTTCACGTCACCGGGAGCGATGCCTGAGAATGTTTGCTGCGGGCTGTTGTTGATTTCCTGCTGACTGTTGAAGAATCCTATTGCTTCCAGACCGTACATCTGTCCCACACGGTTGCCTTTGGTGTACAAGTAGTCATACTCTTGATAGGCTTGGTTTACATTGACTACTTCCGAGTTCAAGTACGACATGGTTGCTCCGATACTGTAATGGAAATCACCGGCTTTGTCATTCCAGTTCAAAGAGGCATCAAATCCTCTGTATTTATAGATTCCTTCGTTTACTTGCCCCACCGTGACACCGATGATGCCGGACGTGGAATTGGCGCCGGACACAAGTATATCCGAACGTTTCTCGTAGAAACCTTCCACAGTAGCATTTAACCGGTTGTTGAGAGCGGAAAGATCAAATCCGAAAGTCGCTTTTTGGGATTTCTCCGCTACCAATCCGACTACTGGCAAGTTACCTTCGCTACCTCCTGAAACGCTTCCGGCGTTTTCGCCGAAGTTGTAACCTGCAGCATAACCGTATGACTGGCGCCATAATTCGTGGCTCAAGTTTCCATCCCAACCGGAAAGACCATAGGAGGCACGAATCTTGAAGATATTAATCGGAGTTATTTTCTCCATGAATGCTTCGTTGGATACGATCCAGGCGGCAGATATGGCAGGATAGTTCGCGAATTTGTCTCCATCCGGCAAATATGCCGAACCGGAACGGTTGAATACGGCATTAAGGGTATAACGGTCGTCGTAAGTATAGGTGGCATTCATTAAAACTGACAGATTTTTTTGTGAATTGTTTCTGCCGTTTCTATTTACTGACTGCATGTCGTAAATCAATGCTCCTCCTACCCGGTGTTTGTCAAAGGTACGGCTATAGTCCGCTTTTGCCTGGAAGTTGCTTCTGAACAACAGGTTTTCAAAAGGCTGGCTGTGTCCCAAGGTTTCGGAGTCTGTGCCCCAAATAGTAGGAGTGGTTATCAATGTGCCATCGTCGGAAATACTGGCTCCGCTGTTCATATAACGGTAACTTTTGCTGCTGGTTTCATACATTCCTCCGATGTTATCGAAAGAAATAGCCGCCTCGACTGCCAATCCCTTGGTCAGCATGTCCAGTTTTTGGCGGACGCTCAAGTCGGCGAGCAGGCTTCCGTATACATTACGGATATGTCCGTAATGTTTCAGTAAGGCAATCGGGTTCTTGTCTCCATAGACTGAACTTCCTCCAAAGATGCCGTTTTCATGACGGATGGGGAATGCGGCCGAAGGAATGCCGTAAATGTCATTGAAGATAGCGTTACGCCCGTAACGGGTTCCCCGAAGTTCTTTCAGTTTTCCAGCGATTCCGAGTTTCAGATAAGTACTTTTAGTCACGTTCACGTCCAGATTGGTACGCACAGTTAAGCGTGTATCTGTGGGCGTGGTGTCGTAACGTGTGTCTTCCGTATTTTTCTTCAGCATCGAACGGTCACGATAGTAATCTACTACGGTATAGAAACGGAACTTTTCGCCACCTCCGCTGAAAGCCATTTTTAGGTTATGTGTAAATCCGGTTTTGTTCAACGTTTCTTCCCACCAGTCTACGTTCGGATAGTCGTATGGGTAAATACCTGTACGGAAAGCCTCCAATTCCCGGATATTGTAGCGTGCGGACAGACCGTCTCCACTCAGTGCGGTATTGAGAGTGTTCGCATACGTATAGGCGTCTGCAAAGTCAGGAGAGCGGAACTGGGTGTTAACGCCGAAGTTATAGTCTACCTTTACTTTTAGTCCATTGCTTGTGCCGCGTTTGGTCGTAATCAATATTACACCGTTAGCACCGCGCATACCATAGAGGGCAGCAGCAGCGGCGTCTTTCAGTACGTAGCACGATTCGATCTCCATAGAACTAATATCGGTGATGTCGCGAGGAAAACCGTCGATCAACACTAACGGAGCATGACCGTGTATGGAGAGAGAAGAAACGTTGTCGGCTGACGAGCCTGCGCCTTGATATACGTTCAGACCGGCTACTTTCCCATATAGTGCTTTGCTGATGTCTATATGCGGAGATTTTTCGAATGCAGAAGCATTGACTCCGTTGACAGAATAACTACTGGTCTGGGAAGATACGTTTATACGGTATCCTACGCTCAAGGTGTCAGCCAGCTGCATATCCGATACCGTTGCTGGTGTCTGCGCGTTCAGAACTACCGCACCTCCCAGGAGTAGAGTGGTTAATATATAGTTTATTTTATTCATTGTTCAATAGAATATTAGTTTGCGTATCAATTTACCAACCCGGATTTTGGGTCATTCCATATCTCTTGTTGATTTCGTCTTGAGGTATCGGAGCCAGATACCATTTGGTATCCCAACTGTCTACCCAATAGCGGTCGCTTAATTCTACTTTCTCAAAAGTGAACGCTGTGGGATTGTGTTGGTCGTTACCTCTGCTCCGCAGTCCGTACAGTTGCTTTCTGAAATCGTTTTCACGACCTCTGCGCACAAGGTCGAACCAACGTACCTCTTCGAATCCCAATTCCAGCGCTCTTTCTCTCAGTACGGCTTCCAGAAACTCATCGTAATTCATGTTCTTGGGAAGTTCGGAGAGACCTACTCTCTTCCGTACATCGTTCACCAACTTGTAGGCTTCATCGTTCGGACGTTTATTCACTTCGTTGAGTACTTCCGCATATCCCAGCATGATTTCCGGCAGACGGGTATGAGGCCACTGTATCGGCCCTTCACGGTCACTGTTCTCTTGTAAGATGAACTTCATGGTCATGAATCCGCTACCGGCTTTGTAGTTGGGATGATTGAGATGGACAGGGGCGACTGTTCCATTGCAATAGGTGTCTCCCGGACAAGCCACATTTTCATACAGGCGCGGGTCACGGGTAGGTTCCATATCACCCACGGTAAAGAAAGGCTGACGGGAAGGAGACTGCCAGTTGAAGTCTTTCGGAAAATCGGTTCCGTCCGCCCAAGAGAACATATCGACATAGTTTAATGTAGGAAGATACCCCCAAGGACGGCTGTCGATATACTCCCAAATAGTGTTGACATCATATCCATGACGGGTAGAGATCAGTATTTCCGTACCGCCACGATTATAGTATGCCCGGCGGTAGGCAAGACGTCTTGCCCGATGAGTATCTTCCTCCGGCTGGATCAGCGAGTATCCGCCTTGTCTTTGCACTTCCGCAAAGAAAGCCTCGCCTGCTGCCTTTGCAGCTTCCCAACGCTGGGCGCTATAGTTGCCGTAGCAGGTATATTCGTCCGCTTGGGGATGCCATTTCTTGTCAGAGTTGAAAGTGGGGCTGGCAGCCCATTGCAGTACTTTGAATTTCAGTGCCATAGCTCCCGCCTTGGTCATACGTCCGTCATCCGCGTCATCCTGTTTCCACTTTAAGTTGGAGTTGATGACCTCGTCGAGCAAAGCTACAATCTTCTCCACGGTTTGGGCGAATGTGATGCGGGGGAAGTTCATCTCCTCGTTGACGTCTACATAGTGGTCTATCCACGTCACGCCGCCTACATAGCGAAGCATCTCGAAGTAACAAAGGGCTATAACGGTTTTCGCTTCAGCGATACGTTGGCTCTTTTCACTTTCCGACATATCGGGCACATCTTTTACATTCTCGATATAGCACCAGGCGTAGCGGATGGCAGTCCAGTCGGCTTTACTTCCATAACGGTAGGCTGCACTTCGGGGAACGTTGGTGGGACTGAGTGCGCCGTTATAATAAAGTTTTAGAGGACCGTCGTTGATGTTGTCTCGAAAACTGTAACATAAGTCAGTGAGAGATTCGAGGATGTTCACACCTAACTTCCAGTCGGAAGTGGTGGGCAGCCCGTAAGGTAATCCGGTATATGCTTTTGTCAGCACCTTTTCGGCATTTATTCTCGAAGAAAACATCTCTTTGGTGGTTGCTCCGGAACTTTCAGGCTGATTGCCCAGAAATTTATCTCCGAAACTGATTTCAGAGCAGGAAGAAGCCATTAGCAGGCATCCTAGTGCCATGAATCCTTTTAATATACTATTCATAAAGTTGTTCTTTTAGAAGTTAAGATTTAAACCAAAGCTGTACACCTTAATCAGCGGATACTCTCCATAGTTGTCAGGGTTACTTTCCGGGTCAAGGTATTTAAGCGGTGAGAAAGTCAGCAGGTTATAACCGCTGAAATTGAATCCGAGTGAAGTAAGTCCCAGTTTCTTCAAGAATTTTTTTCCGGTGAGCGTGTAGCTGAGGCTCAGACTTTTCAGGCGGAGATAAGAAGCATCTGCCAGCCAAAGAGTAGAGGGCTCGGAATTCCAGCTTTCCGAAGTTTCCGATGCACGCGGATAGACAGCACCCAATTGGTTCTCCTCTGTCCAACAACCATCATAAAAGTAGGTTAGCAGACCGCGCTTTCCTGCATTGGTATACGGGATACGGTATTCGATTTCGTACATTCTGTTGACGTTCTTGGAGCCTACCCACTGCATGGAGAGGTCAAAGCCTTTCCAGTTGAAACCCATGTTCATGCCGAATACATATTCCGGGCGGGTGGCAAAGCCGGTCACACATTTGTCATTACCGTCTACGACATGATCACCGTTGAGGTCAGCGTACATAGCATCGCCCGGATATACCTTCACGGAGGGTTGCGGAAGTTCCGGATTTAAAACTAACTCGCCACCGGCACCGGTAGTAAAGTCGCTGTACTGATAAAGACGGACAAAGTTGTACAATCTGCTGTAACGTCCCGTAGAACCGCCGGTATGGTTCATATAAGAGAACTGCTTGGGTACTTCGTCCATATAAAGGATCTTGTTGCGGGCAAAGGAGACGTTGGCATCTACGTAATAACCGAAATTCTTACCTATCCTGTCGCGCCAGCCCAAAGAGATTTCGTAACCGTGATTGTTTACCTTACCTATATTGAGGTTAGGCAGAGAGGTTGCGATAATGTTCGGAGTAGATTCTGGAGAAATAAGAATCCCCGTGCGGTGTTCGATAAAATAGTCGAAAGTTGCAGACAGGCGGCTGTTGAAGAACTTAAGATCGATACCGTAGTTCTGTTTCTCCGCAGTTTCCCAAGTCACTTCCGGATTACCCATACTTGAGATGGCGGCTGCCGATTGGGATATGGGATTATTAATACCGAAACTGTAACTTCCTGAGCCACCCCATACGGCAGGCATGTACATAAAGCGGGAATTTACGCCTTTGTCGTTACCTACACGTCCCCAGGAAGCTCTGAGCTTTAAGTAATCCACTACTTTCTGGTTTTCCATAAATTTCTCGGCAGTGGCTATCCAGCCAGCTGAGAAAGAAGGGAAGATACCGAAACGTGTGCTACCCGGAGCAAAGTTTTCCGAGCCGTTATACCCTACGTTTACATCGAGCAGGTATTTGCTTTGATAGGCATACGTGGCACGTCCCACCAGTCCTACATAGTTGCGCGGCAGATAAGTGTAGCTGTCCGGATAGTAATTGCGTGATTGGTTGTACAGGATGAGTCCGGACACTTTATGATCGCCGAACATACGATCATAGTTGATACGTCCCTCGAGGTACCAGTTTTGTGCTCGTCCGCTACTTTCCGAATAGGTCAGCGGAGTATCGCTGCCGGAAGGTACGAAAATATGTGTCTTGTCGTAATCGGGATCGGTCTGGGGCATATTCCCGTTCGAGTCGAAATATGATTGGTAGTATACTGTTTGTGATTCTATGGCTCCTCCGGCACGTTCCTTATATAACTTGAATTGATTGTCGTAGGCTCCTTTGACGGAAACGCTCAGTCCCGGAGTGACGAAATCTAATTTCTGTGTGATGTCCAAGTCCATATTCAACGTCGTGTCATACGTTTGGTTGTATCCTTTTCCGTAGAATACGAACATACCATCGCGCATTACTTCTCCTAAGGGTACCAGGTCATCGGGAACCAATGTACGTACTCCATTGATAAACCCCGGTCCGGCAAAAGGATGTGACCATATTTGCGCTATCACCCAAGCATTCGGGTCGTTACCTGTACCCGACTGAACGTCGCGTGGTTCTTGTATCTTGCCTAGCACACCGCCTACACCCAATTTCATGGTAGTGGTCTTGGTCAGGTTCGCGTCGATATTGGCACGATAGTTATAGCGGTTGTAGCGGTAGTTGTTGTCATACAACTGTCCGGGAAGTTCTTTCAGTAGTCCGTTCTGATACGTATAACCTACCGATACGAAATACTGTACATTGTCGTTACCACCGGAAATGTTGACGTTGTTCTGGCTTTGGAGGTAGAGATTATGGAAGATATACTTCTTCCAATCCATGTTAGGGTACATGATAGGGTCGGAGCCTGTACGATAAGCCTCTATCTGTTCCGGAGTAAAGTAAAGTTTGGGATTGGTGACATGATCCATTTCCTGCTTCATGTTCCAGAACCGTGCAAATTCGTAACTGCCTGTCTGCTCTACCAGTGAAATGGGTTGCTGCAATCCTAGCTTGGTACTGGCGGATATTTGTGTCTTTCCCGATTTACCTCTACGGGTAGTAATCAGTATGACACCATTCGCGCCTCTTACTCCGAACACTGCGGTAGAAGAGGCATCTTTCAACACGGAGATAGTTTCTACCTCATTCGGGTCAATCTGTGAAAAGGCACGTTCGACACCATCTACCAGAATTAAGGGCTTGGACTGTGAATCATTCAATGAACCGACACCACGTACGTAAATGGCGGCGGCATCCTTACCCGGTTGTCCGGTAGTCTGTACTGAAGATACCCCCGGCAATGCACCGGCAAGGATGTTCGTGATACTTGTTGCCGGTGATTTTATCAACTCCTTGTTGTCAATAGAGGAGACGGCACTCGTAAGCATTCTCCTGTCCTGATTACCGTAGGCGATAGCTACCACTTCTACTTCACCAAGGTTCTGCGAGTCTTCTTTCAAGGTGACTGTGATAAATTTCCTGTCTCCCACTACTATTTCTTGGGTTACATACCCGATAAAGGAGATACTCAACACCGACTTTCTGTTTGGAACGACGATTGTAAAGTTGCCGTCGAAATCTGTAATAGCTCCTATGCTTGTACCTTTTACAGTTACATTAGCACCGGGAACACCTTCTTTGAGTGTTTCATCCGTTACTTTACCTTTGATAGTAATACCTTCAGGGGGTAAGGCATACATCATTGGTATGAACAAAAGAAACATAATAAGAAAACGGAATCTTAAATTACGCGCGTTTCTCATACTGTTTAATTTAATTAGGTTAATAATGAAAGATTAATAATATGTTAAGTTAATAATCTGCTTCATTTGAAGTAAGGTCAACAATTAATGGATTTGTTGGCTTTTAACAATACTGCAAAGTTAGATGAGGTGTGGAAAACAGATGTGCAATATTCTCCAAATAAGGTGCACAAAATGCTATAAAACGCTTTGTGATAGTACAGGAAGCCACTTTTGAAGTTGTGGGTAAATATGTTTACATTCACTAGGAAAACCTATCGGATAAAATAAAATGTTGGTTAGTATAGATTAATGTCTGTATATTCTACGTACATTTGTCTCGTTAGTATTTTAGTTTTCGTTTAACAATTGTTGAACGAAAACTGACTAGCCAATGAAGTAAATAGTATATGAGGATGAAAAGAATAATCTTCCCCAATGAAAAACAAATGAGTAATGAGTGTTAATTATGACCTTTACGAAACACCTAATCCTGACAAGGAAGGGGAAGTGTTGCCTTTACATGCACGTGTGGTATTGAAGGGTAGTTATACTGCCGAAGAAATTGCAGATCAAGTTGTAGCATTTCAGCGTATGCCTCATGCGCAAGTGGTGGGTATCATAGAAGCTATCTCGAAAGAATTACGGCATTTGCTTTTGAAAGGATTTTCCGTTGAATTGGGTGATATTGGCTATTTTACTCTTTCTTTGAGTGTGGACAAAGAAGTGACTAAGCCAAAAGACTTACGTTCACCATCAGTATCTCTTAAAGACATTAATTTGAGAATAAACCGTCAGTTTAAGAAGGATATTGAGAGTGAATTGGTATTGCAACGTTATCATTCTCCCTTTCGTGTGAAGAATCCGTGTATTAACCGACAGGATTATGCTTCACTTGTCGGAAAGACAAAAACACAGGCATTGAAAGATATAAATACTTTTATTGGGCAAGGCATTTTGAGAAAGTATGGGACAGGACGTTCGGTAGTATATATAAAGGCTGAATAAAATAATTAAAGTATTTTTGCGATAGATTAGAAAGATAAAATCTGATTGATAAAACTAGTTCCGGCTTAATCTGACTACATTGGCGTGTGTAATAGATTAAGCCGGAACTGATTTATTTTGCTATGATTTATCTTTTTGCTGACTTTAGAACCGGAAACTCAGGCCCCCTAGGAAATTGAATCCTTCGGCAGGATAACCTAAATAGTATTGATACTTCTTGTTCAGCAGATTGTGTACTTGCGCATAGACCGATACTCCTTTGAACACATTATAGCTTGCCCCAATGTGCAAATCATTGATAGCAGCCATTTTTGCGTATCCTTCCACTTCTTCCCTGTTGATGTAGTCATAGCTGAGATTGATATTCAAGGCGGAAATCGGATGAATACGAACGTTGAAAGACATTTCGCTGGCAGGTTTTACAGCCAACAGATATTCTTCTGTTTTGCTGTCCCATTTACGATAAGTGTACTTGGCAGATAAAGACACGATTTCTTTATAGTCGTAACTAACTTCACCTCCGACATAAAGATTGTCTGTATTATCTTGCGAGAAATTCAGATAAGATTCGAAATGGGTAACACTCGCTCTTCCGAAAGCTGAATAAGATAAGTCATTTTTCAAGTTCTGGTAGCCTCCGTATATATTGAACCATACTCCCGGATAAGGACTGGCCTTGAATCCGAGCGTACCATTAATTTGTTCGTATGTATCGTAAGGACGTTGCACATATCCCCAGGTGGAAGAAAGATGGGCGTCCGGTAGTTCGCCATAAGGACAAATACTCTCCAATCTGCGGAAATCATTGAGAAGTTTCCCTCCTGTTGCTTTGGCATAAACTACATAGCTGTCAGAGAATATGTATTGTGCAGTGATGTCCGGTGATACGCGGAATGTTTTGTCGAATCCGAAAGATAAGTCCACATTGGCGCCGACGTGTAATTTCCAGTCATCATTATCCAGTTCGTAATAAGGATTCAGAAGGAGGGTTGTATAATTCTTGAAGTATTCATCTCCAGTGGAGATATTCTTTGTATATCCGCTGTACAAGAAATTGTTCATAGCTAATGCAATAGTAACCGATTGCTGGTCGTTGATCGCTCCTGTGACATCTCCTTTGGTACGTATGATTGTTTCTTTAAGCGATGTATTGTCTGTATGTTCATTGAGCATATTGTGCTGACGTTCGTACATCAACAGATTCGTCTCGGCATTGAAACGCAGGGGAGCGGTTTCATCGATGAAATGAATGCCGGCATGAAAATCTCCGGATGTAAACTTTTGCTTGCTGTTCGCACTTCCCGGTTTGAAGTTAAAATTACTCAGTCCGAAGTTACCGGCAATATTCAAATCCAGCTTGTTAAACTGGTGTGTATAATCTACGTTGGCACGTGTACGGTAATAGAATGCATTCCATTTCTCGCTGTCGGTGAAAGGAATGGTCAGTTTACCGTCCATCCCATCCATTTGGAAGCGTACATTCAGTTTGTCTTTATCAGACAAGCGGAATAAATAATTGGCGAGTACATCGAGATTGCCGTAATTGCCATAACCGGCACGCACATATCCGGGAGTGCTGCCGGGTTGTGTTTCTTTTCCGGTATAGGGGCGCATCAGACCTGCTGGAACGGAGGTCGCCGGAAAGAATGTCGTGGCGTATTCCACATTTTTCTTGCTGACTGTCGGTTCTTCCACTTTGGGCAGGACGTTCACTTTCGAGGCGTCCATAATATCCGGATTATATTCTTGTTCCACAACGACAGTACGGTTCATGGTCGTATCTTTGGGTTGGGTAGTCTGGGCTTGAAGAGCTGACGGTATTGAGATTGCCAGTGTAAGTCCTCCTATTATATAAAAAGCTCGTTTCATATCATTTCTGTTTTTTAGATTCTCAATTTTCAGTTTTCAGTTTCTGAAGTCTGCTTTCAATCATACTCTCAATATCGTCGTTACCTTGATAGTTCTGTTGCAGGCTCAATAGGTATTGGCGTGCGTCCAGATCTTTGCCTGTCGCATGATAAACATCGGATAGAAGGACAAAGCTGCGTGCCAGCCAGTAAGCGTGAGGGGTACTCTGTTCGATGTAGTTGAGAAGTTCTTTTTCCGCAGCAGCATATTCTTTGGCATCGTAAAGCCCTTGGGCAACCTGATATTTCGCTTCGGCACCGTAAGAGTTACGTGTGTCCTTAGCCAATTCGCGATAATCGTCCATTGCTTTCTTGCCAGCTTTTTGGTTAGTATAAGCTTTGGCACGGTAATAGAGCGCTTCGTTTCTTAGTTCCGGACTAAGCTTGGGCTCTACCAGTAAATCGGTAGCGGCATGGATTGTTTCCACATCGTCTCTCAACAGGAAGGCACAACGCAGGATACCTGTTTCGGCAAGCTGGCGTCTTTCTACATTGGTTGCTTTCTCTTTCAGCATTTTGTAACTTGCCAGTGCCTCTGCCGTATTTTGTTGGTTAAACTGTACTTCCGCCCGCAGGATAAGTGCTTCTTCCGCAAATGGATTATTCGGATATTCCAATAACTTGCCGGAGTGGAGGAGAATCATATCATAATTCTTCTGTTCACTGCCGATCAGACAGAGATAGTAATGTGCATTCAGACTGAAAGCTCCTTCGGGGAAAGTCTGCAGGTATTTGTTGAGGCTTGTTTTGGCTTCTTCCATTCTGCCTTTCATATAAATCTTTTCGGCAGCGGTATACGTAAGCGAATCCTGTTCGTTGGCGTCGAAACGGATATGTCCCGGCATGGCATTCGCTAAAGCGGCAAACTCATCAATACGGTTCAAGTCTACATAAATAGACTTCAAGTCACGCATGGCGAGGCGTGCTTCTTCGCTGCCCGGATATTTCTCGATAACTTGCTTATATGCTTCGATCGCTTGGTTATAATCTCCTTTCTGATAAAACAGCAAACCGATTTCTGCGGCAGCTTTCCGGCTGACCGGGCTTTCGGGATATTTGTTCAGCAGTTCCTTGAAGGAGGTGATAGCCTGATTGTTGTTATCCATTAGCACATAGGAACGCCCTTTCTCATAAATGGCGTTTACAGCATAAGGTGAAGCGGGATATTTGCCGACCAGACGGTTCAATAAAGTGATTTTACCGGTGTAGTCCTTCTGTAAGCCGGATACGAGAGCGAGTTGATAGAAAGAATAATCTCCTGAAGGAGTATTCATTTGCTCGGCTTGCGAATAGTAATGTTTGGCTTCTTCAAAGTTACGTACATGGAGGTGGCAGTCACCAATACGGTTGTAAGCGTCGGCAAGCGCCGTTGTGTTTTCTCCTTTTTCCAATTGGATATATTTTTGGAAATAGTTGCTTGCCTGTGTATAGTCTTTCCGATGGAAAGCGATATAGCCCAAGTTGTAATTAGCCAACGCGTACATTTCGTTATTGGGCTGGGTGGTCAGTTGCAGGTAGGCGTTGAAATCGCGGGCTGCCTCTACCATTCGGTTGAGACGATAATATGACTCTCCACACCAGTAGTAAGCGTCTGCTTTGGTCTGGCGGTTGTATTGTCCGATAGCGATAGACTGGTTCAGGTATTTAAGAGCCTGTTCGAAGTCGGCGTTGGCAAAAGATTGTGTACCTAACTGGAATAATATCTTTTGTTTGGCTTCCAGTATCTGGGCACTCGGTTTGGCAATCCGGTCGATAGATTTTAATGCGGCATCGTAGCTGCGGGTATTCATATAAACTTCTACCAGGTAACTGCTTACTTTTTCGGCGTATGGAGAGGTCGGAAATTCATTCAGGAACTTCTCGAAAGCAGTGACAGACTCGCCGAAGGCAGAAAAAGAAGTTTCGTGCAGGCAAAGCGCATAGTTATAAGCTGCCTGTTCTTTGATTTGCATATTGGCATTGGATGCAGCAGCCTGTTCGAAAGCCATACGTGCTTTGTTCTTTTCTGCCAATTGCAGGTAGGAAAGTCCCATGTGCAGATAAGCGTTCTGTGTAAGGGCATCGTTTTCTGTGGTTACTTTGCCTAACGTCTCTGCTGCTTTGGAATAAACTTTTGTTTGATAGTAAGAAAGTCCCAGCATATAAAGGGCATCACGGCGCGGGACGGCGTGCTCTCTGTCCAGATAATTGCTGAATGCTTCTACGGCTTGGGGATATTGCCCGAAGTGGTAGTAGGCATCTCCTAGGATGCGGTACATTTCGGCGGCGTGCTCGTTATTCGGGTAAGCCGACAGGTAATTCTGTGCTACGATTTGTGCCTTATCATAATTCTTGAGCTGTACATAAATCTCGGCGATATAATAAGGGACGAGTGCCTTGTATTTAGCATTGTCTTGTAGCGGCAGGAAACCTTTCAATGCTTCGTTATAGCGTTTCTGTGTGTAACGGATATAAGAAATATAGTAATCACAGTCTGTTGCATACTTGGGACTGTTGGCACGTAAGGTTTCGAACCAGATAGCAGCTTCCCGCAAATCGTTTGTTTTCAGATAACAGGTAGCCAGTTGATAAGTGCGGTCGTCCCGTTCCTCATTGTTTAGCAAATCGAGGTCGGTAGAGTTGAAGAGTGCCATAGCCTCATCGTATTTTCCTTCGTAGAAGTAGCAGGAAGCCAGTAACGAGTAGATACGATTGGCATAAGGAGTATCGGGATAATGGTCGAGATACTTGCGGAGCAATTCGATACGGTTCTTGTCGTTCAACTCGTAAGCTGAACTGACCAACATATACTCCGCATCTTGGAGTAGGCTGGCTGTTGGCTTTTGCTTTACAAATGCCTTTAGTGCCGGCAGGGCAGCGGCATAATTTTTTTCCTGGAAAAGTTCTTTCCCTTCTTTATAAAGGTTGTCAGCCGAAGTGAATTTATCACCTGTCTGGGCAAATCCTATAATTGGTGCGCAACAGATAGTCGCACAAATGAGTCTAGTAATTTCTTTTTTCATAATAGGGTGTTTATGCAAAAGTACTATATATCTTCCAATGACGTATTTTAATGGCTGTTAATTTAAAGCTCATTAAAATATTAGACAGAATGGAAGGGGATATGTTTCCGTAATTTGTTATATTTTAACGAATTATCTGTCGGATAAGAATTTTTTAAGTCCTCGACGGATAGAATCCAGTCCAAAATCTTCCGGATTGATCTCGGAGAGAGGCAGGAAGAAAGAATCTGATACATCATCCATTGCCGAGAAGTGGCTTATATCTTCTACGGTACAAAGAAAGAACATATCAAGTGTGTGCACGGGAAAACCGGAATAGATGTAAATATTGGGAAGTGAGAATTGATAGACGGCTTGTTGCACTTTCAATCCGGTTTCCTCCAATACTTCACGGGCTACGCCTTCTTCGCCGGTTTCGTTCATGTCGATAAATCCCCCGGGAAGGTCGAGCGTACCTTTGGCAGGTTCTTTGGCACGGCGGCAGACGAGCAGCTCGTTTTGGTCGTTCAGGATTAGAGCCACGGTAGCGGAAGATGGATTGAAATAATA
Source organism: Bacteroides caccae (assembly GCF_002222615.2). Lineage (NCBI taxonomy): Bacteria > Pseudomonadati > Bacteroidota > Bacteroidia > Bacteroidales > Bacteroidaceae > Bacteroides > Bacteroides caccae. The sequence continues at coordinate 579,216 of NZ_CP022412.2, read as the reverse complement.
GACAAAGCCGCAATCTGTACATTTTTTGGACTTTTCATTGTTGACTTCGAAATGAGAGGAACCACATTCGGGACAATATTGGAACAGGTCAAGAGGATGTTTCATAATTCTTTTGCAGATACTGCATTTTGGTTTTTTCGATTACAAAAGTACCTAAAAAAGCAAAAACGACAAACTTTGTGAGTGTATCGTTTTTGCCTGCCTTTTCTTTTTCCCTCAAAGAAGACGTTCCTTTGAATTATTTTACTTGGAAATTTTCTAAACTTTCTCCAACGAAAGATGCTTTATTTGAATTAGTAACCAACATTGTACTGTGTATTTTATTATATCCGTATTGTTTGTTCCATACATCTTTGTTAGCTAATTGTATACTGTATTCCCAACGTGCCGAAATGGTTGGTCTGGGGTCGGGAAGATTCAAATAAATATCATATTCACCGCTTGGCATTGATTCCGGTAGTCCGAATCGAGCCTGAATGGTAATCTGCTCATTCGGAAACCAGAAACGCGGATCTTCTTTAAGTTTGATCTTATACTTGTTCTCTTTCTTCTTTTTGTGGACAAATACAATCTCGACATCTCTCGGATTAAATGGGGCAGCCCAACCTGTATTCTGTAACTTTAACACCACTTCATAAGGACAACCTATTTCTCCTTTGGGAGTAAAATATCCTTCGGAGAGAGTGAAGCGATAACCTAAACGCTTTTGTATTTCCTTCATGCATTGTTCGTCCTCCCATTGGTTGATGACTGCGGGATGATAATCAATATTAATATACGACCAATGGTATTTGGCAAAGTCTGTTACAGCATTCTCGCAGTTCGAATATTCCGACAGTTTACAGGTTTCTCCTCCCATGGCTACATATTTTGTTTCCCATTCCCAGAATTTTCTGTAATCAGGATTCTCTCCGAAAGTTCCCATGTCATCTATGTCGGCCAGAAAACAGTCGTTGTGAAAAGCTATACGAGATAAGTCGGATTCATTATAAGCCGTTTTCCTAGTAATGGTGTCGGTGTAGTTAATATTGAAAGTAAATAACTTGGCTACCGGATACCGTACACTTATCATTCTGTCCTTGGGCATTACTTTCAGAAGGGCATCCAGTACCTTACGGCGGGGAGCATACTCTCCCTTTTTAGGCTGGTAGTTATAATGGTCAGTATAGTACCATTCTCCCCATACCCCGACAAATCCGGCTTCGAGTACACATATTACATCCGAAAATTCTTCCAGAATAGGTTTTAGTTGTTGGATATGCTGTTCCGTGAGTTCCCTGGGAGCATCCCATGGCTTTTCGTTTTCAGAGGAAGTATATGCAAAGCGTAATACAGATTTTGCTCCTCCTTTTCTGAGAGCCAACATATTGTTGCGTATCCGTTGCAGATATTCTTCGGAGATCAACTTATCTTTGAAATCTCTCATATAGTAGGCGGTGAATATAAGGCTCATGCCTTTCTCCCGACATTCTTTCAAGAAGGCGGGGGTAATGGAGTGGTTATTGTCCGTGGCATATTCCTGATGAGTGAAGAATCCTCTCTCCGGGTTACAAATTATTTCCTCCGAGGGTTGGTATGTTACTTTCTCCAGTTGATCCGGCGCACTGGAAGCGGGAGATTCTGTTTCTTCTTTGGAGTTTACTTTGTCATTGCAGAAAGTCAATAACAGAGCCGGAATACAAAGAAGAGATAACAAGAGTCTTTTCATGGGATACTATATATGAAGTGTGAATATTCGGGATTATTTAACTTCTACAAACCAGGGAAGCCGTGAAAGAGGGACGTCGAGGGTATACGTTTTACCTCCTTTATAGACTTTTCCCAGATCATCTTTCCATTTACCTTTGGGGAGTTTTACTGTACGTGTATTGCCGCTGGACATAATGGGGGCTACCAGGTATTTATCCCCCAACATATACTGGTCTCTGCATTCTTCAAATCCCTGATTAGGGAAGGCATAATCCATGTGACGTACAATGGGTTCTCCTGTAATAGAGGCTTTTTTTGCCTGTGAGAGTATATAATCACCCAGTTGCTCATGCCATTTGGCATACTTGATGCACATTTCCAGGTTCTCTTTGCTTAGAATCCGCCAGGGGGCTACTGAAAACTGCATCATCGGCATCATGGAATGTATCTGGCAGGAACGTACAATCAATGTCTGGTCAAAACCGGACGCATCAATACCCTGAAAACTGGAATATTCTCCGCCTCCAATCATGTCGGGACAGGCATACGAATATCCCAACAGGCCGGCGGCTATCATTGAGGGAACCAGACTTGCCACTCCGTCCCATGAGTATTTCTTGTCGCCCAGGCGTTGTACTAAAGGCTGGCCGCCTAATTTCCAGCAGGCACGGAATTCGTTATATGGAAATTCGAGCCCCAACTTGGCCCATAAATAAGTCTGTTCGGTATCATACGATTGGCGGTCGAAAACATCTACCTCTTTTTCCGGATATCTTTCCGGGTCTCCTGCATCGAATTTGAAACCGTCGATATGATAGTCTTGCTGCATTTTCTTGAGCGTACTCCGTAAATGGTTATAAGCTTCAGGATTGCTCAGGTCATAACAGGCACTGGAACCGTTCCACCAATCGAGAATTGCCGGCTGGTCACTACCTTTTCTTTTTACCAGATATCCCTTTGTCTTTAGATACCTGAATTCTTCGCTATCGGGTGACACAAACGGACTTACCCATAACATCACTTTAAATCCCATGGCATGAAGTTCGTCAACCATTGCTTTGGGGTTCGGAAACTTGTCCGGGCGGAAGTTGAAGTTTCCGTAATCTTTTTGCCAGTTATCGTCAATCATCAGTATGCCGGTAGGAAATCCGTTGTCGATAATACTTCTTGCATATTTCAGGATATCCTCTTGATTCTGATTATATATAAGCTCTATCCAGGTATTGTATTGCGGTTTTGAGAAGAACAGTTCGGGCGGCAATATACCGGCGGGTGGGAGATACTTTCCGGAAGCGGTCAGGTAAGCCTCTTTTAATGTGTTTCCCGCGGTAGCGTACTCTATTGTTCCTCTGGCGGATTCTATGCGGATTTTTCCGTCTCTCAGTTGAAACTGGAATGGACCGTCACACCAGATATAACGCCCCTTATTCGAGATAAGTAACGGGGTAGTCTGGTTATTAAAATTCTGGGTTTGCAGGTCGGCTTCTATTGTGTTATCGCAGAAAGGCATTTTATTGCCGAGGTCGGTAGCTCCTCCCCACCATTTTTCATTGGGAAGGATTTCTATTTCTTTTACCTGTTGTGGCAAAGCAGTTGTTGCGAGACTGAATGCCAGGATACTGAGGATTAATTTCTTCATAATATAAATATTAATGTGACTAATGCTTGATAAATTCGGAGGGTGAACTGCCGAATTGTTCTTTAAATGTTCTCGTGAAATAAGACGGACTTTCGATTCCGACGGCATAACCGACTTCACTGATTGACATATCGGTGGTTCTTAACAATTCGGCTGCCTTGTCCAACCGAATCTTACGGATGTAATTTCCCAAAGACATTCCGGTTGTCGACTTGATAAAGCTATACAGTTTGGTCCTGTTCATTCCAAGTTCGAGGCAGAGGTGGTCGACGGAGAATTGCTGGTCGGTTAGATTGGCATTAACCAACTCTACTAGTTTGTCGAACACTTCTCTTTGTTTCTTGTCCTGAATCTCCTGCCGGACGTTGTTGGCGGTAGGCAGATTCCGCATCTGATGACTTTTATTGAGAAGATTGCGGACGTTTGCTTTGAGAAGTCTGGGGTTGAAGGGTTTGGGGATGTACGCATCCGCTCCCATTTCAATCCCTTCAATCTGGTCCTCAACCTGCGATTTTGCAGTAAGCAGAATGATAGGAATAAAACAAGTCTGTAAGTTCTTCTTTAGAGTTGCACACAGTTCTATACCGTTCATTCTGGGCATCATTACGTCTGAAATGATAATGTCCGGAAGGCTGCGGTTACATTTGTCCAAGGCTTCCTGTCCATCAATAGCCATGATGATATTATAGTCTTTTACGAAATACTCCCTTAATATCATAAGTATTTCGTGGTTGTCATCCACCAGCAGAATCGTAGGTTTGCCTTCCATATAAATAGCTGTGGTTTCTTCTATCTCCAATGGTTCGTACTCTACTGCATAGTTTGATAAATAGTCTTTTAGTACGAAAGTACTTTCTTCTATCTTTTCCTCTTTGGCCAGATAGGTGTCCGATATCGGCAGGGCTATGATAACTTCGGTTCCTGCATCCGGCTTGCTGCTGATGATAATTCCGCCGTGGTGGAGTTCGATAAGGGATTTGACCAGAGATAACCCGATGCCCGAACCGGTATGCTGTTTACCTGTATTATTTTGCACCTGATGAAAACGTTTGAAAATGGTAGGCAGTACGGCTTTCTCCATGCCAATCCCTGTATCGCTCACTCTTATTATCGCCTGTTCGCCGGGAATCATATCTTTGGTATTCCAGAAAGAATCCTTATAGCGGGGAACAATGTCATTCACGTATCCTTTAGCAACCTGAATGTTGATTTCGCTGCCGGCATGAGAATAGCGTATACTGTTGGAAAGAATATTCGACAGTATTTTACCGAAATGCTCCGGGTCTATCCACATCCCGATCTCCGGATTGTCAATTTGTAAGTTCACATGGATGTCGGAGGCTTCCGCCCAGCCTTTGAATTCTTCGTAAATATCGCTCACGTATTCAGGAATAGAAGTATAGGTCGTCCTGAGTTGGGCGGACTTCACTTCTACCCGGTGAAAATCAAGCAGTTCGTTGACCATGTTCGACAGTTTGCCTGTATTATGTTTTATGATATTTACATATTTGTTTGTGCAAATGTCCTCGTCTTCAGCAATCTCATTGATAGCGTGGCTTATCAAGGTCAGCGGGGTCCGGAACTCATGAGAAACATCCGTGAAGAATCTCATTTTCATTTGCATCATTTCCTCTTTCTGTCGTTCCTGTTCTTTCTGCATGGAAATCGTATTCTTCATCTGAGTCCACTTGATGAAGTAACGGAAACCTACGTAGAACAGTCCCAGAATGGCGAGAATATATAGGGTATAAGCCCACCAAGTCATCCAGAAAGGGGGTTGGGAGTAAATCTGCAATGCATATTGTTCATTACTCCATGTTTGCCAGTCGCCTGCTTCCACCAGTAAGGTATGCGAACCGAACGGAATTTTCTGATAAGCTACGGCTGGTTCCTTGCCTGCTTCTATATATCGCCATTCATTATCATATCCTTCCAGTTTGTAGCGGTAGCGTATGTGGTGCTGGTTACTGTAAGATAATGAGGTGAAGTTGACGGAGAAATTATTATCAGGATACTTGAGTTCAAGACTGTTGGAAAATTCGATGTCCGAGTCTACAGGTTTTCCGTTGATATGGCAACCGGTAAAGTAAACACGATATGAGGTGTTATGCGGAGTTTCGGCAATAGGAGTGAAGTAGTTCAGGCCGTGGGCTCCTCCGAAGTATAAGTTTCCTTCGTCATCCTTGGCGGAAGAGGAAGTACCGAACACATAACTTTGTAAGCCATCGTTTGTGTCGAATACATTGAAGCGTTTTATCCCGTCGTCGAAGTAGTTCAGATTAAAGCCTCCGCACCATACACGCCCGAACTTGTCGACTTCGATACTCTCTATGTCGTTGGACGTCGCTCCGGCTTCTATCCCGTAACTTTTGGCTGAGTAGTCGTAAATCCCGTTGGGCCTGTCTATCAGTGTCACTTTATTAAGCCCGTTGCCCATGGTGCCTATCCAGTAAGTAGAGTCGCTTCCCTTGTCGATAGGCCAGATGTAGTTACTGCTTAAACTGTTCTCGTCGTTCTCTCTCGCCAGATATTTGACGATACGGACTACCTTGCCTTCATTATCGAATATGACACGGTTGATACCCATTGCCGATGTGATAATGAGTTCATTTTTAGTTGTATCGCTATATATGTTGTGAAGCAAGTCGGTGGACAGATTACAAGGAGCGGGAGTCCGGCTGGTATAGGTCATCGTGTTTTTCCATAGACCGTTGCTCTCTTCGAAACACTCCAGTCCGGCATATGTCGTGACCCACAAACGGTTGAACTTGTCGAAATCCAGCCAGAAAATATAACCGCCGTTGATTGTCCGCAGTGAGTGGGTAACTTCTCTTGTCTTTTTATTGATAATGACGATATTATCTCTGACAGCTGCATAGATATTCCTGCTATCCGACTGTATACTTGTGATACTCGGAAATAACTGGGGAAGGTGACAATAATCCCATATCACCTCTTTAGTTCTGATATCGAAACTGCTCAATCCGCCAAACTTGCTTCCCATATATACATGGCCATCCTTGCTGTAATGTACGGAACTGATAAACTCGGAACCGATACTTGTATCGGACGTTCTGAAAGGACTGTATCTGACAGTCTTGAAAAAACGGGCCCTTGTATTGGCATAAGACACGCCTGCGGTCCAGGCGGATACCCATAGATTATTGTCCCTGTCGAGGAAGATATTGTTGATGTCACTTCCTACCGAATAGGGATTGGACGGTGAGTGCTTATGTTCCATGACAGAGGTGGACTCATTGCTTTTCCATACTTGGAAAAGTCCTTCGTTTGCTCCTATCCATACATATTCGGGGTCAACACATAAGGACAGTACCCCACCCGGAGTATGGAACATGACCTGCTTGGCAAGTGTATAACTGCCGTCGTTTTCGATTTTATATTTAGCCAGATGTTCCTGATAGATGATCCATAAATCTCCGTTATCATAACAAATATCCCTGACTCCCGATCCTATGTTATTATTGATATTGCCAGAAAACTTCAATTCTCCCTCAGCGTCAACCTTGTAGGCGGACAGATACCTTTTTCCCGAAATCCAGGCATTCCCCAGGCTGTCTGTTGCCACCTTCGGGTTCAACTCGTCGGAAATATAATTGTAAGTGTCTCCTATCTTTCTGGCAGAAATGACCGGTTCCCCGTTATCTTTTCCGGAAGATTCAATCTTTACCAATCTGATTTGGTTATCCGATATGAGCCATAACTGATTACCAATGCCCTGCTTGAGCACCCTGACTTTGGAATAAAAGGCGGGATCGGGTTGAGCCTCTGTCCGGTAACTGACAAATTGCTTGGTTCTGATATCAAAACAAGCCAGTCCGGCTTCCGTAGCCAGCCAGATATAGCGACCTACTATCTGAATACTATAAACCCTGTTATAATAGACTGAATTTATAATACCGTTTTCGTACTTGTAGGAATCAATGGAATATCCGTCGTACCGATTAAGCCCTCTATGGCTTCCGAACCACATATATCCTAAGGAGTCTTGTACGATACAGGTCACGTTATCGTGTAGCAGTCCCTCGTTTCTGGTCAGATGACGGAACAGGAGTTCTTCCTGTGCATTGCCGGTTATGAATGCACAGGAAAGAACGATAAGTGACAGAATGATTTGTTTATAATATCTCATAAGCAAAAAACGTCTGTGTTATGGACGAACGGTTATGTCAATGGTAGAGAACTGAGTGTTGTAATCATATTCACTTGCATGAATATTGTTTCCTACATTGTCTTTATACCCGCTATCCGAATAGTTTTTCATACTTGTATTGGTGCCTATTACGACTACCTGATAATTACCCGGTTGCGTATACGTATATTGATATTTTAATATTCCGGAGTTGTCATTGATGTTCAGAGACTGGCCTGTGGAGAACGGAATATAGTCTATATCACCATAACTTGCGGAAGCTATGTAGTAATCGCCTAAATATCCGGCATTATTACTAGGGGTAAATAAGATCTGTATGTATGACAATGTACCCATCGTTTTTCCCGTAGCTCCCTGCCAGGCGTCTATAACACTCGACAAGTCAACGGAGTAGTCCGTAAACGCGGTATTGGGATTCCAGTATATGTCCCAGACGGTTTCATCTCTGAATATAACCTCCGTTTCGCCGACTCCAATGCCGCCGAGGCGGATGACTACCTGAAAGGTTGTGATGTCCGGACGCTGCTCTCCCGAACTGACATCTTCCAGGATGTCTTTGTCGAATCTCATCCGTAAATTCAGCTTTTTGTTTGTTCCCAGTTTGGCGTCCGTATGCAGGCGGAGTGCCTGATACCACCATTCGGGATGAACGGATGTGATTTTCAGTACATTCTGCTGAATGGACTCGTCATACTCGATTTCGGCTTCCGAACCTATCAGGTTATCACCACTGCCTGCGTTCACAACTTCTGCGAGATTGTCCGTAATGGAAGTGGAACCGGCGGGTGTATCGGCAAAGTTACAATTATACGGTGTAATTTCCGGATCGATAGGGCGATAATTGTTGTTTTGTAAATCATCGTTGGTTTTTCCTTGCAGCAGATAGTAGGCACTGCTCTTGTAGTCGTGCCCGTCGTCTCCGGTGTAAATGGATACGGCCATTGCATTATGCCGGATACTGAATGTAACGGGTTCTCCTACCTTTACCTCTGTCTTGTCTGCGCTGGCGGAGATATGTAAGCTGGGGGCTTTCTCTTCATTGCACGCAATAAATGTAGTTGCTGCGAGCAGAAGTATGAATTTAGTATAGGTTGTTTTCATTCTCTTATCGTTTTAAGTTGACACAAAAGATTAATATCCCGGGTTCTGAGTCAGGTTCTTGTTCACATCTATTTCACTCAAAGGCACGGGCAATAACATATTGCGGGATTGGATATTCTCCGGAGCTCCGGGAGTTGTGATTTCCCGTTCCGTATTACTGATGAACGGGTTATATTGCCGCCATGCCTGCATCTGCTTTACCAGGATACCGCGGCGGACGAGGTCGCACCACCTGTCGGTCGACTCGGCTACTAGTTCGCGTGCCCGTTCGTTAAGTATTTCAGTTCTGAAGGCTGTATAATCATCGCCGTATCTGTTATACTCCCAGGCAGTTCTCACTCCGTCGTAGATATAACCGTATGCTCCGGGTTTCCAGTCGGGTACACATTCGTCTACTTCGGTAGCATAGTCGGTAATTAATTTACGGGGCAGTACATCCTGGTGCATAATGCCTTCGTTGGCGATTCGCGAACGTTTGCGCACAAGGTTGACAGCGTCGTAAGCAGACTGTATGGAGATTCCGCTCATGTCCATTCCTGAAGAAGGTCGGTAGTCGCCGGGAGCATGGTTGACTTCGTTGTATGCTTCCGCGTACATCAGTAACACGTCCGCATAGCGGAGCAGAGGTTCATCCATACCGAAGTTGGTGTAATTGTATGATGAAGGGTCTGCCAACGGATATCGTCTGAATTTGCCGATACTCCATTGAAGCCAGTTATTGTTTTCCGTGGCCTCGCTCAGCTTCTGGTCGCCCCTTGTGTCCCAATACATCTTGTAGTCCCAGCCCCATAACGTTCCGTCATCTTGTATGGTCATTCGCGGGCAGTTCCATAAACGGCGGATAGAGTCGCTCGGTTCATACATCATGCGGTGGTAGTCCGAACTTGAGATGTTATCCCACGAACCTCCGAGGTTCTGGTTGCCTCTGATACCGAACATCATGCCTGTCCATGTTCCCGTGTCGTCACCTGTCAACCCCTGAACACACCACAAAACTTCATCCGGTGCCTTGTCCCGGGTCTTGGCATTGAATACATCCGGATAATAGTCCACCAGTTTGTAACGTCCGCCTTGAATAACAGCACTTGAATGTTCGAGTGACTTCTCGAAATTGTCGGCTGCATTGCCTAGTATTTCTTTTCCGTCCCGTTGCGCTACGCTACCCAGCCATAAATATACTTTAGCCAGGAAACCATGGCAGGCGTCTTTGGTCAATCTGCCGTATTGATAGCCTTTTGAAGTGTCGCCCTTGTCCATTGTGTGACTGATACAGTATTCGAAATCCTCTATGATTTGCCGGAATACTTCTTTCTGCGGAGTGCGTGTCACCTCCAGTCCGTCAAGAGATTTGGTATCGGTCAATACCAGCGGCACATCACCAAACCACCTGACAAGGTCGAAATACAGGAAAGCACGGATGCCATGTGCCTGTCCGACATATCTTTCCCAGTTGTTGATTTTCTCTTTGTTGGCAGTCACGTTGTCTATCACAGAATTGCAGTCTTTTATCACTGCATAGTGATTTTGCCACATACCGGCGATATATGTGTTCTCAGAACCGTATGTGAAGTTACTTAGTCCGCTTGCTTCGTCCCAGCTTGCGCGTTTCAGCAAGTCGTTGGGGATTTGCTTTATATTGTATCCCGTCACCCACGAATCGGATAATCTGCGGTAAACACCATTAATGGCTTGCCGCGCATCGGATTCACTGTTGTAGAAATTGTCAGTTGTCAGTTTGCCTTTGGGGTCTTCTTCCAGAAAATCGGAGCAGCCACAAATGTTCAGGCATACAAGCATTGCAATTAATATGTTAAACTTATTCATGTACTTGTTCTTTTATGATTAAAACCCTAGTTCGATTGAAAGCGAGAAGGAGCGTGGTCTCGGGTACGGGCTCATGTCGAGTCCGGGAGCCAGACGGGCTACTGTTCCGTAACCGGTATTTGCCTCGGGGTCGAAGCCGGAGTAACGGGTCCAGAGCCATAAGTTCGTTCCGGTCAGTGCTATGCGCATTTTGGAGAGGCCCATTTTGCCGGTTAACTTGGCGGGGAAGGTATAGCCCAGAGTCAGGGTTTGCAGACGTAAGAATGAACCGTCTTCTACCAGGTCACTTCTAAGTACGCTTTCTCCCCAGGTTCCTCGGCCGTACAAAGGATAATTATTAGTGGGGGTGTTGGCAGACCATACATCTTTGTAGACACTCTTCAGGACGTTGTTGATACTAGTCGTTCCTACGAGATAGTAGGCGTTGCCGTTTACTACGTCGTTGCCGTATGACCAGCGGAAGAAGGCGTACAAGTCGAAACCTTTATAAGAGAATGTATTTCCGATTCCTCCTGTATGTTTGGGGTTGACATCCGCAATCGGTGTACGGTCGTTCGAGTCGATTACACCGTCTTTATTGACATCGACAACTTTGAGTTGTCCCAATCCGAGGTTAGGGCCGGGGTATCCGTTGATGACTTCGGTATCATTGTTGTAAGTTCCGTCGCTGATATAGCCGTAGTAGATACCTACCGGCATTCCTACTCTGAGCAGGACGTCACTGGTAATTTTGGCATTAATTCCTCTGTCGTAGAATTGCTGGTATTGTCCCTTGTCCAGTGACAGGATTTTGTTCTTGTAGAAGGAGATATTGAAGTCCGTCGACCAATTGAAAGCGCCTTTAAACCAGTTCGCGTTAATGGCGAACTCCATACCCTTGTTCTCCATTGAACCTGCATTTTTCCAGGCTTTGGTATAGCCGGAAGTAGAAGGAATGTTTACTTGCAGTAACATATCGTCAATCCTTTTGTAGTAAAAGTCTGCCGTAATAGAGAAACGGTTATCCAATACGCCGAAATCAAATCCGATGTTGTACTGTTTCTGGCTTTCCCATTTCAGGTCGTCATTCGTTACGTTGGAAGGATAACGCCCGATTTCCACCGTGCTTCCGTTCATTACCACCTTATTGTTTTCCAACTGGGATAAAGATTGATAAGAGGGAATCTGATTATTACCCGTCATACCGAAGCTGGTGCGTACCCTCAGGTTGGATATGAAATCAAACTTCTTGATGAATTCTTCTTCGGAAGCGCGCCATGCGACACTGACAGCAGGGAAATAGCCGTATTTGTTATTGGCTCCGAACTTGGAAGAGCCGTCGACACGCAAAGAGGCATTTAATACATATTTATTGTCGAAAGTATAGGTTCCCCTACTGATATACGATACCATTTGATTGCTGTCATACGTGTATTTGGGAGCGTAAGTGACCAGCCCCTTGTCTATTCCCCATATACCGACAGCCATGTCTTCGAAGTTTGTTGATTTGTTGTAGATATCTTTCATCGACCATTTGCTGGCCTCAAAAGCTCCCATTAGTGAGAAGGAATGCTTCTTTATGCTTTTCGCATATTGCAGCCGTGCTTCATATACCCAACTGTTTTCTTCCCGGTTACTGATTTCCATGCGTCCCCTTTCCGATTGCCCGTACCAGGTATCCGAACCCCAGAGCTTGTCCTGATCCATGGAATACTGGCGATAAGAGGCGCTGGTACTGAACGTGAGGTCTTTCAATATCTTATAGTTGAAGTAGATATTACCATTGAGTTCACTATACTGATTGTTGATATTGACCTGATCGACTGCTACCAGGGGGCTCATAATGTTCACGTTACTGTAATTCATGATATCCGCCAGTCCCGGATAAAAGAGGAAAGGAGAAATCTGCAAGGCATTGAGAATGACTCCCGACTGTGACCAGTCGCTGACCGGATTCTTGTCTTTAGAGGTAGAATAAGACAGATTAATACCGATATTGATTTTGGAATTGACCTCCTGATTCAAGTTCAGGCGTGAGGTGAAACGGTCGAATGCAGACCGTTTGATAATTCCCGTATTATTCAGATATCCGAGTGAAAGCATATAGGTTGTTCCTTTGGTTCCTCCGGATATACTTGCGTTTGCTTCGTATTTTCTCGCTGTCCGGGTAATTTCATCCATCCAATTGTGTACGGACGGGTCGTTCCAACCTTTGTTGTCAATCACGTTTTGCCAGAAATTGATGAGGTTCGGACTATCGTATGTTCCGTAATCAAGCATTTTCTTTGCGTACTCTTCCGGAGATAATACTTCCAGCGGAATATTGGGATTCATATCCAAACCTCCTGTCAGGCTGAACGAGAATTTAGGTTTGGTAGAGGCTGCTCCCCGTTTGGTGGTGATGATGACAACGCCGTTGGCTCCTTTGGCGCCATAAATGGCTGCCGCCGCTGCGTCTTTCAGAATCTCCATGGATTCGATGTCGTTCGGGTTCAGTCCTAACAATGGATTATTCACCGTTTCGGTATCTTCATTAGTAATTTGTTGAGTAGGCATGGGGACACCGTCGATGACAAACAGCGGCTGGGTTCCGCCTGTGATAGAGTTGACACCTCTGATTCTGAAGGTCATTCCGCTCGATAACGAACCGTCTGTCGGGATAATCTGCACACCGCTGATTTTGCCTTGCAGTGCTTGCAGGGTTTGCGCCGAACTGCTTTTGGCAATATCTTTTATATTAACTGACGCAACAGCGGTTGCAATGTCGCTTTTTCTCTGGCTACCGTAACCTACGACTACTATCTCGTCCATTTCTGTTACTGACGGATCCAGCGTTATATTAAACTTGCGGTTTTTCCCGATAGCCACTGTCTTGGGTTTATATCCCAGATAACTGATGACAATCTTCTCGGAAGGAAGTGCTTTTAGAGTGAACTTTCCTTCTAAATCTGTAATTACGGCGTTGGTAGTGCCTTCGATATTTACCGTAGCACCGATCAGAGGTTCGCTCTTCTCATCCAACACTTGCCCTGAAATAGTTACTTGCTGTGCTAATACTACCGTCATGTGGAGCATTAGGAACAATGTGCTTAATAGTACCTTTCTCTTCATAGTGCAGATATTAAAGTTTATAATAAGAATGAATACAAATAGACTTAAATGGTGATGCAAATAAAGCGATTTATAATATTCGGGCTTTGACTTATAGTACTTTTCTCTTGACCAATTTACAAACTTCTTTTTAAAATTATCTCCGTACGCCTTAAAATTAGGGGAGAGGACTGCTAATTTATAAATAGTTAGGAAAAAGACCAGATATGAAGGATTGTATATTCAATCATTCTATTTTCTGAAATTTGCGGCCCGGCGTAGGTCTGAAGGAAAAAACTCGAAGGATTTAGTATTAGTGAATTCGCGAATGTTGTCATATTGGGCTATTCCCTGTTAATGTGTCGCTCTTTTGCTGGTTAGTGGGGTGTAGGGAAGGAAATATTAATGATCCTGTTTGAAAATGATAATATCAGTTGCTTCTTGTTCTTATGCCAACTAGGGTAAATAGTGCTTCAAATAGGTGTTTAAAATCCTTCTTTATCGTGTCCGGTTTGTTTCACACCGGGAAACACTTCGTGTCGCACCGGGAAACAACTCGGGAAACGGTTGTTTCTTGCATATTTGGCTCGTTTATATGCATAAAAAGACCGGATATTGTATGTATATGCGTTATTTTATACGCGATTTCTGCTCTTAGTGAGAATCTGACAGTCCCGGTTGTGATGAGAATCTTAAAAATAGGACATTTCGCAGACTTATCGGTTTCATCTATCACCGCATAGAATTATTCGATTGGACTTTTTTTGCAAAGGCGGGTCTTCCGCCTTTATCTTTGCATCAGAAACAAGAAACAAAACGAAGTTTCTGATGTTATAAGTCAAATCAATTAATAACAATAAAAGCAATAAAGATTATGGAACCAATTTTAAATTCTCAGCTTCCTGAATTCAGTGTTCAGGCTTTTCAAAACGGAGCTTTCAAGACTGTAACCAACAATGACCTGAAAGGTAAATGGGCGATTCTGTTCTTCTATCCTGCCGACTTTACTTTCGTATGTCCTACTGAATTGGTGGATATGGCTGAAAAGTACGACCAGTTCAAAGCAATGGGCGTAGAAATCTACTCGGTAAGTACTGACTCGCACTTCGTACATAAAGCTTGGCATGATGCTTCTGAAAGTATCCGCAAGATTCAATATCCGATGTTGGCAGACCCGACAGGTGCTCTGTGCCGTGCACTCGGAGTATATATCGAAGAAGAAGGTATGGCATACCGTGGTACATTCGTTGTCAATCCGGAAGGAAAGATTAAAGTGGTGGAATTGAATGATAACAATATTGGCCGTGATGCGAGCGAATTGCTTCGTAAGGTGGAAGCTGCTCAGTTTGTAGCGACTCACGACGGAGAAGTTTGTCCGGCCAAGTGGAAGAAGGGTGAATCTACCCTGAAACCGAGCATCGACCTGGTAGGTAAGATTTGATAGATCTTGATAATGATGATTATGAAGGGCCGGTAACGGGAGACGCTGCCGGCCTTTCTTTTCAAAAAATAGAAGGAGAAAAAGGTATATGTTAGAATCTGCATTAAAAGAACAACTGAAGGGTATTTTTGCCGGACTGGAGGCGAATTTTACTTTTGATATATCGGTATCATCCAGTCATGAAAACAGAACTGAACTGGTTGAACTGCTGGGAGACGTAGCAGACTGCTCCGACCACATCACTTGTGTAGTGAATGAAGGAAGCGGACTGAAATTTGCTTTATTGAAGAACGGTGACCGTACTGGAATCACTTTCCGGGGAATCCCCAACGGGCACGAGTTTACTTCGCTATTGTTGGCTATACTGAATTTGGACGGCAAAGGGAAGAACTTCCCCGATGAGGCTGTCTGCAATCGGGTGAAAGCACTGAAAGGCCCGATACATCTGGTTACCTACGTTTCGCTGACTTGTACGAACTGCCCTGATGTTGTACAGGCTTTGAATGCGATGACAACACTCAATTCTTCCATTACGCATGAAATGGTGGATGGTGCGCTCTACCAGGACGAAGTAGATGCATTGAAGATACAGGGAGTGCCTTCCGTGTTTGCTGACGGCAAATTGCTCCATGTAGGCCGTGGCGAATTCGGCGAACTGCTTGCAAAATTGGAAGAACAATATGGAATTGATGAAACCAAAGCGGTGGCTGAGGTGAAAGAATATGATGTGATTGTTGCCGGTGGAGGCCCTGCGGGAGTGTCGGCTGCTATCTATTCTGCCCGTAAAGGATTGCGTGTAGCTATTGTAGCCGAACGTGTCGGCGGACAAGTGAAAGAGACTGTCGGCATCGAAAACCTAATCTCTGTTCCTGAAACAACGGGCAGCGAACTGGCAGATAACCTGAAAACTCACTTGTTGCGTTATCCGGTGGATCTGTTGGAACATCGTAAGATAGAGAAAGTGGAAATACTGGGAAAGCAGAAACTGGTAACGACTTCTGTCGGTGAAAAGTTTCTGGCTCCTGCATTGATTATTGCGACCGGTGCAAGCTGGCGTAGGCTGAACGTTCCGGGAGAAGCGGAGTATATCGGTCGCGGTGTTGCTTTCTGTCCTCACTGTGACGGCCCGTTCTACAAAGGAAAGCACGTAGCGGTAGTTGGCGGAGGAAATTCCGGAATCGAGGCGGCTATCGACTTGGCAGGTATTTGTTCTAAAGTAACAGTCTTTGAATTTATGGATGAACTGAAAGCGGATAATGTACTTCAGGAACGCCTTAAATCATTGCCGAACGTAGAAGTATTTGTCTGCTCACAAACTACCGAGGTGGTAGGAAACGGTGACAAACTGACTGCTTTGCGTATCAAAGACCGCAAAACGGAAGAAGAACGTCTGGTGGAACTTGACGGAGTGTTTGTACAAATCGGCCTTTCTGCCAATAGTAGCGCATTCCGCGAAGTGGTGGAAACAAATCGTCCGGGTGAAATTGTGATTGACGCACATTGTCGCACCAACGTGACCGGAATCTATGCAGCCGGAGATGTTTCCACCGTACCTTATAAGCAAATCATTATCTCTATGGGAGAAGGGGCGAAAGCTGCACTTTCCGCCTTTGATGACAGAGTACGCGGCGTTATTTGATAGAACCGGAACTAAAAATAAAAGCTACAAAGGTATCGTTCATGCCTTTGTAGCTTTTATTTTTTTATTACCTTTGAGGCTCATTTAATTAACCCCCAATGAGAAACATGAAAAAGAATCTTTTATTCATCTTTGCCGCTCTATTTACTTTTTCGGCACAAGCTCAGAATACGTTGAAACTGATGAGCTACAATATCAAGAATGCAAACGGTATGGATAATGTATGTAATTTCCAGCGTATAGCGAATGTTATAAACAATGCATCCCCGGATGTGGTGGCTATACAGGAAGTTGACAGCATGACAAACCGAAGCGGGCAGAAGTATGTGTTGGGCGAAATTGCCGACCGTACTCAAATGCATGGTTATTTTGCACCTGCAATAGACTATGACGGAGGAAAATATGGGATCGGACTGTTGACGAAACAAGTCCCGCTTCGTTTGCAGACCTTACCTTTGCCGGGAAGGGAAGAAGCGCGTACATTGATTCTGGCGGAATTTACCGATTATATCTATTGCTGCACTCACATGTCGCTGACCGAAGAAGACCGTATGAAATCATTAGAGCTGGTGAAAGCTTTCACTTCCTCCTCTACCAAGCCTCTCTTTCTGGCCGGTGACATGAATGCCGAACCGGAATCCGGCTTTATCAAAGAACTGCAAAAGGATTTTCAGATACTCTCTAATCCGAAACAGCATACATTCCCTGCGCCTGATCCTAAAGAGACGATAGATTACATTGCTACGCTAAAGCAGAATGCGAAAGGATTTGCTGTGATATCTGCAAAAGTCATAAATGAACCGATGGCTTCCGATCATCGTCCTATATTGGTGGAACTCCGTACTGCCGAAAAGGCGGATAAGATATTCCGCATGAAACCTTACTTGCAGAATCCGGTAGGCAACGGTATTACAGTGATGTGGGAAACCACCGTTCCTGCTTATTGCTGGGTGGAATATGGAACGGACACTACCCAACTGAAACGTGCACGTACGATTGTCGATGGACAGGTGGTTTGCAATAACTACTTGCACAAAATACGTATAGACGGCCTGCAACCCGGTCAGAAATATTATTACCGTGTATGCTCACAAGAAATTCTGCTTTATCAGGCGTATAAAAAGGTGTTCGGCAATACGGCGCAGTCGGCCTTCAGTGAGTTTACACTTCCGGCAACGGATACAGACTCTTTTACTGCCGTTGTCTTTAATGACCTGCATCAGCATACGCAAACCTTCCGAGCTTTGTGTCAGCAAATCAAGAATGTCAATTATGACTTCGTTGTCTTCAATGGTGACTGTGTAGACGACCCGGTGGACCATAATCAAGCAACCAGTTTTATCAGTGAACTGACAGAAGGAGTGTGTGGCGACCGTATACCGACTTTCTTTATGCGTGGCAACCATGAAATCCGCAATGCCTATTCTATCGGTTTGCGCGACCACTACGACTACGTAGGGGACAGGACTTACGGCTCTTTCAATTGGGGGGATACCCGTATCGTTATGCTGGACTGTGGGGAAGACAAACCGGATGACCATTGGGTGTATTACGGTTTGAATGATTTTACCCAGTTACGTAATGAACAAGTTGATTTCCTGAAAAAGGAGTTGTCTTCCAAAGAATTCAAGAAAGCCGGGAAACGTGTCCTTATTCATCATATTCCTCTTTATGGAAATGACGGAAAGAACCTTTGTGCAAATCTGTGGACCAAACTATTGGAGAAAGCACCTTTCAACATCAGTCTGAATGCACATACTCATAAATATGCTTATCATCCGAAAGGTGAGCTGGGCAACAATTATCCGGTTATTATCGGTGGCGGGTATAAAATGGATGGCACTACGGTGATGATTCTGGAAAAGAAAAAAGACGAACTGAGAGTGAAAGTTCTGAACGCAAAAGGAAAGATTTTACTGGATATTACCGTCTGAAACGATTGGGAATAAAATAAAGGCAGGCTGTCTCGATATAAAGAGGCAGCCTGCTTTGTTGAGTAACCGTAAAATGTTACTTCTTTATATGAATAATACCTGTATATCCTCCTCCTCTGCTCATATCTATGGGCAGTTTTTCGTTCTCCTTGATAACTTGTTCTATTATTTGGGAGTCTTTCGCCTGTTGGCCGGCATTTACTCCATCTATATGTGCTTTTATTTTCTTCGGTCCATTTCCTATGAATGATAAATCAATCTCAATATGCCGTGGGGTAGCTCCGTTGATTACTCCGATATACCATGTATCGTCATGCCGGCGTGCAAGAGCGATATATTCGCCCACTTCTCCCTCCAAAGGGACTGTCTCATCCCAGGTTGTAGGAATACTTTTGATAAATTCAAAACTCCGGAGATTCTCGTCATATTTAGTAGGACTGTCCGAAATCATTTGCAACGGGCTTTCGTAGACTACATACATGGCTAACTGGTGGCTACGTGTGCCCTGACTCATCGGTTCATGTTGATTTTCATAGAATGTTTCCGGATGTGCGTTAAGCATAGCTCCGGGAGTATAGTCCATTGGGCCTACCCACATACGCAGATAAGGGATGATTACATCATGTGTAACCGTGGCTCTTTTGCTCCATTTGTTATACTCCAGTCCTATTACTCCTTCGCGTGTCATCAGATTCGGGTATTTGCGTCTCATGCCCTCGTTGGGGTAAGAACCGTGAAAGTCTACTAATAATTTGTATTGAGTGGCTTTAATAGCTACTTGTTCGTAGAAGTTAACCATTTTGGCATCATTACGGTCCATAAAGTCTATTTTGACTCCCTTCACTCCCCATTTGCTGAATTGTGCAAAAGCCTCATCCATTTGTCGCATGATGTTTACCCATTTCGACCATAACTGGATACCTACTCCTTTTTTTGTTGCATATTCACAGATACGCGGAATGTCAACATCGGGATTGAGGGTTAACAGATCGTTACGTGCCGACCAGCCTTCGTCGATCAGGACATATTCGATGTGATGTTTGGCTGCATAGTCTACCAGATAGAGATATGTATCGGTATTAATGCCACTTTTGAAATTTATATGATAGATATTACGGTCATTCCACCAGTCCCATAATACTTTACCGGGTTTAACCCATGTATAGTCGGCGGCTTGTTCTTTCTCCTCGGAGAGTAAATATATAAGCTCGCTTTGTAATATGGAAGAAGCATTGTCGAAGGTACCGATTACCCGCCATGGAAAGACCCGTTTCCCGCAGGTGGGAATAAGATAATCTTTGCGTGTGGAGGCATAGATTTTATTATCCCCTTCGTATGGCACTTCCTTATCCGGATAATTGGCAAAAATGCCATGGAAGGATTCTTGGGCGGGTTGTAAGTACATTCCCGGATAATTATAGAGATTGGCTTCAGCTAATAATACTTTGTATTTGTCTACTTCAACCATTACAGGAGCTACGGAGAAACTGTCTTTGGGTAATGCATTGATCGGCTTTACCGTATAATCCTGCTCAAACCAGTTTTGTAGCTGGTCGGTTAAAAGAGTGTACGAGGTGTGATCCTGTCCGAAGCGGAAAGATACCGACTCTTTCTTTACAGGCTGTTTATTGTTTGCAGTACTTACGAAACGATAGGCCACTCCGTCATTATAGATTCTGAATTCGATTTTATAGTCTTTGTAAATAAGCTCAACCTGGTTATAATTATCCACTGTCTCTTTATATTTACGCGGTACAATAAATTCCACTTTTTCCGAAACGCTTTTACGAGTTATCTTTCTACATTTGTCTGTTCCCCAAGTGTCGTTTCCGACTGTAAGTGAGAGCGGGCAAGTATCAAGAATCTTTGTTCCATTCCGGGATAAGCTGTAACTGACCTGATTGTCAGTCTCGATAGTTATCACATTTTTCTTGTCCGGCGAACCGGCCTCAATTATTTTAGCAACTGTTATCGAAGGGAAACAGAAGGCTGCTGTTAGTAGGAAAAGAATATGGTTCATTTTCATAATTAGTTTCCTCCGGATAAAACGATGAATGATAATCCTGTGATGAACAGAATAAACATGATTCCTAAAAGTCTGTCGGTTGATTTGGAACTACCGGTGAACTCTTTCCAGATAAATACACCCCATAAGGCGGCAATCATAGGTGCTCCCTGACCGAGAGCGTAGGAGATGGCAGCTCCCGCTTTTCCTGCGGCTATATAGCTTAAAGCAGTTCCCAATCCCCATATACATCCTCCGAGGATACCTACCAGATGTGTGCTTGCTTTTCCTGCAAAATATTCTTTATAGCTTACAGGAGTTCCTACAAACGGGCGTTTCATAACAACTGTATTGAATAGGAAGTTGCTCAGGAAGATACCGATTGAGAATATAAAGAAAGCGGTGTATGGAGTAGCCATGCCCGGAGTCGGAGAGTCAAAATTGTTAAGGTCCATGGCAGCAGCCACAAAACGGTAGAAGAAAGACATAAGTATGCCGGCAATAGCCGCAAGAATAATCCCTTTCTTGCTATTATTATTTCCCTTTTTTTGTTGTCTGCCTGCCGCTATTCCATTGCAGATGATAGCGATAACAATCAAGATTACTCCAGTAAACAACCAGAACGGATCTCCTTTAGGAGTGCTGAAATAGTTGATGAACACACCTAGGACCAAGGCAAGTCCTACGCCCAACGGAAAAGCAACCGCCATTCCGGCTATGGAGACCGAAGCTGAAAGTAAGATGTTGGAAGCATTGAAAATAATTCCTCCGATCAAGGCACTGACTATGTATCTGGTATCTACTTGCCGGATATCTTCCAGAAAACCTCTCCCCGAATCTCCGAAACTTCCGAGTGTGAAAACGAGAAGTAAGGCAAATAATAAGATACCGATTGTATAATCCCAGTAATAAAGCTCATAACGCCAGTTCTTGCTGGCCAGTTTCTGGGTGTTACCCCAGGACCCCCAACATATCATGGTTATGAAGCAAAAGATAATGGCTAGTGTATAACTATTGACTATAAACATGACTCTTTCTTTATTGGTTTATATTCTTTTCTTCTTTCCCTGTCACCTGGCGGACAATGGCACCTAATGTTCTCTGAATATTCTCATTTCCTTGAATCATAAGATATTGATGTTGTCCTTTGTCTGACGCATTAAATAGACTGTGTCCTGCACTGTCTATTGTAATCGTTCCTTTTGTTGACAGTTCAAAATAATCCTTCTCCGGCTCTATGGCCTGTATGACAGAAGTCAAATCCCAAGTTTGCCTGTCGTATGGCATTTTGTCATATATCTGGTAAGATACACAAAGAGGATGTTTGTAAGCGTTCGGGAAATCATTCAAGATACTCTGATGCGGATACAACAATTTGTTGCCTAGTTCCCAGCCGCTTGCAATGACCGGAGTGGGCCATTCGCTGAATACGGTTTGTGCGGCATTTATATCCTGTACTAGATTCCATTCGGGGAAATCGAACTCGTTCCCATAGAGTCCTCCCATTACGGACAACAGCTTCACTTTTTGGGCAACGAGTGATTTGCCGTCCAAAGGACTGTATTCGTCGGCTTCTGAGCATAGCAGGCGTGAAAGGTTCGTTTCCGGTCCTACGGCAATAAATACCACGGAATTATCTGGTTGTGAAGCCAGTAATTTCCGTAATAACTTATATCCTTCCGGCAGATTGTCTTTTATGCTTCTTTGAGGATACAGTATCTTATTGCCTTCAATAATGGTATCCAAAGTCTGGCGGAGATAACCTCCGTCTTCGGGAGTAGCTCCGTTGTATGCATATCCCAATGGAATGTCTCCCCTCTCGTTGAGGCGGCAATATCCGTCAATATATTCAATTGAATAAGGGTTGGACTTGCTGATTGTGATACCTAGCAGATCTATTGTTCCGGCTTTCTCATAGTTGAATAGCATTTGCATAGCCAGCACGTCGTCAATGTCATTGCCGACATCCGTGTCGAATATCACGGGAACAGGAATCTTCGTTTCTGTAGGCTTGTTACAGGCGCTCAAGAAGCAGAACGAAAGGAGTGCAACAGATGTGATATATTTATATATTTTCATGTTACTGATTATTTATCGGGTTGTTTGAATTGATATTTTAAAGACTTGTCACTTTGAATGTCGAAGAATAAATCTGGATTCAGACGGGTATCGGCAACTGATTCACCAATACCGATATAGCCCATTGGATGATAACCGCCTTCGAAATAATTCTCATTGGCAAATCGGAGCGAAGGTTGCATACCGGCCGGATCGAGCACCGTTAAAGCCAGGATATATTTTCCCTTGGCAATGGGGGCGTCAATAGAAATATTCTTTCGGATGTGATAAGTTGGCGGAGCTATTTGGTATTTATGTTCATCTACAGACCAATTATCTCCCGGCATCCATTCGGAGATGTTTACTTCCTCCAATATTTTTCCCCACACTTTTTGATGACTTTCAGGGTCTAGTAAAGCTACTTCTACCGGCCAGTTATAATAGAATGGAGACGATCCGCTGTTGACAACTTTGAAAGAAATAGGGAATTGTGCTCCCACCTTAATTTCTTTCGGGTAAGAGAATTCATTGATAATGAACCGGTACCCCATGGCTTTTTGCAGTATCTCTGCATTTTTCCGGAACTCCGGTTCGTTGAAGTCTGCCCAGGTGATTCCGCCTAGATGATTGCAGTGCAGGTTCCGGATCTGTTCCATGACATATTCCCGGGTATCCTTATCTGCCACCACTTCTTCAAAAGATTTGAACCGGGCTAAATCTCCCCAGTTCCAAGTAATTTCTCCACCTATCGGCTGGGTTTTCCAACGATCACCCAGCTTCTTCATTTCCTCATAACCTCTTACAATCTCTTGGGGTTGAGACCATGAATCCCAATAAATTCCGAATTCATAATCTTTAAATTCATAGGCGTAGCGAACCATTACTTTCTTGTTTTTGAATGCTTTGGCAAAGGCATCTCCCAGGATCTTTTCCATGCCCGGAATCCATGTCCGGTTAGCTACGTGTTCCGGTTCGTCGTGCGGAGCCCAGTAAGTTGAGAGATCCGGATCATGGTGTTCTCCCCATTCGCCGATGATCCCCATTTCTACATACGCTACCCGTGGATCGTTATCCCATGCCTGTCCGAGTTTCTCTACCAGTTTTTTTACGCGCTCAGGAAAAGAAGGATCAAAGTACCCCCCGCTAATGGGGGTATTTTTGTCTTTTTCTTCTACATAGGCGCCCACGGAGTTCGGTTTCTGTTTATAAGGACCTTTTTCCGGATCTATTCCTTTAGGCCAGTGCCAACCGGTCAAGTCGTCCGGATTAGTGGGGTCTTTAGGTTTTCCGCCATGCCAGGGCTCCAGCCATACAAGAAAAACCCGGGGAATTACCTTGACATTTATGTCTTCCACGCCTTTCCATCGATGATTGCTGTAAGCGATAATCTTGTCTACCCCGTCATTGGCGTCATCCTCGATCATATTCCACTGCATATATTCTTTTGTCAGTGAACCGTAAGGGTAGGGATATTCTTCCCTGACCCGGTCGATACCGGGAGCGAAGAATTCCCTGAAGCCTTTCATCGGATTCCTGAATGCATTCGGATACTCCTGGTAAGAAACCGTGACGGTTTGTTCACTACAAGCAGATAACGTTCCGAATGCCATTAGGAGTAATATGTTTCTGATGCTTGATTTCATTAAGCTTATTGGTTATTGGATTTTATATTTCAGGGTTTTATCCTGCCTCATGTCATTAAAACTGCTGACCGGTATCTCAAAATAGATAGGCTCGGTATTGACGCCGATATGTCCCATTGGGTGACGTCCTCCTTCAAAGTAGTTCTGAACGGCGAATCTCAGTGAAGGAAGCATACCGGCCGGATCTAGCACAGCAATAGAGATGATGTAATCTCCCGTATCCAGTTTCTTGTCTAAAGTCAGTTCTTCTTCAACATGGTTCGGAGTAGCCGGTTGGGTATAAACTTTGGTTGAGTTGTTCCAGTTATCTCCCGGCATCCATTGGGATATCTTGGGAGTCTTCAGTGTTTTGCTCCATACAACTTCCTTGGTTTGGGAATTTAGCAGGGATATTTCTACCGGCCAGTCATAATAGAAGGGTGACGAGCCTGTGTTGGTTACGTCAAATGATATTTTGAACGGCTCATCCGGCTTGATACTTGTTGGGTAACTGAAATTGGATAAAACAAAACGGTACCCCATTGTCTTTTGCAATAATTCAGCGTTTGGCTCAAAAGACGGGTCGTTAAAGTTAGCCCAGGTGATACCTCCCAAGTGGTTGCAATGCAAATCACGTATTTGCTGGATGACCAGGTCTCTTGTCTTTTCATCTGCCACCACTTCTTCAAAAGATTTGAATTTATAGAGGCTTCCCCAGTTCCAGGTTATTTCTCCACCTATCGGTTGAGTTTTCCAGCGGTCGCCGAGCTTTTTCATTTCCTCGTAGCCACGCACCTTTTCTTCATCAATAGCCCATGAATCCCAATAGATTCCGAATTCATAATCTTTAAACTCGTACGCATAGCGAACCATTACTTTCTTGTTTTTGAAGGCAGCGGTAAATGCATCTCCCAACACCTTTTCAATGCCCGGTAACCAGGTACGGTTCTCTACATGATTGGGTTGGTCGTGAGGAGCCCATACTGTGGTGATGTCCGGGTCATGATGTTCCCCGAATTCGCCGATAATCCCCATTTCCACATACGCTACCCGCGGATCGTTGTCCCATGCTTGTCCAGCCTTCTCTACCAGTTTTTTCACTCTTTCCTGAAAAGTAGGGTGGCAATAGCCTCCAATAATAGGAGCGTTAAGATCGTCTTCATCGTATGTCTCTCCCGGAATGTCGCTTGGCCAATGCCAACCGTTCAGGTCGTCCGGGTTGTCTGTATAAGTGTTCTTGGCATATCCTCCATGCCAGGGTTCCATCCATACGATATAGATACGTGGGATAACCTTGACATTGATATCTTCTACTCCCTGCCACCTGTGGTTACTGTAAGCTATAATCTTGTCGACACCGTCGCTTTCATTGTTTTCCAGCATATTCCATTGCATATATTCTTTAATGATGGAGCCGTAAGGATACGGATATTCGTCTCTTACCTTGTCATAGCCCGGGCCGAAGAATTCACGTAAACCTTTCATCGGATTTCGTATCGCATAAAGATATTCTGCCGGATTGACCGTAACTCTTCCGTCTTTGACTTCTATAGTTCCTCCCCCTTCGATAGGAGGGAGTATGCCATGGTCTTCTTCTTTACATGAATAAAAGAAGATACTCATCAATAGTCCTGTGATAAAAATAAATTTTTTCATGTGCTAAATGATTTATGTTAATATCCTTCGTTGTTTTCTGTGATAGCGTCATTGGCATCGACGGCTGCCTGTGGAATTGGGTATAGAACATGATAAGGCTGGATGGTGACTCCGGCATGGTCTTTCATATATTCGCCCAGTTTGCCGAAGCGGATTAAATCCCAGCGGCGCAGGTGTTCACAACATAATTCATGTAATCTTTCTTCCAGTACGACTTCGGCAAATTGTTCTTTATTCAGATTATCGGCTGCTGTTATGGAAGTCAGTCCTGCCCTGCCTCGTACTTCATTTAAGGCATCATACTTATCATTACTTGTGTCATCAATGCTGTTCAGCGCTTCCGCTTTCATCAAAAGCACGTCTGCATAACGAATCATTGTAAAATTCAGATTATCATCTTCAATCACATTACCTGTTTCTGCGTCCCAGAATTTGCCGGAAGAAGGAGGTGTCTGGGTGACGCCTGCATATTCTGTGATGAAGAATGCTTTTTTACGTTTATCGTTGTTATCATAAGAATCGTATAAATATTGTGTCGGACCAAATCCGCCCCAGCCGCCAAAGTTGGTCGGTCCGCCTACATTACGAGGTCCCCAATAAGAATGCTGGATACTTCCCTCCAGTCCCCATGAACCGGAATGCTTGAATTGAATTTCAAATATATTCTCATATTCCTGATTCTTGTTTTTAGGATCGAATATATCCTTTAGATTATCGTACAATTTGAATTTGCCTTCGAGCATCCGGCAGTATTTTAATGCTTCTTCCGGTTTTCCCCACTGAAGGTAAATGCGTGCCAGCAAAGCTTGGGCAGCGTATGAAGTGGCTCTTCCTTTATCTTGGGCATTCGGCCAGGAGGTAGGGAGGCCGAGAGCTGCTTCCATATCCTGCGTAATCAGTGTGTAAACTTCGTCAACCGTAGCGCGCGGTCTCATGATTTCACTTCTGTCAATGGATGATTTTGTCCATAAGGGAACTCCACCGTACATTCTTACTAAGTCGAAATAGTAGATCGCTCTTAAAAAACGAGCTTGCATAATCATGGAATTATGAAGATCCGCACTGACTGCATCCGAAGGCATATCAATAACTGCATTGCAACGTTTGATACCTTCGTAACAGAGCCGATAGTGATTGTCCAGGAATTCGTGTGAAGCGGAAAAAGTATAGTAATGCAATTGGGAATAAGCCGCCCAACCCATATCAAACGGAATTACTTCATCTGTTCCGAATTCAGTAAGGGTAATGGTATATTTCCCGACAAAGACTTCCTGGAGCGTGCCATAAGCGGCATAAAGAGTTTGCTGCCAGTCTTCCGGTTTTTCATAAGCATTTTCCGGTGTTAGTACACTTTGGGGTGTCAAGTCAAGAAAGTTGTCGCAACTACATAATGTCAGGCAACTGAAAGCTAATATTGATAAATATTTTTTCATAATGTTTCTGTTTTTAGAAGTTAAGAGAAATACCACCGATAAAGCTACGGGCGTTCGGATAAGGATTGGTATTGTCGCTGGACTCTACATCAAATCCCGTAAATTCCGTAGCTGTGAATAGGTTTTGTACAGAGAAATAAACTCTGATATTTGAGGCTTTGATATTTCTGATGACGTTTTTCGGCAAGCTATAACCAATTTCCAGATTACGGAGGCGGAGATAATCACCTTTTTGGAGATTGGCGTCGGTACCATCTCCGTTGGCATAAGCACTACCAACTCTCGGAGCCGGATATTTGTTGTTCGGTCTGTCTTGTCTCCAATAATATTTGTAATAGTTTTCACTCATGTTTCCCCATACATTGAAAGAATTGAGGTAACGGTTCAGTGAATTGTTGATTTTATGTCCTCCTGCAAAAGTAAAGAACGCGGTAAGGTCAATACCTTTATATGAGAATGTATTCGTAAAGCTACCATAATATTTGGGAGTGGAAACTCCGCAGAAATCACGGTCTTCTCCGTTGATGACATAGTCTTTCTTGGCATCCAGAATCTTGCGGTCACCGGGTTGGGCATTGTACTTGGCAGCTTCGGCAGCTTCATTGGTTTGCCAGATACCTTCGGATTTCAATAAGTAGAACTGTCCGATAGGACGTCCCACAAACAATGTTTTATTGACATCTTGTTTGCCGTCATAAAGTTCTTTGATCTTATTGTTATTATAAGAAATCATGAAGGCAGTTGTCCATAAGAAGTCTTTGGTACTGATGTTGACCGTGTTCAGCGTAAATTCAATACCTTTGTTATCAATTTTGCCGATATTGGTAAGTGAAGTTCCGAAGCCGGATTCCAACGGAAGGGGTACTTCCCATAGCAGGTCAGTCGTACGCTTATAGTAGGCCTCGATCGTACCGGCTATCCGATTGTTGAATAACCCGAAGTCAATACCCAAGTCTAGTTGGTTGGCTTTTTCCCAAGTCAGTTCCGGGTTCGAAATAGAGGTTTGTACGGAGCCGGTTACCAGGTTATTACCTAAAATGTAATTGGCGGAAGCTCCTCCGAGGGCGATTGTCGGGGCATAAGCAAAATCTCCGATATTCTGGTTACCCAGTTTGCCGGCGCTGATTCTTAACTTCAGGTTGCTGATGACCGGAGCGTTTTCTTTGATGAAACTTTCTTCAGAAGCACGCCATGCAAGAGCCAGTGACGGAAAGAATCCCCATCGGTGTCCCGGAGCAAAACGGGAAGAACCGTCGCCGCGCATCGTCAATGTTGCCAAATAGCGGTTGCTGAAATTATAATTGAATCGTCCGTAGAAAGACACCAGAGAAGATGGGACTGCATACGAAGAGTTCGGTCCATGTTCTTCCGCTCCTTGCAAATTGTAATACTTGAGAATAGATGATAACTTTTTGGAGTCGGCGGTTACTTCTTCATAATCTGTTCTGGAAGCGGAGAAACCTGCCATTGCAGAAAGTTGATGTTCTTTATTGATGTCAAATGAATAAGTGGCAGTGTTCTCTGTTTGCCAATATCTTTTCTTGTTCGACATCACATTAGCATGGCCACCAGCCGTATAATGCTGTCCCATACGGCCGTCTTCGTAAGTATTTACTTTATAAAAGACAAGTTCTCCGCCGTTATCGGAACGTAATTTCAAGTTCTTTATCGGTTCTATCTCGATGTAGGCGGAACCTACGAATCTGGACTTGAGTGTGGCTTTGTCAAGCAGGTCAACAATAGCCACCGGATTTGCTCTCGTGTTGAGGAAACCATCGAAGTATTCTCCGTCTTCGGTATAGATAGGAGCTGTCGGTTGTGAACTAATGGCACTGAACATAGTTCCGTATCCCGAATCGGCTTCTTCATTGATATTCATGAGCTTTGACTCAATGACATTGAAACGTACACCGTATCTCAGCCACTTGTTTAGTTTGGCATCCATATTATATCGGACGGTCAGCTTATTGAAAGACGAGTTTTTGATCGTACCTTTCTGATCATACCAGTCTACTCCTAAAAAGTGTTGTATATCGTTCTTCCCTCCGGAAATCGAGAAGTTATAGTTTTGGTATTGCCCGTTTTGGGTCACTGCGTCCTGCCAGTCGGTCGATTCACCACGGCTTAGCAAGCGTAGTTCTTCTGATGTCCATTTGTAGTTAGGCTGGGCAATGGATACTAATTCATAGTATTGCTGTGCGTTCATCAAATCTTGCTTGTTCAACATTCGTTGCGTACCGAAAGAGGCATTCAGGGAGATTTTGGCTTTTCCGCTTGTACCCTTCTTGGTAGTCACGAGTACTACGCCATTAGAACCTCTCGAGCCATAGATAGATGCGGAAGAAGCGTCTTTTAATATTTCGATAGATTCAATATCACCGGAAGATAAATCCTGCAAACCTCCTTGTACGGGAATACCGTCGACGATGTATAACGGCTCGCTGCCGGCTCGGAGCGAACCTACTCCACGAATAACGACAGAAGCATCTCCACCCGGTTTTACGGAGCCGGTAGTGACTTGCACGCCGGCGGCAAGTCCTTGCAGGGCAGTTGTCACTGTTCCTACTTTGGAGTTAGTAAGATTTTCTGATTTGATAGAGGCAACGGCACCCGTTAAATCGCTCTTTTTGGCAATACCATACCCGATTGCCACTACTTCGTCCAGATTAATGGCGTCTGCTGCCATTTGTATATTAATGACATTTTGCTTTCCTACGGTAACAGATTGTTTTACCATACCCACGAAAGTAAACTCCAGAACATTTCCTCTTTGGGCCCTGATGCTGTAGTTGCCGTTTGCATCACTTACTGTTCCTGTTTGAGTACCTTTTATGGTTATAGATACACCTGGCAATGTTTCATTACTCGTGTCGGTAACGGTTCCTCTAATGTTGATTGTCTGTGCATGTAATACACTGGCAAAAAAGATGGCTATAAATAATATAATGTGTTTTTTCATGACGCTTATTTTATAGGATTGTTAGTTAATAGGCCCGGATAGGAAGAACACCAATTTTCCAACCGCTTTTTGAGCAGATTTCAGAAACGATATTAGTCTCTTCGTAGAAGTTCACATAATAGGCAGACCAGCCGGCTTCCCCGTCGCCTTCACTTGAAGTCCAGTAATTGTTTGCCGGAATATTGACTCCTTTCTCAGCTAATAAACTTTTAACTTTGAATACTTCGATCAGTTCTTCTCTGGAAGGGAGGAACCAGTCGGCATATACGGCATTTCCTTCAGTGACACTGTTGTCCAGACAAAGTTGGGCGGCAATTTTGACTCCTTGCCACTCGGGCCAGTTGTTCGCACTTTGCAATGCATTAAACTTTTTGACTATATTTTGAGTGTTTGTATAGCCGCTTCCCATGTTTTGACTCGTTCCGGCCGCGTCCGACGGATTTACCTCCGGACCGAATTGTTCTGTTCCCGTACCGATGTTACTCATGTTTACGATATATCCGTGTGCCTTTGCAGCGTCCACCCAGAATACAACACCTCCTCCGAGTTTGTCGCCAACATTCGTCTCGATAGTGATTGTTCCAAGATTACTTTTCCGTTCTCCCCTGATAATCATAATAGAGTTTACCCCGTATAATCCTTCCGGAAGTGTAAATTCTACTCCTTCTTCATTAAGAGTTAATGGCAGATTGTATTCGACGCCTGTCGGGTAGAAAGAAGCATATAATACGGCGACGTCCCCTGCTTCAAATCCTTTTCCCTGAATCTCGACTTTGCTCTTGGGCTGTACATTACCTGAAGGGAGAACGATATCAATGATCGGAACAACGAAAGGTACTTTGAAAGTTCCGTTTAAAACGGTCTGTTTCCCTGCTCTTTCAATTGTTACGGTATACTCGCCGCCTGCTTCTACCGGGACGATAAACTTCAGGTAACTGTCTGTAATCTCCGTGACTTCTACCTTTTCTTTCTGGTTGTCAGCGTTACTTAAATAGACTATATCTTCTTTTGCAAAACCGAGTCCGTTGATTTGCGCAACCTGACCGGGGATGATGTCATTTTCCGAAGGAAATTTTATTTCCTTTAGAATGGGGGCTATGGGAGTAGCGGTGTGTTCGTCGTCGCTATCACAACTATAAAAGCTGCATACTATCAAGCCCGATAAAATAGGGATGAGTAGTCGTTTCAAATAGGTTTTCATGGTTCATTAAATTTAAAAGTTGAACGATAAGGCTAATTCTTTTTCAAGCATGAAGTGCTTCACTTCATCGAGAGTGGGAATAGACGGTTGTGCACCCGAGCGTGTGACTGCAATGGCTGCCGCAGTGTTGGCAAAGTTGAGTGCTTCCCGGTCTATTTCTTTTTTTGCACAAACGACCGCCAATGCGCCGCAAAAAGTGTCACCTGCGGCGATTGTGTCGATCGCATTTACTTTACAACCGGGAAGTTGGATGGTTTCTTTAGCATTTTTCATGTATGCACCTTGGCTTCCCAGTGTGATTACCACATTGCTTGTACCCGCTTTCAGCAATGTTTCGGCTATTTCCTCAAGATTATTATCTGTATAATCTATCCCTGAGATGAATGAAGCTTCCAGCTCATTGACGACTAGTATATCAATGGCTTTCATCAGCTCCTCATCGATCAGACAGGCGGGTGCGGGATTGAACAATACCTTTTTACCTTTTTTCTTTGCTGATAGAGCTATTTTTTTTATTGTTTCGTAAGGAATCTCAGCCTGCATGACGATGATGTCGGCTTCGTCAATTACTTTTGAGAAATGGGTGATTGAACCGGGTAATAAAGAATAGTTAGCTCCGGGAGCTACTGCAATGCAGTTCTCACCACTGTCAGCCACAAAAATAAGTGCGGTTCCTGTGGGATGATTGACATCATCAATAATGTAATCGGTGGTGATACCTTCTTTCTTAAAGTGATTTTTTAAAATATCCGCATACATATCATTCCCCAAAGAGGTGACAAACGTCACAAAGCCGCCAAGCCTGGCTGCCGCCACAGCCTGGTTGGCTCCTTTGCCTCCGAGGGACTGCATGAAATTTGCATCTCCGACTGTTTCGCCGGGTGCCGGGAGATGGCTGACTTGTGCAACCATGTCGATGTTTGAACTTCCAATAACTACTACTTTCATTTGAATCAGATTTATGTGATAGACCTAGGCTTTTTCTTTATTCTATAAGTTGACTTCCCTTTTGTATGGAATAGCACTCTGGGCACCGATGCGTGTGACGGCAATGGCGGCCGCTGCATTTGCGAATTTTACGGATTCGGCCAACGAATGTCCTTGGGATAGATACACACTGAATGCTCCGCAGAAGACATCTCCTGCTCCGGTTGTGTCGATCGTCTCTACTTCTTTTGCAGGAATCATGGTATATTCGTCCTTTTCTTTCACGTAGGCTCCGTCTTTTCCCAAAGTAATGACAACATTTTCTATACCTTTCTCTCCGATAGCTTTAGCTGCCCGGTGCGCACTCTCAACATCCATTACTTTTATTCCTGATAGCATTTCTGCTTCTATACGATTAGGCAATATAGTATGTACATTATTTAAAAAGGAGTTGCTCAACGTAGAGGCAGGCGCTGGATTGAGTATTACTTTCTTACCGTATCGGTTGGCAATAGTAGCCGCGTACTCTACTGTATCTATCGGAACTTCAAGCTGCATGAGTATAATATCGGCTTCCTTGATTTTTTCTTCCGCTTTATTGATATCTTCTGTTGAAAGCGAACGGCTGGCACCCGGTGCTACAATAATACTGTTTTCACCAAACGAATCGACAGAAATAAGAGCTACTCCTGACGGGCTTTTCTGATCGGTGAATATAAATTCAGTATTGATTTTCTCAGATCTGTATATTTCCAAAGCTTGCAGCCCGAATAGATCGTAACCAATTTTGGAGATAAAGGTGACTTCCGCTCCCAACCGGGCCGCTGCGATTGCCTGATTGGCTCCTTTTCCTCCGGGGTTCATATAGAAAGTTCCACCTAGAATGGTTTCTCCGGGGACAGGTAGTCTGTTGGCTTTCACAACCATATCGGTATTACAGCTTCCGATAACTACGATTTTGGGTCGATTGCTAGATATAGTTTCCATAATATTAATAATTAAGATGATGCAAATAAAAGGAATAATAACGCGTCGTTTTTTACATTAATATTCCATTTATATAATTTCAAATTATATATTTAGGATGAAATATCCTGTTTAAAAATAATTTATGGATTGTATTGTTGTGTGGAATTATATAATTACAAACGGATAAAGTGAAAATAAGGAGAGCGTTTTAGTGTTGTGAGTTTAGATGATCTGCTTTTTCTTTTTAGATTTCTTTAGCATTTGTGTGCCGTTTAAGAACATCAGACAGTTTTTCTTTTCGTATTTTTGATTCTATCCATGCGGTAAAATCGAAAATGCGTAATAGCTGATTTTCGTATTTATCATTGTATAATTCATGAATTTCGGGATATAACTTTTCCCAGAAATCTTCCCGGTCTTTTCTTAGAATAGGCAGATTACTTTTATTTAAGAACCATAAAACCGTATGCTCTGTTTTGAAAGTCTGCTCTTTGGGAGAAGACAGGCTGCGGGTAATAGAACGGGATTCGTGTCGTATCAATTCAAATTCTTGTGTCTCATAGTAAGCTATAAGACGAACCAGACGAATGGTTCTCATTAATGGCAGGTATTTGATATTATGATCTATAATGGCATTACTGATATATTTTTTTGCGGCCTTGTAATTTTGGTTCCCGATGTGTATGAGGGTTGTGTAAAGTAATAGCTCGCTTTTACGAATCGGACTTAACCATGCTTCTTTATCATAAAGTGTTTCCTGATAACGGCTCATGAGTTCTGTACATTCAGCAAAGTTCCCTTTGTCGAGGTAAGGAAATAGCTCATATTGGAAAAGCAGGCAAGTTGCATTTATCTTAAATTCCAATGAAGAATCCTCTGCGATTAACTTTCTTAATTTC
Source organism: Bacteroides caccae (assembly GCF_002222615.2). Lineage (NCBI taxonomy): Bacteria > Pseudomonadati > Bacteroidota > Bacteroidia > Bacteroidales > Bacteroidaceae > Bacteroides > Bacteroides caccae. The sequence continues at coordinate 544,980 of NZ_CP022412.2, read as the reverse complement.
TCCAGGAAATAGGGTATCTCATTATAATTTCCAACCGACCGCAGACTACCGAGTACTCCTTCAAGTACAGATAAATAGTAAATGGGGGGATTCGACCAGAATTGCTGATTCTGTTCAAATAATGAGTTAAGCTCTTTGTATGAATTTAAGGCAGCTCGGTAATCTCCCGCCCCCATTAGATAGTTTGCTTGAAAGAGTTTATGGTTTCGTGTCAATTCAAAGTTTCCTTCCGCGTCTGAAGAAGCGGCTATATATAGCTCGTTGACCATAAGGTCGTTCATATCTTGTTTTTGCTTCGCAGTTCGTATGGAGCCGATATGAGAGAGGCGGTATTTTAGTAAATTGTGCAGAGAAGATTGCTCCGTTATTTTTCGGATTTTCTTTAAAGATTCATTCTGGATAAAATGTTTATGAAAAAGCTCCTGTTCTGTCATGTTGGGGAAATTCAGCCGTAGCAGATATTCCAGTTCCTGTTTTTGGGCAATTGTCAGTATCTCATTGTTTTCGTAGAATTGAGCTTGCTCAATCGTGTTGGATAGAATCTCGAAACATTCTTCGAACAGAGAGCGCTCATACAACATACGGGCTTTGCATAGATCATTCAGCAGATCATAATAGATGTCTTTCTTCTTCCTTAATGTGAGCAGCGTGTCTACCAGTTTCTCATATAAATATTGAATGGATACTTCGAAGGAGCCTCTCGGCCTGCGCTTATAAAATTCTTCTTTCACTGTATTTCCGTTGGGTTGTTTACTCTTCGTGATAATGTCGTAAATCACAAGATAGTCCTTCTCCTCCTTGTCTTTAACGACCTGCAAGGAGAAGTGTTTCTTTTCTGATTTTGATAAAGAGTATATTAGGGAGATAACGGAATCGACTCTTTTCATGAAAGTCCTTTCAATTAGTATTAGATTGCAATATTCGGGAATTTCTGTGAAAAAAGCAAGTTATTCAAGAAATTAACACATCCGGTTTAAGCGGACTCAGACCGGATTTGTCTCTAAATATTAATGAGTTCTTTGCAACATTAACTATACTCTATCATTCGAAGAACTCTAGTCCTTCGAATGATAAACTTCAGTTCTTCGAATAAAATTATACATTCAAAGTTATTAATATTTTTAGGTAAAGGTGTTATTTTGTACATTTAATGAGAAAATATTATTTTCTTTCCATGTTTTTACGGGAAAAACTATACCTTCGAAGCACATTTATTTAATATTAAAGAAGAAATGTTGGATTTAAAACAGCTCACAGGCGATGTATGCCGTATCGCAACCGAAGCCGGGCATTTTTTGAAAGAAGAGCGGAAGAATTTCCGTCGTGAGAGTGTGGTGGAGAAACATGCACACGATTATGTGTCTTATGTAGATAAAGAATCAGAGGTACGGATAGTGAAGGCTCTTTCCGCTTTGTTACCCGAAGCTGGCTTTATAACGGAGGAAGGCTCTGCTACTTATCAGGATGAACCTTATTGCTGGGTTATTGATCCGCTGGACGGAACAACGAATTATATTCACGATGAGGCTCCTTACTGTGTATGTATTGCTTTGCGTAGTCGCACCGAACTGCTCTTGGGTGTTGTATATGAAGTTTGCCGGGACGAATGTTTCTGTGCATGGAGAGGGGGAAAGGCCTTTATGAACGGGGAAGAAATACACGTTTCAGGTGTTCGGGATATAAAAGATGCATTTGTCTTTGCTGAGTTGCCATATAATGCCCAACAATACAAACAGACAGCTCTCCACTTGATAGATAAACTTTACGGAGTAGTGGGCGGCATTCGTATGAATGGCTCTGCCGCTGCCGCGATTTGTTATGTTGCTATGGGGCGTTTTGATGCGTGGGCGGAAGCTTTTCTCGGAAAATGGGATTATTCGGCAGCGGCTTTGATTGTGCAGGAAGCCGGTGGGCGGGTTACCGATTTTTGTGGTAACGGACACTTCATGGACGGCCATCATATTATAGCGACTAACGGATATTTGCATTCTGTATATCAACAGCTTATTGCGGAAGTCCCTCCATTGGATATGTAACGATATTGTAGCCTTCAATTCTCTATGATTATGAAACACACATTTCTTGTTAAAGAATGGTTTGGGGCATTTCTTTCCCTCTTATTCCCTCGTTGTTGCGTTGTCTGCGGCAGGGCATTGGCAAAAGGGGAAGAATGTATTTGTGCTGTGTGCAATATGGATTTACCACGTACCGATTATCATCTTCGAAGAGATAATCCGGTTGAGTTACTATTCTGGGGAAAGTTTCCTTTGGAACGGGCTACGTCTTTTTTCTACTATCGGAAAGGGAGTGATTTTCGACGGATACTACATTTGCTTAAATATGGGGGGCAGAAAGAGATAGGAGCCATCATGGGACGATACATGGCTGCGGAATTGATAGAGTCCGGTTTCTTTCAGGGAATCGATGTGATAATTCCGATTCCGCTGCATGAGACGAAACAACGCATCCGTGGCTATAATCAGAGTGAATGGATAGCGCGGGGAATTGCTGCCGTGACTGGAATCCCCGTCGATACGGAAGCTGTTGTACGTCGGAAATATACGGAAACGCAAACGCGTAAATCTATTTTTGAACGTTGGGAGAATGTAGAGGGAATCTTCGAATTGCATCATGCTGAATCCTTGATTGGAAAACACGTGTTAATAGTGGATGATGTGTTGACAACGGGAGCGACTACCGTAGCATGTGCTTCCCGGATCATGGAAGTAGAGGGTATACGGATAAGTGTGCTGACATTAGCGGTAGCAGATTAAATGTATTCTCTTTAGTAGTACCGGATAATCGAAAAAATAGGGGGATATTCCTTTTGTGGAGTTTGAGGGTGTTAATCCTGAAGATTGTATCTGCATATTTGGAAGAAATGAAAAATGTTATCTTATATTACTTCGTAAACGGATACGCTTTTCGATGCTCTTCTATTCTATAATGCAGTTTTCTCTATTTTTACAACCAGCTATTCCGCTATTAATAAACTTGATTTCTGTTTATAATAAACTTTTGGATAGTTTATTATAAACGCTATCCGAGTTTATTAAAAACTATTTTTCCCGTTTTTCGAAAATGGATTAAATATTTTAAGTAAAAATATAAACAAAATAGGACAATAATCGTTAGACTATTGCCCTATATCATATCTATCCTGATACTAAAATATATCAGTCGGAATGTTGTTTATGTATCTATTTTTCTTATATTTATCATGCTGTTTATCACTTTTATTTCTTCAAAGATACAAAATAAAAAGTCGTTTGTCAAGTATTTCAGAAGAAAAGCAGACTATTCATGCACGGCTGAGATAATAAGGGGCTATCAGTAAGCTTCACTAACTTCTTACCCATAGACTTGTCGTTTAGTTAGGTTTCAACAAACTTACTCTATTTTCATGTGGTATCCAATTTTGTTCAGTTAATGAAACAAAATACAGGGTATTGGCTTATCTAAAGGGCTTGATTCTTTGCATAAAAATACTAATTCATGCATGAAATAAGAAAATCTTATTTTTCTTCTATGCTTTTTGCGGGAAAAACTATAACTTCGGAGCGCTTTTGATAACCCGTGGAATTGTTGTTGTGACAGGAATTCCTTATAGATACTCAAGAAAAGATAGAAAAACGCATGAGAAAAATTGTAGTTTTATTTGTTGTGGCATTTTGCCTGCTCTCCACAGGAATGAGAGCTCAACACACATTTGTACATAAACAATCATCGACCTACGAATGGCCGGAAGACTCTCTCGTATTGAAGAAACTGGACCAGTGGCGTGATTTGAAGTTCGGTGTTATTTTTCACTGGGGACTTTATGCCGTGCCTGGTATTGTTGAATCGTGGGCTCTGTGTTCCGAAGATGTGGACTGGATCAGTCGTTACGGTCACAATAACTATCAAGAGTTTAAGGATTGGTATTGGAACGGATTGAGTAAGCAGTTCAATCCGACTGAATTCGAACCTGCCCAATGGGCGGAAGTGACGAAGCAAGCCGGTATGAAATACATGATTTTTACGACTAAACATCATGATGGCTTTTGTATGTTCGATAGTCAATACACGGATTTTTCCATATCCCGGTGTGCTTTTAAGGAGCATCCGAAAGCGGATGTTGCCAAGTATGTATTCGAAGCCTTCAGAAAGGAAGGGTTTATGACAGGCGCTTATTTTTCAAAACCGGACTGGCATAATCAGGACTATTGGTGGGATTATTTCGCTACACCTAATCGGAATGTGAATTACAAGATAGAACGTCATCCTGAGAAATGGGAAGCTTTTAAAACATATACACATAACCAGATTGGTGAACTGATGAGCAATTATGGAACGATTGATATCCTATGGTTGGATGGCGGGTGGGTTTCTCCTCGTAACAATCAGGATATCGATATGCCGCAGATTGCTGCTATGGCGCGTGCAAAACAACCTGGCCTTTTGGTGGTAGACCGCACTATTCATGGTAAATATGAGAACTATCAGACACCGGAACAAAAAATTCCTGAGCATCAGCTTCCCTATCCATGGGAAAGTTGTGTGACGTTGACTACGGATTGGGGCTGGGTAAAGAATCCGGTTTATAAAACACCTAACCGGATTATCTCCATTCTGATGGAAGTGGTTGCCAAAGGCGGAAATTTACTTCTTGGAGTAGGACCTACTGCCGAAGGCCTTATCGAACAACCTACTGTAAAACGTTTGCAGGAGATTGGACGCTGGATGCAGAAAAATGGGAAGGCTATTTACCATACCCGGATCACCCCCAATTACCATTGTGGGAATGTTTGGTTCACTGCCGATAAGAATGGCAGAACCCTTTATGCGTTATACGCTTTGCCTGAAGGAGAAACGCTGCCTGCTGTCATTGAGTGGGAGGGGAATGTTCCTGAGCGTGGTACAAGTGTCAGACTGTTGTCCACAGGACAACGTATGAAATGGATAGAAAGAGATGGGAAAGTGGCAGTGACATTACCTGCTAATTTGGCAGGTAGCACCGAGCCTATTGCTCTTCAGTTCGATACTCCTTTGCCGAAACAAAACAAGAAGTGATAATAAAAAAGCCACCCATTTAGGTGGCTTCTTTTTTGCTCTTCCTCTTGGACTTGAACCAAGGACCCTCTGATTAACAGTCAGATGCTCTAACCGACTGAGCTAAGGAAGAATGTTTGCAACTAAGATTTCTAACTTTGCTCTTCCTCTTGGACTTGAACCAAGGACCCTCTGATTAACAGTCAGATGCTCTAACCGACTGAGCTAAGGAAGAATGTTTTTCTCAATTGCGATGCAAAAGTAGTAGGTTTTTTTGAAATATGCAATATCTTTGCAAAAAAAATATTTGAAATGGACAAAATAATAGGATTGGGCAACGCCCTGGTAGACGTACTTGCAACCCTAGAGGATGATACGCTCCTGGAGGAAATGGGATTACCCAAAGGAAGCATGCAACTGATTGATGACGCTAAGTTACAGCAGATTAACACGAGATTTTCACAAATGAAAACCCACCAGGCAACGGGTGGATCGGCAGGAAATGCCATACTTGGGCTGGCTTGTCTCGGTGCCGGAACAGGATTTATAGGAAAAATAGGAAATGATCATTTTGGGGATTTTTTTCGTAATAATCTTCAGAAAAATGATATTGAGGATAAATTATTGATCTCGGAACAACTTCCTTCCGGTGTTGCATCTACTTTTATTTCACCGGATGGAGAACGTACTTTTGGTACTTATTTGGGAGCGGCTGCTTCTTTAAGGGCAGAAGAACTGACTCTTGATATGTTTAAAGGGTATGCTTACTTATTTATAGAAGGTTATCTGGTACAAGACCATGAAATGATTCTTCATGCCATTGAACTGGCAAAAGAAGCAGGATTGCAGATTTGTCTCGATATGGCAAGTTATAATATTGTAGCTAATGATATGGAGTTTTTCTCCTTATTAATAAATAAATACGTGGACATTGTCTTTGCGAACGAAGAAGAAGCGAAGGCTTTCACGGGGAAGGAGCCGAAAGAGGCTTTAGGAGTGATTGCCAAAAAATGCAGTATTGCTATCGTAAAAGTTGGTGCGGAAGGTTCTTATATTCGTAAAGGAACGGAAGAAATTAAGGTTTCTGCTATCCCGGTAGAGAAGGTCGTGGATACTACCGGTGCGGGGGACTATTTTGCTTCCGGTTTTCTATATGGATTGACATGTGGATATTCGTTGGAGAAGTGTGCTAAAATAGGTTCTATTCTATCGGGAAATGTTATTCAGGTAATCGGAACATCCATGCCGCAAGAACGTTGGGATGAAATTAAGTTAAATATTAACAGGATTCTGGCGGAATAACCAGGGATTGAGTTACTTTTACAACTCATTTATATTGAAAGAAGTATGAAAAAATTGCTGAGTGGGCGGATAGCTATTGTTGTAGTAGCCGTGATAGCTACGGTAGCTTTCTTTAGTTTCAAGAGTGGAGACGACCGCAATTTCCAGATTGCCAAGAATTTGGATATATTCAATGCGATTGTGAAAGAGCTGGATATGTTCTATGTAGATACAATTGACCCGAACAAGACCATTCGGGAAGGGATTGACAATATGCTTTTCACGCTGGATCCTTATACGGAGTATTTTCCGGAAGAAGACCAGAGTGAACTGGAACAGATGATTAAAGGCTCATTCGGTGGTATCGGTTCTTACATTGCTTATAATACAAAGCTCAAACGTTCGATGATTTCCGAACCTTTCGAAGGTACACCTGCCGCGAAAGCCGGATTGAAAGCCGGAGATATTCTAATGGAAATCGATGGCAAGGATCTTGCGGGTAAGAACAATGCGGAAGTCAGCCAGATGTTGCGCGGACAGGCTGGAACCAGTTTTAAATTGAAAGTGAACCGTCCCAATGCGAAGGGAGGAAATACACCGATGGAATTTACGATTGTACGTGAATCTATTCAAAATCCGGCGATTCCTTATGCTGCTGTGCTGGATAATCAGGTAGGATATATTAATTTGAGTACTTTCTCCGGTAATCCTTCTAAGGAGTTTAAGAAGGCGTTTCTGGATTTAAAGAAACAAGGGGCTACTTCGTTGGTAATTGACCTTCGCGGGAATGGCGGCGGCTTGTTGGATGAGGCGGTGGAAATTGCTAACTATTTCTTACCACGTGGAAAAGTGATTGTAACAACAAAAGGTAAAATTAAGCAGGCGAGCAATACTTATAAGACTTTACGTGAACCGTTGGATTTGGATATTCCGATTGCTGTATTGGTAAATAGTGGCACAGCTTCTGCTTCTGAGATTCTGTCGGGTTCTTTGCAGGACCTTGACCGTGCTGTAGTTGTCGGCAGTCGTACTTTTGGCAAAGGACTGGTACAGGTGCCCCGTTCTCTGCCTTATGGAGGAACGATGAAAGTGACTACTTCCAAATATTATATTCCAAGCGGACGCTGTGTGCAAGCTATTGACTATAAACACCGGAATGAAGACGGAAGTGTAGGTACTATTCCTGATAGTTTGACGAAAGTGTTCTATACGGCTGCCGGACGTGAAGTGCGCGACGGAGGCGGGGTGATGCCGGATGTTGCTATCAAACAGGAAAAGTTGCCGAATATCCTGTTTTATTTGGTTCGGGATAATCTGATATTCGATTATGCAACTCAGTACTGCCTGAAACATCCTACTATCGTAGAGCCTGAAAAGTTCGAGGTTACGGACGCTGATTATAATGACTTTAAGACATTGGTGAAGAAGGCTGATTTCAAATATGACCAGCAAAGTGAGAAAATTCTGAAAACTTTGAAGGAGGCTGCCGAATTTGAAGGTTATATGGAGGGTGCTTCGGAAGAGTTCAAGGCACTCGAGAAGAAGTTGAACCATGACCTTGAGCGCGATTTAGATTATTTCTCTGGTGATATAAAGAAGATGATAGCTTCTGAAATTATAAAGCGCTATTATTATCAGCGTGGTAATATCATTCAGCAGTTGAAGGATGATGACGGCTTGAAGGAAGCTGTGAAGATTCTGAATGATCCAGCGAAATACAAGGAAATGCTAAGTGCGCCGGTTGCCAAGAAATAGGGTATACGTGTGATAATAAATAAAGAAACGACGGGGTGTATGGTAAATGCAAATACTCGTCGTTTTTTTGTTTCTGATAATCCGGCTATTTTTATTCGGTTGTTCTTATTGACGAATCAGAGGCAGGGTGAAGTAGAATCTGCTTCCTTTTCCTTCTTGGGAACGCAGCCATATACGTCCTCCCATTTTCTCTACTAACATTCTGCAAAGAGTTAATCCGAGTCCGGTACCTTGTACAAAGTCGTTTATTTTACCGAATCGTTGGAAGATAGTAGCTACTCTTTCTGCCGGGATACCGATACCACTATCTTTGACATAAAATTCCACGAAATCTTCTTTCTCCCGATAGCCGAAATGAATTTCTCCTTTTGGGGTGAATTTGGCAGCATTACTAAGCAAGTTACTTATAATCTGTATGATACGATTCCAGTCTCCGGATACATAAAGCTCGGTGTCTACATCGTCCAGAATCAGTTTAGTACCGTTTTTGACTTTATAACAGAATTGCTGTTCCAGTTGCAGGCAGATATCTATTAATTTGATAGGGCGGATATTGAAACTCAATGAATCGGCTTCGAGTGATGACAAATCCAGAATATCATTGAACAGATTCAGTAATATTTCTGAATTTCTCTCGATGATTTCAGCATACTGTTCCTTCTCGTTTGTGCATTCAGCGTCGATGACTAATTTGGAAAATCCGACGATGGCGTTCAGGGGGGTACGGATCTCATGACTCATGTTGGCAAGAAAAGCTGATTTCAGGCGGTCCGATTCTTCGGCTTTGATTCTGGCGGCTTCCAGCTCTTTTTGTTGTTTCTTGTTGGTTTGTTCCGCATTCCATTGTTCGGATATATCGCGACACATACATAGCAGGTATTCGTTATCCAGAGGGAAAATACGATTTTCGTAATGGTGTAAGATACCGTCCAGCATCAGATCATGCCGGGATGTTGAGCTTTCTCCTGTAAGGATTACCCTGTCCATATTTTGGCGTACGCTTTCGTAGGCTTCCGGCGGAAGTATGTCTTTTACGTTAGAATGGGTGATATTATCGGCATTGATACCTTCCACATGATTGGTCGACGGAGAGGAGGCGAGTTCAATAATGTTTGCATCGTGGTCGAAAACTGTCAACATATCGGGCAGGGCGTCCAGAATACGGGTACTGTATTTTTCACGGAAACGTTCTTGTACGGGGTATGACTGCATAGAAGAAAGATCTTCAACTTTCTTCTCTAATTGTTCTATAATTTTAATCAGCTCTTCTTTTGTCTTGTTCTCGTTGTTTTGCATAGAAGGTTCAATAAATCTGTTATCAATGTTGTATAAAGTGCATTAATATTGCAAATATAAGACAATAATCCGACAAACGTGCCAGGCTTCCTAGTTATTATAATATAAAAAAGGAGGATAGCTTTTGCCCTACTAATCAGAATGTTCTATCTTTGCACCACTTATTTATAAATGATTTACAATATGTCTACAGAATTATTCTCTACTCTGCCCTACAAGGTGGCAGATATTACGCTTGCTGACTTCGGACGCAAGGAAATCGATTTGGCAGAAAAAGAAATGCCCGGCCTCATGGCTCTTCGCGAAAAGTATGGAGAATCCAAACCGTTGAAAGGTGCCCGTATTATGGGATCGTTGCACATGACCATTCAGACAGCCGTTCTGATTGAAACATTGGTTGCTTTAGGTGCTGAAGTACGTTGGTGCTCTTGTAATATATATTCGACACAAGACCATGCTGCGGCAGCGATCGCTGCTTCGGGGGTGCCTGTGTTTGCATGGAAGGGTGAAACGCTTGCCGACTACTGGTGGTGTACGTTGCAGGCTTTGAGTTTCCCCGGTGGTAAAGGACCGAATGTGATTGTAGATGATGGTGGTGATGCAACCATGATGATTCACGTTGGTTATGATGCTGAAAACAATGCTGCCGTGCTGGATAAGGAAGTGCACGCAGAAGATGAAATAGAGCTGAATGCTATCTTGAAGAAAGTGTTGGCGGAAGATGCTACCCGTTGGCATCGCGTAGCGGAAGAAGTTCGTGGCGTATCTGAAGAGACAACCACAGGTGTACACCGTCTGTACCAGATGCAGGAAGAAGGCAAACTGTTATTCCCGGCATTCAATGTGAACGATTCGGTAACGAAGTCCAAATTCGATAATCTGTACGGATGTCGTGAATCATTAGCTGACGGTATCAAGCGTGCAACGGATGTGATGATTGCCGGTAAGGTAGTAGTTGTATGTGGCTATGGTGATGTCGGTAAAGGATGTTCACATTCCATGCGCTCTTACGGGGCACGTGTGCTTGTGACGGAAGTAGACCCGATCTGCGCATTGCAAGCGGCAATGGAAGGCTTTGAAGTAGTGACAATGGAGGATGCGTGCACTGAAGGCAATATTTTCGTGACTACTACTGGCAATATCGATATTATCCGTATTGACCACATGGAGAAGATGAAAGACCAGGCTATCGTATGTAATATCGGTCACTTCGACAATGAAATTCAGGTGGATGCGTTGAAACATTATGCGGGTATCAAATGCGTGAATATAAAACCGCAGGTAGACCGTTATTATTTCCCGGATGGCCATAGCATTATACTGCTTGCCGACGGCCGTCTGGTAAATCTGGGGTGTGCGACAGGACATCCGTCATTCGTGATGAGTAACTCGTTTACTAATCAGACATTAGCTCAGATCGAACTGTTCAATAAAAAATATGATATAAATGTATATCGTTTGCCGAAACATCTGGATGAGGAAGTAGCCCGTCTGCATCTTGAAAAAATCGGGGTGAAACTGACTAAGCTGACTCCTGAACAGGCTGCTTATATCGGTGTATCGGTAGACGGCCCTTACAAGGCGGATCATTATAGATACTAAATTCAGTTGATAATTGATAGTTGATAAATGATAGTTGTTGGCTTGGGGGCTGAATGCAACAAGTCAGTTATCATTCTCAACTATCAATTATCATTTATCAACTATCAATATATTATGAAGAAAATCCTTCCAGACTTAATTGCCATTCTGGCTTTTATCATTCTTTCTTTTGCTTATTTCTTTCCGGCTGATATCGAAGGTCGTATTCTGTTTCAGCACGATTCGGTGGCCGGAGTTGGTGCAGGGCAAGAATCCAAGGAATATCTCGAACGTACCGGAGAACGTACACGCTGGACAAACTCTATTTTTGGCGGTATGCCTACCTATCAGATGTCTCCGAGCTACGATTCAACAAAGACTTTGAAGTGGGTGGAAAAGGTGTATCAGTTATACCTTCCCGGCTATGTCGTACTGACTTTCATTATGATGCTGGGCTTTTATATCCTTCTGCGAGCATTCGGATTATCAGCATGGCTGGCAGGACTAGGGGGGATTATATGGGCATTCTCTTCCTATTTCTTTATTCTGATACCGGCGGGGCATATCTGGAAGTTTGTTACATTGGCTTATATTCCGCCTACGATTGCCGGTGTCGTATTGGCTTATCGGAAGAAATATTTGTTAGGAGGGGTTATTACAGCCTTGTTTATTGCTCTTCAGATTCAGTCGAATCACATTCAGATGAGTTATTACTTCATGTTTGTGATCCTGTTCTTTATAATAGCTTATTTTGTTGATGCTTATGAAAAGAAGGAATTGCCGCATTTCTTTAAGGCTAGCGCTATTCTTGCATTAGCTGCTGTGGTAGGAGTTTGCGTAAATATCTCCAACTTGTACCATACTTACGAGTATAGTAAGGAGACCATGCGCGGTAAGAGCGAACTGAAACAGGAAGGCCCTGCTGCCAACCAGACCAGTAGCGGACTGGACCGCGATTATATTACAAATTGGAGCTATGGCATAGGTGAAACACTGACTCTATTAGTGCCCAACGTTAAGGGAGGGGGCTGTTCTACTACTTTGTCACAGAATGAAACTGCTATGGCAAAAGCAAACCCGATGTACGGAAACCTTTATTCGCAGTTGACGCCCTATTTTGGCGATCAGCCGTGGACTGCCGGGCCGGTATATGTCGGAGCGTTTGTTGTGTTCCTGTTTATTTTGGGATGTTTTATAGTTAAAGGACCGCTCAAATGGGCACTGTTGGGAGCCACCATTTTCTCTATCCTTCTTTCGTGGGGAAAGAACTTCATGGGGCTGACTGATTTCTTCATCGATTATATTCCGATGTATAATAAATTCCGTGCGGTATCCTCCATTCTTGTAATAGCCGAATTTACAATTCCGTTGTTGGCGATTTTTGCTTTGAAAGAGATTCTGAGCAAACCGGATATCCTGAAGCTGAAAGAGAACCGTACAGGAGTAATTGTCACGTTGGTGCTTACAGCCGGTGTTGCGTTGATTCTGGCTGTTGCTCCGGGAGTTTTCTTCTCCAACTTCAGTTCAGGACAGGAAATGGCTGCTTTGAAGCAAGGGCTTCCGGCGGAACATCTTGTTCCTGTCATGACCAGCCTGAAAGATATGCGTGAGGCGATACTAACTTCGGATGCATGGCGTAGCTTTTTTATCATCGTTATAGGTTGCCTGCTTTTATTCTTATATCAACAGAAGAAGTTGAAAGCCTCATTCACCTTAGGAGGTATTGTACTTCTGTGTCTGATAGATATGTGGAGTGTCAACAAACGCTATTTGTATGACGATCTGTTTGTTCCGAAGTCCAAACAAGCAGAAGCATTCGTCAAGACGCAGGCGGATGAAATTATTCTTCAAGATACGACCTTATATTATCGGGTATTGAACTTTGTAGGTTTCCCCGGCAATACATTTAATGAGAATAATACAGCGTACTGGCATAAGAGTGTCGGTGGTTATCATGCCGCCAAGTTGCGCCGTTATCAGGAAATGATCGATCATCATATTACTCCGGAAATGCAGGCGACCTATCAGGAAGTAGCTGCTGCCGGTGGCAAAATGGACAGCGTGGATGCTTCTAAATTTCGTGTGCTGAATATGCTGAACACGAAATACTTTATCTTCCCTGCCGGACAACAGGGGCAGCCTGTTCCTGTGGAAAATCCGTATGCATACGGTAATGCCTGGTTTGTGGATAAGGTGCAGTATGTGAATAATGCAAATGAGGAAATTGATGCTTTGAATGATATTCTTCCTACGGAAACCGCTGTAGTAGATGCGAAGTTTAAGGAAAAACTGAAGGGTGTGACGGAAGGATATAAGGACTCTCTGTCTGCCATTCGTTTGACGAGCTATGAGCCGAATCGTTTGGTTTATAAGACTTCTTCCGCTAAAGACGGTGTAGTTGTTTTCTCTGAAATATATTATCCGGGATGGCAGGCAACGATTGACGGTCAGCCGGTGGATATTGCCCGGGCGGACTATGTGTTGCGTGTAATGAATATTCCGGCCGGTGAACATACGATTGAGATGTGGTTTGATCCGCAGAGCATACATGTGACGGAAAGTATTGCTTACGCAGCATTGGCTTTGCTGTTGATTGGAGTGATGATTCTGGTATGGATGAGTAGAAGCAGAATCTCTAAGAAATCTTGAATGAAATGATGTAATGCTTACCTTATTGCATAGAATAGATAAGGTTATTAGATAAGAACGGCTCTCTTCCTCCCGAAGAGAGCCGTTTTGCATTCACTAAAAAATTATGAAAAACAAACGCTATTTGGTTGTTTGAATATGCTGATTAATCATTCTTTATTTGTTTTAATACCTCAAAACTAAGCAGATACTGGGATAGATGAAAATAAAATCGACTAAGTACGGAGTTTTGTCTATCAAAAGTTCTGTTGAAAAAGGAAAATATGAATATAAAGAGTCGGTTTATGGGTAGCTTTCATTTGTCCTAACCCACTAAATTTGTAGCCGATTATAGAGCATATATTATGAAAAGACTACTGTTCATTTTTACCTTTTTTATTTTGCTCGTTGTAAACGGGAGAGCGCAAGGAGTAGAAACCTTGACATTGGAAGATTGCCTTCGGATAGGTATTGATAACAACTTGTCGTTGGAGAGCAAGCGTAGAGAAATACAGAAAAGCAAATATGGTGTATCTGAAAATCGGGCAAGATTGTTGCCGCAGATTAGTGCTGTCGCCGGTTATAGTAATAATTTTGATCCTCCGGTATCTGTGACGGACGGTTCATCTTACGGCGTTCCCTATAATATTACTCAAACATTGCAACATTCTGCTAATGCAGGCCTGGAAATGCAAATGCCGCTTTTCAACCAGACTCTTTATACTTCTATGTCTATTGCTAAAGTTGTGGAGGAGATCAGCCGCTTGTCTTATGGTAAGGCGAGGGAGGACATTATTCTTCAAATTAGCAAGATGTACTATCTGGGGCAAGTAACAGCCGAGCAAATAGTGTTGATAAAGGCGAATATCACCCGTCTGGAAGAGTTGCGGGATATAACCCGGGCTTTCTTTGATAATGGTATGTCTATGGAAGTCGACCTGAAAAGAGTAAATATCAATTTGGAGAACCTGAAAGTGCAATATGACAATGCACAGGCAATGATGAAGCAGCAACTTAATATGTTGAAATACATTATGGATTATCCGGCTGAAAAAGAAATAGCCCTGACGCCGGTTAATACTGATAGCATTACTACGGTCGCTTTAACCGGTTTGTCGGAAAACCTCTACGAACTGCAACTCACGCAATCGCAGCTGGAACTGGCTGAACGGCAAAAACGGATGATTACTAATGGCTATATCCCTTCTCTTAGTTTGACAGGGAACTGGAGATATGCTGCCTACACAGATAAAGGTTATCATTGGTTCCATTCCGGTCCGTCCAATCATTGGTTTCGTTCGTATGGACTAGGGCTGACTTTGCGCATTCCTATTTTTGATGGACTGGATAAAACCTATAAGATAAGGAAAGCGATGATCGACATTGAGAATCGCAAGCTGGCATGGGAGGACACCCGGAAAAATCTGCAAACCCAATATTTGAATGCGGTGAATGACCTGATGAATAACCAGCGTAATTTTAAAAAACAGAAAGATAACTATCTGTTGGCGGAAGATGTCTATGCCGTTACTTCTGACCGTTATCGCGAAGGGATCGCTTCAATGACTGAGGTGCTGCAAGACGAAATGCAGATGAGTGAAGCGCAGAACAATTATATCAATGCACATTATAATTATCGGGTCACCAACCTGATGCTCCTCAAACTGACCGGGCAGATAGAATCATTAGTCAAATAATATGCAACTAACAATCGAATCATAAAATATGGAAACAATGGAAAATAATATTCCTTCCGCTACTCATCAGGAGAAAGCGAAGAAAATGAAGAAACTTCGTCGTTGGCAGATTGCAGTCAGCCTTTTAGGAGTGGCTATTATTGTCTGGGGAGTAATTGAAGTGGTTTGTCTCTTTTTGAATTATAGCCAGACGGAAACCAGCAACGATGCCCAGATCGAGCAATATGTATCGCCTATCAACCTGCGTGCTTCAGGATATATTGATAAGATTTACTTTACCGAGCATCAGGAGGTACATAAAGGGGATACTCTGATGGTGCTCGACGATCGTGAATATAAAATCCGGGTAATGGAAGCCGAAGCCGCACTGAAGGATGCACAAGCCGGTGCCACAATAATTAATGCCACGTTGAATACTACACAGACCACTGCATCCGTCTATGATGCCTCTATTGCTGAAATCGAAGTGCGCCTGGCTAAACTGGAGAAAGACCGGAAACGATATGAAAATCTGGTGAAACGAAATGCAGCGACTCCTATTCAGCTTGAACAGATTATTACGGATTATGAGGCTACGCGTAAGAAGCTGGAAGCTGTGGAAAGACAGAAGAAAGCTGCCCTTTCCGGTGTGGATGAGGTGTCTTATCGTCGTGTGAGTACCGAAGCTGCTATTCAACGGGCAACGGCGGCACTTGAAATGGCACGCCTGAATCTGTCTTATACGGTTGTGGTAGCTCCCTGTGATGGAAAGCTCGGTCGTCGTTCGTTGGAGGAAGGACAATTCATTTCCGCCGGACAAACGATTACTTATATTCTTCCTAATACTCAAAAATGGATTGTAGCCAATTATAAGGAAACGCAAATTGAGAATCTGCATATCGGACAGGAAGTATCTGTTACGGTAGACGCTATTAGTGATAAAGAGTTTACGGGGAAGGTGACATCTATTTCAGGGGCCACAGGTTCTAAATACTCATTAGTCCCGACAGATAATTCGGCCGGAAACTTTGTAAAGATACAACAGCGTATCCCTGTACGTATTGATTTTACTAATTTATCCAAAGAAGATAACGAACGACTGGCAGCTGGTATGATGGTCGTGGTTAAAGCCCGGCTTTAGTTTCATTTTGCCTTGTCCGTGAAGTGTGATTAACTATTTGTAAACAGTAATTTGGATTTACACAAATGCCCTCATATCCTAAAAACTATCCTTTTTATAACTGGATGCCCAAGCCATTGGGGATTATCATCCTATTATTCTTTTTCCTGCCGATTCTTACGGTAGGCGGGGTTTATTCGGTGAATAGTACCGAGATGATGAGCGGTCTTGGCATTATTTCCGAACATATTCAGTTTGCTAACTTTGTGACTTCGATCGGTATGGCGGCTTTTGCTCCATTCTTGTACGAACTGGTGTGTGTGCGCCGAGAGAAGATGATGTGCATTGTCGGATTCGCATTGATGTATATATTCAGTTATATTTGTGCCAAGACCGATAGCGTATTCCTGTTAGCACTTTGTAGCCTGTTGACAGGCTTTCTGCGTATGGTGTTGATGATGGTCAATCTGTTTACCCTTATTTGGTATGCCGGAGGCATGGAAGCTACCCGTAATATCACTCCGGGGCTGGAACCGAAAGACGCAGCCGGTTGGAACAAACTGGATATTGAAAGATGTGTGAGCCAGCCGGCGGTTTATCTGTTTTTTATGATTCTGGGACAGTCGGGTACGGCACTCACGGCTTGGCTGTCCTTTGAATATGAGTGGAAGTATGTGTATTATTTTATGATGGGGATTCTACTGGTTTCTATCTTAATCATATTTATCACTATGCCCAATTACAAATTCCCTGGGCGCTTTCCTATCAACTTCCGTAAGTTCGGTAATGTCACTGCCTTCTGTGTTTCGCTGACGTGTCTCACTTATGTACTGGTTTACGGTAAAGTGCTCGATTGGTACGATGATGAGTCTATCCGTTGGGCAACTGCTGTCAGCATACTTTTTGCCGGGATCTTTCTCTATATGGATGTCACCCGCCGGTCGCCTTATGTCTTGTTGGATGCATTCAAACTACGCACCATCCGTATGGGCGCTTTGCTTTATCTGCTGCTGATGATCATCAATTCCAGTGCCATGTTTGTTAATGTATTCGCAGGTGTAGGGATGCATCTTGATAATTTGCAGAATGCTTCGTTGGGCAATTGGTGCATGGTGGGATATACTATTGGTGCAGTGATTGCTATGGCGTTGGGGAGCAAAGGATTGCATTTCAAATATCTTTTTGCTCTTGGTTTTTTCTTTCTGTCCTTATCGGCTGTGTTCATGTATTTTGAAGTACAGACAGCAGGGATGTATGAACGTTTGAAGTATGCAGTCATTATCCGTGCTATTGGTATGATGATTTTGTATGCCCTGACGGCAGCTTATGCTAATCAGCGTATGCCTTTCAAATACCTTTCTACCTGGATTTGCATCATGCTCACCGTGCGTATGGTGCTGGGACCCGGTATTGGAGGAGCTATTTATTCGAATGTGCTCCAGGAACGGCAGCAACATTACATCACCCGTTATGCGCAAAATGTAGATTTGCTAAATCCGGATGCTTCTACTTCTTTTCTTGGTACGGTGCAGGGGATGAAGTATCAAGGGAAAAGTGAGACGGAAGCCCGTAATATGGCAGCTATATCTACTAAGGGACGGATTCAGGTGCAAGCCACGCTTTCCGCCCTCAAAGAAATGGCAGGCTGGACGATCTATGGCGGGTTAATTTGTATGATATTTGTGCTTGTTGTTCCTTATCCTAAACGAAAATTGCTAACTTAGCGTCGTTTTTGATAATGATTTATATAATGTATTGGTATTATGGATACACAGCAAGATCGTTTATTGCAATTTGACCGCGACTTGTTGAGCGGGAAAAATATATGTAGTTCGAGAGGTGTACTTGTGACTTTTCCGTCTTCTTTAAAAAAACTGTTCCACATGAAAGGATTGGGGGTGATTATTTGTCACCGGGGGAGTTTCCAGTTTTCCTTGAATCAGAAGGTCTGTTCTGCTAAGGCGGGCGAAAGCCTGTTTATTCCCGAAGAAGGTGCGTTTCAGGTTCTTCAGGAATCAGAAGATATGGAAGTACAGATTCTGATCTATCAGATAGAGCCCATACGGGATATTATGGGCAATGCGGTTGTGACTATGTATATGTATTCGCGGATTACTCCTGATGAGCCTAGTTGTGTGTGGACCACCGGTGAAGAAGAAGAAATCACGAAATATATGTCTCTGCTCGACAGTGCTGTGGAGGTAGAAGAAAATCCATTTAAACTTTACGAACAAAAACTGCTTCTACTTGCATTAACATACAGGATTTGTTCCATGTATAATCGTAAATTAGTGAATGATGGAGAAGAAGCGGGAGGACGGAAAAATGAAGTCTTCATCCGTTTAATCCAGTTAATTGAGAAATATTATATGCAGGAGCGGGGAGTGGAATTTTATGCGGATAAACTCTGTTTGTCTCCTAAATATCTTTCTGCGGTTTCAAAAAGTATATGCGGGTATACAGTACAGGAACTTGTATTCAAGGCGATTATCCGTAAAAGTATCTCGTTGCTGAAGAATACTCAGCAGGACATTCAGGAAATCTCGAATGCTTTCGGCTTCCCCAATGCTTCTTATTTCGGTACATTCTTTAAGAAGCAAGTGGGGATGTCACCGCAGCAATATCGAAAGAGTCTTTAAAGATTTATTCTTTTTCTCCGTAGGCAAGATCGCCTGCGTCGCCCAGCCCCGGAACGATATAGGAGTGTTCATTGATTTCGGGGTCGATAGCAGCACACCAGATCGTTGTCTTATCTTCGGGGAATACATTTATAATATGATCGATAGCCTTCTGGCTGGCGATGATGGAAGCAACGTGGATTTCGGCAGGGTGACCTTTGGTCAGCATTGCCTGATAGCTCAGTTCCATACTGCCGCCTGTTGCCAACATAGGGTCGGTGATGATCAGCGTTTTGTCGTCAATACGGGGAGAAGCGATATATTCTATATGTATATCAAATTTTAGCGTATCCTTATACTTACGGTATGCGGAAACAAACGCATTCTCCGCACCATCGAAATAACTCAAGAAGCCCTGATGGAAGGGTAGGCCTGCACGTAAGATAGTGCTGATAACTAAATTGTTGTCCGGTGTACTTACCGGAGCAACTCCCAGTGGTGTCCGGATGTTTTTTACCGAATATGTAAACTCCTTACTCATTTCATACGCCATGATTTCTCCGATACGTTCAATGTTACGGCGGAAGCGAAGGCGGTCGTTCTGAACTTCTACATTTCTGATCTCGGATATGTACTGGTTTAGAATCGAATTTGTTTTGCTAAAATCAATTACTTTCATATTATAGTTTAATCATAATTTAATCTCATTTTCATAGTATTGATAGCATACTGACTTGCAAAGTAAATGATAATCTTTCAAATTGCAATATTCAGTTTGCAGATATTGTTAGGAATTTATAAAAGAGATTCAATTAGGGAAAAATTTCTCTAATCCCTTCTTGCTTTCCAAAGAAAGTGTTACTTTTGTACCCGGATTTACAAGGGGGCGTTCCTCAATCCCCTTCTTAGTCAAAAGGTGAAGAGATAATAAAACAAAATACCAATTTAATTAATTCAAAGAAAATGGCAAATTTAGATTTAAGCAAGTACGGTATCACAGGTGTGACCGAGATTTTGCACAACCCGTCTTATGATGTTTTGTTCGCTGAAGAAACAAAACCGAGTCTGGAAGGCTTTGAAAAAGGTCAAGTAACTGAATTAGGTGCTGTTAATGTAATGACAGGTATCTATACCGGTCGTTCTCCTAAAGATAAATTCTTCGTTAAGAATGAAGCTTCTGCTGATTCTGTATGGTGGACTTCTGACGAATACAAAAACGACAACAAACCTTGTACTGAAGAAGCTTGGGCTGATTTGAAAGCTAAAGCTGTAAAACAATTGTCAGGCAAACGTCTGTTCGTTGTTGATACTTTCTGTGGTGCTAACGAAGCAACTCGTATGAAAGTACGTTTCATCATGGAAGTAGCTTGGCAGGCTCACTTCGTAACTAACATGTTCATCCGTCCGACTGCTGAAGAACTTGCTAACTACGGAGAACCTGATTTCGTATGTTTCAATGCTTCTAAAGCTAAAGTTGACAACTATAAAGAACTGGGCTTGAACTCTGAAACTGCTACAGTGTTTAACCTGAAGACTAAAGAACAAGTTATCCTGAATACTTGGTACGGTGGTGAAATGAAGAAAGGTATGTTCTCTATTATGAACTACATGAACCCGCTTCGTGGTATCGCTTCTATGCACTGCTCTGCTAACACGGATATGGAAGGAACTAGCTCTGCTATCTTCTTCGGTCTGTCAGGTACAGGTAAGACTACTTTGTCTACTGACCCGAAACGTAAGTTGATCGGTGACGACGAACACGGCTGGGATAACGAAGGTGTATTTAACTACGAAGGTGGTTGCTATGCTAAGGTTATCAACTTGGATAAAGACAGCGAACCGGATATCTATAACGCTATCAAACGTGACGCTTTGCTTGAAAACGTAACAGTTGACGCTAACGGTAAGATCGACTTCACTGATAAGAGCGTAACAGAAAACACTCGTGTTTCTTATCCTATCTATCACATCGAAAACATTGTTAAGCCTGTTTCTAAAGGTCCTCACGCTAAACAAGTTATCTTCTTGTCTGCTGACGCATTCGGTGTATTGCCTCCGGTATCTATCCTGAACCCGGAACAAGCTCAGTATTACTTCCTGTCTGGATTTACAGCTAAATTGGCTGGTACAGAACGTGGTATCACTGAACCGACTCCGACATTCTCTGCTTGCTTCGGTGCTGCTTTCTTGTCATTGCACCCGACTAAATATGCAGAAGAACTGGTTAAGAAGATGGAAATGACTGGTGCTAAGGCATACTTGGTTAACACTGGTTGGAATGGTTCTGGCAAACGTATCTCTATCAAAGATACTCGTGGTATTATCGATGCGATCCTTGACGGTTCTATCGACAAAGCTCCTACTAAGGTTATTCCTTACTTCGACTTTGTTGTTCCGACAGAACTTCCGGGTGTTGATCCGAATATCCTTGACCCGCGCGACACTTACGAATGTGCTTGCAAATGGGAAGAAAAAGCAAAAGACTTGGCAGGACGTTTTATCAAGAACTTCGCTAAGTTTACAGGTAACGAAGCTGGTAAGGCTTTGGTTGCTGCTGGTCCGAAACTCTAATTTATATATTAGATATATTGAGAAAGGCGGTTCCGAAAGGAGCCGCCTTTTTGTTTCATAAGTTTCATAAAAATATGAATTCTATTTTGTAATTTGATATAATAAAGATATATTTGTTATGCCTTATAAATATCTAAAAGAAAAATAAATGAACCTGCGCGATAACAGTATTGATCTCGTCTCTTTCAATAAACTATTTACGGAGTATCATGAACGCTTTGTCCGTTTCGCTTATACTTATGTGGATAACTATATGGAGGCTGAGGATATTGTGATGGAAGCCATGACTTATTACTGGGAAAACAGGACCCGTTTGTTTGGAGTGAATCCTCCTGCTTATATTTTTACTACAATTAAAAATAAGTGCCTGAATTATCTTCGCGACCGTCAGTATTATCAGGCTGTATCAGAGCAATTACAAGAGCATGCAGCATGGAAGCTTGCGATACAGATATCTACTCTGGAAGCATGCAACCCGGAGGAACTTTTTTCTAAAGAAATGAAGCAGTTGGTGGAGCATGCGTTAAGTAAATTGCCGGAAAAAACAAGAAGAGTCTTTATTATGCGGCGCTTTGAAGAAAAGAGTTATCGTGAGATTGCTTCAGAGATGAATATGTCCGTCAAGGGAGTTGAATACCATATGAATAAGGCGACAGAATCTTTAAAAAAAACATTGAAAGACTTCCTGCCTCTTTTGATTTATCTTATCTATCATTAATTTTTCACATCTATTAACTAGGGATTCTTTTTCGTTGTGTGCTTTACTATAAAAGGCAATGGTATAATGTGTCATTTTATATAAGTTGACGATGAATTTGGACAGAGAACTTTTATTTCGTTTTTTTAATAAAGAAACGACGCTTGAGGAAGAAAAGAAAATTCGTCTTTGGATAGATGAATGCGACGAACATCGTCGCGAGTTTTTCCGTGAACGTCAACTTTTTGATGCTATTTTGCTTCACGGGGATCCGTCTTACGAAAAGAGCCGCCCCCGATTCTATATTCCATGGCATAAAGTGGTGGCTACTCTTTCCGGTATTGCAGCGATTGTGATACTTACTATCATTACGACTACATATTTCTTGCAACAATCTTTTAGAGACGAAGTGATGAATACAGTTACTGTCCCCCAGGGACAGCGTGTTCACTTGACATTGTCTGATGGAACAAAGGTTTGGTTGAATGCTAAAACCAAAATGGAGTATCCGCAAAGCTTTAAAGTGTCCGATCAAAGAATAGTAAAAGTGGACGGCGAAGCCTATTTTGAAGTGAGTAAGAATAAAGAGAAACCATTTATTGTTAAAACGACTAAGGGTGATGTAGAAGTATTAGGAACTAAGTTTTACATAAGCGCTTATGCGACAACAGATGTTTTTGAAACTTCTTTGATAGAAGGTAAAGTGAAGGTGCATACTGCTTATGAAGATATGACACTCTATCCCAAAGATAAGGCTGTATTGGAAAACGGTCTTCTCACTCGTAAGCAGATTGATGATATGGATACTTACCGTTGGCGTGACGGGCTTTATTGTTTTAAGAACCTATCTTTTGATGATGTTCTGAAACAATTTGAGATCTATTATGATATCCGTTTTGTGAAAGAGAATCCACAAATTGCAAACCCAAAACTGAATGGAAAGTTCAGGCTGATTGACGGAGTAGATTACGCATTACGGGTACTTCAAAGAGAGGTCGGTTTCTCATTCCGGAGGGATGATGAAGCTAATGTGATTTATCTGAAATAATTTGTCCAACTATAAAATGAATGCCTATGTAAATAAATAGAAGAAGTCTGAAAACGAAATCGGCAAGTACTACCAATACCTGCCGATCGTGAGATAAATTTTCTCACCCGAGAGTGAAAAAACTTTTAATAAAATCTAATCGTAAAAATATGAAAAATAAATCAATCGGGGACGATTATAAGCTAAAAAATCCCCATGTTAACCTATTTTATAGAGCTATGCGAATAACTACATTCTTATTGTTCTTCTGTTCGTTCTGTGCTTTAGCCGATAATGTAAATTCTCAGACGGCGAAAGTTACTATTAAAAGAAGTAATGTGACACTTCTGGATGTGCTGAATGAAATAGAAAATCAAACTAATTATCTGTTTATTTATTCCAACGACATTAATGTGAAACGTCCGGTTTCGATTAATGTGAATGCAAAGGCGGTTAATAGCGTTTTAGCTAAGTTGTTTGCTGGAAAGGACGTTGCCTATCAAATGGAGGGAACTCATATTGTTTTGACAAAAACGGAAAAATCCTTAAACGAGGTAAGTGTACAGCAACAAAGTAAAAGAATGGAAAACATTACCGGTGTGGTGCTTGACGAAGCGGGAGAACCGATAATCGGTGCTTCTGTAAAAGTACAGAATACAACTATTGGTACCATTACTGATCTGGAAGGAAAGTTTAAATTGGAGCTTCCGGCAAAATCTGTCATTGAAATATCGTTTATCGGATATCGGACGAAAACGGTTGTTGTCGGTAAGGAGAAACATATTAGTATCTATATGGAAGAAGATACTAAGGCGTTGGACGAAGTGATTGTTGTGGGGTATGGCACGACTTCCAAGCGCAAGACTACTGCCGCTATTGCCAGTGTGAATGCTGAAGATATAGCTAAAGTACCTACGGCTAATATAACACAGAGCCTTGCCGGCCGTGCTCCGGGATTGATCGTGAATACATCCGGAGGTGGTATTAATAACTATTCTTCTATATCCATTCGTGGTGGTGCTACTCCATTGTTTGTTATCGATGATGTTATCTGTGAAGAACGTGATTTCCGGAATTTAAATCCTGAAGATGTGGAACAGATGTCTGTGCTGAAAGATGCGGCTTCTACTGCCGTATATGGTGCACGTGCTGCAAATGGCATTATCATGGTGGTAACTAAGCAGGGTAAAGCTGGTAAAATGAGTATCAATTATAGTTTCAACTACAATTTGAGTCAACCTACAATTATGCCTGATAAATTGAATTCGTATGATGCCGCTTATTATCTGAACCAGGGGTTGGCGAATGACGGTATGAAAGAACGTTTTAATGCGGAAGAAATGGAACTTTTTGCGAACGGTTCTGATCCTCATCATTACCCTAACGTGGACTGGCAGAAGTTGGCTATGAATACGTTTGCTCCTGAACAACGTCATACACTGACTGTGACCGGTGGTAGTGAAAAAGTAAAAGCATATACATCATTCTCATATTATGACCAGCAGTCTATCTATAAGAATAATACCAATAATCTCCAACGCTATAATTACCGTACCAACCTGATTGCAGATTTTAAGGAAGTAGGCGTTAAAGTAACTTCAGGAATCGAAGGATATCTGACAAAAAGCCGGGAGCCGTTGAGTACTACGGGAGGTGATTATGGTAGTGTCTGGAGTCATATCCAGAATAAATTGCCTTGGGAAAATGCGTATAACCAATATGGGCAATTGAATAATATCCCGGATAACCCGTTGGCGGAGATTTCTCCGGAAGCGGGATATAGCAAGGGAGAGATTGCTACGGTTAAGGCCAATATGGGATTGGAATGGACGGTACCTTGGGTAGCAGGACTAAGATTGAAAGCGTTAGGAAATTATCGTCTGACAGCCGACCGTCAGAAGGATTGGAAGAAATCTCCGGTTATGTATGATTGGGACGGAAATCCGAATACTCCAAGCAAGCCGTCTTTAGAAAAGAATTATTGGAATATGTCAGAGTACACCGTACAAGCTTTTGCAAATTACGACCGTACTTTTAATGTTGTGCATACTGTTAGTGCTACGGCCGGTATTGAGGCAAATAAATATATGTATGATAATGCAACTCTGGGACGTAAAGAATACTTGTTGGATGTAGATCAGATCAATCCGGGGCCTGTTGCTACGGCTACAAACTCCTCTGCTGAGGGGACACGTGCACGTGCCGGTCTAGTGGCTCATTTAAAGTATGATTATGCAAGTAAATATGTGGTAGAAGGTAGTATGCGTTATGACGGCAGTGACAATTTCCCGAAAGGAAAACGTTGGGGAGTCTTTTATGCAGGTTCGGCGGCATGGGTAATCTCTGAAGAATCGTTCTGGAAAAATTTGAAAGATCGCCATATTCTTGATCTGTTTAAGATTAGGGCTTCTTATGGAGAGATTGGTCTGGATGATATTTCTGCTTATTCATATTTACAGTCTTATAATTTGGATGAACGCGGATATTTGTTAGGAGGTAAATTTTATCCGGGTTTTTCTGAAGGTAACTTGGTTAGCAAAGATATTTCTTGGTATACAACTCGCAGTACAAATGTCGGATTAGACTTTGCTTCTTTAGATAATCGCTTGTCCGGTTCTGTCGAATATTTCCGTATGTCTACAAAAGGATATCTGACTTCTCCTTCTAATGTGGCATATACTGATCCGTTAGGAACCTCATTGCCACAAGTAAAGTCTGACGGTGAAAGTATTCGTCAAGGAGGTGAATTCATTGTACAATGGAAAGAAAAGAGAGGTGATTTTGAATATGCGATAGGTGCTAATTTTACCTATTTTGATTCATTCTGGATGAATAATCCGTACGAAGCAGAAACAGACTTGAAGAATCCTTATAAACGTACTACTCATGCCAAAGGATATTGGGGAATCGGATATGAATCTTTGGGATATTATCAAAGTCAGGAAGATGTGATGAACTCACCCAAACGGCAAAACTCGGTAAACTTGGGTGCTGGTGATATTAAATATTATGATTTCAATGGAGATGGTATAATTGACGGAAATGACCAACATCGTATCGGTAAAAATTCTTCTCCTCGCGGACAGTATGGTATAAGTATAGATCTTAATTATAAGGGCTGGTTCATGAATATGTTGTGGCAAGGAGCTACGTCCAAAGATTTCTATTTTGGAGACAAGCTGCAAGGTCAAGGTTCCGATTATGGCTATTTGTCAGTGATTTATGATTTCCAGAGAGACGTTTGGACACCGGATAATCGGAATGCCAAGTTCCCTCGTCTGCGGAGTACTTCTAAATATAATGGAAGCAACAATTATGGTTCATCTGATTTCTGGTTGGTTAATACTGGCTATATCCGTCTGAAGAGTTTGAATATCGGTTATGATCTGAAACATAAAGTATTGAAGAGAGTTCCATGGATCACGAAATGTGATGTCTCTCTGAGTGGATATAACTTGTTGACTTTCAGCGAATCGAATAAATACGATATTGATCCGGAGATTGGAAATACTAATTTATATACTTATCCTGTCAGCAGGGTATATTCGATTAGTTTTAACATTGGATTCTAATAACTTTAAAAACACAGAATATGAAAATAATAAAATATATAGTTCCTGCACTTTTAGGAGGGATGTTAACACTGCAAAGTTGTGAACATTTTTTAGATACGAAACCTACGGAAACTTATTCGGAAGAATTGGTTTGGGGGAGTCGGTCTACTGCCGATGCATTCGTACTACGCACATATCCTGATATTTTGGGATTATACCACGATTTTTGGGGAGACGATCAGATAACACTAAATACAATTCTACGCCAAAGTTGTCCGGGAGAGGCACGTGACCTGATAAATCGGGAACATGATTTCGGTTTTAATAAATTTAGTATTATCCGTCGGTGTAACTTGATTATTGAACAGGCTTCCGCCTCTACTGCTTTATCCGATTTGGATAAAAAAGAACTGGTTGCCGAGGGAAAAATGCTTCGGGCTATGATCTACTATTATCAGGCGAAACATTGTGGACGTGTGATTTGGGTAGACAGGGTATTGCAAGTAGACGATGAATTTAATTTGCCCCTCACTGAATCTATTGACCGGACGTATGATTTGATATTGAGTGATTTGGATGATGCCATAGCAGGACTTCCAGAGGAATATCCTGCCGGGCGTGCCAATGCTAATGCGGCTCGGGCTTTGAAGTCGGAAGTCTGTCTGACGGCTGCTGCTTACACTACGGATGCTACACGAAAGAAGACATTATGGGAACAAGCGGTAGTAGCGGTAGATGCTATCCAAGGTTATTCTTTGGACGCCAATTATGGTGGCATGTTCAATCAGGAGAACTCTTATTCTTCAACGGAGATTATTTTAGCCAGATATTTCAGTAAAGAAAATACAAATGGCGGTGATACTTATATGCAGACTGTCATTCCTAATCAGGGAAATGATAATCTAAAAAAGTTGGGACGTGGTCCTTTGTTTAAAAAAGACTGGGTCTTTGAGTGCTGGCTGGAACATTCGCCTTCCCAGAATTTGGTAGATGATTATCTGGTTATTGACCAACTGACAAATGAAGCTAAAAAGTGGAATACGACTTCCCAGTTTGTGAATAATACCAATGTCATTTCTAATGATGCTGTAAGAGATCTGGCTGTGAATGCTGATGAATTGGATGAACACTCTCTGGCTTATGAAACGAAAGATAAAGGGCGTGATACCCGTATTAATGATTTTATGTATACGCATCGCGACAAACGTTTTTATGCGACAATCGTACAGGACTCCTGTGAATATTATGGGGAATTAGTCACAATGCATAAGACCGGTAACTTGCAACGTTGTAGTTTGGGTGAGGCTCCGGGAACCGCTGAAATGGGGTCTACCAATTACTTGTGGCGCAAAGGTGTCTACATTAATGACTGGCGTATATTTGTTGATGTGCCTACGGATTATCATTATGTAATTTTCCGGTACGGACGTGCGCTGTTGAATAAGGCTGAAGCCCTTCTTTGTCTGGCAAAGAGTGACCCTTCAAAACTGTCAGAAGCAGTAGCTACTTTCAATCAGACTCGCACTGTACATGGTGGTTTGCCGGAATCCGAAGCATCCACGTTGGTTGAGGCATGGAAAGATTATAAGATTGAGCGTCATGTAGAATTGCCAATGGAAGGCGACTATTATTGGTCTTTGTTGCGTTGGGGCAAATATGGTGAAGAAGCAAACGACGGACAACCCTCCGGAAGTGAAGTCATCAAAGAATTGCGTACTCCGGCTACATTTATTGAAATTAGCAGTGACCGTCATCGTATGTTTATCGGTACACAAGGATATGGAAATGCCGACCGTACTTTTTCTAAGAAACGCTATTTGTATCCTATTCCGCAAAGTTTGATTAATGCAAACTCTGCTATAACAGAGAAGGACCAAAATCCTCTGTGGTAAAATGATAACCAATATTCGAATTATTAATCAATGAAACAAGAACAATGAATAGAATTAAATTATCAGACATAAAATGGTTGCTTGTACTGTTGTGCTTGCCATTTGTTTCCTCATGTAAAGATGATCTTGAGGCTTATGAAGAAGCGGAAATTACCTCAGTCGGTGCATATCACCGCTACTATACAACAGAGAAGGATGCTTTGACAGGTGAGTTTAAGGTGGCGGAGAAGGAATTGGAGAAGTCCAATAGTATCAACGAAGACGAAGCGGTTGTTACTGCGACTTTCACGGTTCCTGCTGCCAGTGGCAGTTTTACTGATGCTGAACGTGCAAAAGTGTCGTTGAATAAGTTGGTTGTATACTTCAATGTGTCTACTGCTGCACGCGTGACACCACTGGATGGCTCCCCGAAGTTAGGGGCTCCGGGCGATTGGACCTCAGAACGTAGATATAGTGTCATGGCTGCAAATGGAACAAAGAAAACATGGACTGTCAAAGTTGTGTTGAATAAATAGGTATTATTTTCTTATATTTGTAGCAAATAAACTGAAATCAAACAATTGAGGTCTTGGGAGTCGTTGAGGTGGTGAGTAAGCACGTTATGTCAACGACTCCTTTTTAATTTGAAAATTATAATGTTTATGAATACACCTTTGTCTCCCGTCTCCGGGCGTTTGGCTTCACTCGATATCCTACGGGGTTTCGACCTCTTTCTTTTAGTTTTCTTTCAACCGGTATTTGTGGCTTTGGGGCAACGTTTGAATTTTCCGTGGCTTAATGACATTTTATATCAGTTCGATCATGAGTCTTGGATTGGTTTCCGGTTCTGGGACCTTGTGATGCCACTTTTCCTGTTTATGACAGGAGCCTCCATGCCTTTTTCCTTTTCCAAGTTTAAAAATGCCCCTAATAAATGGCATATTTATCGTAAAATAATAAAGCGCTTTGTATTGCTTTTTATTTTCGGCATGATTGTGCAGGGAAACCTTTTGGGATTGAATCCTGATTCTCTTTATTTATATTCGAATACGTTGCAGGCGATAGCAACAGGCTATCTTATTGCAGCAATAATTTTGTTACACTGTTCTTTCCGTTATCAGGTGCTCATTACATTATTATTGTTACTGCTCTACTGGATACCGATGACTTTCTTCGGCGATTTTACTCCCGGAGGGAATTTTGCAGAAAAGGTAGACCGACTAGTGCTAGGCCAGTTTCGGGATGGTGTGTATTGGGGAGAAGATGGAAACTGGCATTTTTCTCCTTATTATACTTATACTTGGATATGGAGTAGCTTAACTTTTGGAGTAACAGTTATGCTAGGTACTTTTGCCGGAAAGATAATGAAAGAAGGAAAAGAAAATAGAAAGGGAGTGGTGAGGCTTTTGTTATTGTTAGGCATAGTATTAATAGGGGTATCTTTGCTATGGAGTTTGCAAATGCCTATTATTAAGCGGCTATGGACTTGTAGTATGACTTTGTTTTCCGGAGGACTCTGCTTTCTGCTTATGGGATTATTTTATTATTGGATAGACTATAAAGGGCATACCTATGGGTTGGATTGGTTGAAAATTTATGGGATGAACTCTATCACTGCCTATATTTTAGGTGAGGTCGTTAATTTCCGTTGTATAGCAGCTTCTATCAGCTATGGCTTAGAGCAGTTTCTTGGTAACTATTATTCTGTATGGTTAAGTTTTGCTAATTATCTCATTGTCTTTTTTATACTTCAAATGATGTATAAACATCGTATCTTTTTGAAAATTTAAAAATACTACAATGAATAAGAAAAGTCTGTATTGGTATAATAAATGATTCCTGTCGTTATAGGCGTTTCTTTTTCACTGTTTACTATTTTATTAGTTTTTTATTTCGCGTAACTATAGTCTTCTTTTCGTATAACTATGGTTATGCGAAGTAATAGTAGGCAATGAAATAATCTATTTAGAATATGAATGAAGTCTCAAATGTAGCTTCCCGATGATAGTCTATATGTTCCTTAAAAACTATTCAAAGATATATAATTATAAAATTTAATAGATTTTTTTACTGAAAGAAAATATGCAATTAGAAGATTATTCAGAATTTGTTTGAAATAACTTTTACCAAGTTCTACTGGAACTTCGTGATTCGTTTTGTAAAGTGAACTAATGTGTTAGTTTGTATGCAATAATAATTGTAATACGTTGCAAATATATAGATAATTTTTGTAATTGCAATAGATTTGAGTAATGTTTTTATTATCTGGTCAGATAAATATAAAAAAAGAACTTATCTGTTTTAATATTTTTACTCAATGAAATAAATTGTCAATAGTTTTATTTGCAAATAAGCGTTTATATCGTGATTTTTGTATCTATATATTATGCGCTTTTTGTAATTAACTTTGGTAGAGTCCTTATTTTCTTCATTTCATACCCCTCTGATATATATTCTTTTTTTATCACGAAGTTCCAGTAGAACTTAGTGTAGCGATAAATAAAAAAAGACCTTATATCCTATGAACAGTACAGCTCAGCACAGTTTATCTCCTCTGGTACAGTATAACCAGGTTATATCATCTTGTTTTTTATATTCAATTTATGGAAAAAAGAGTGCTTTTGTCCGGGGATTGAATAAGTCTTGTATAATGTATTATTTGAAACTTAACATACCCCCAAGTTCCCACAACCGATGCAACAGAATGTAGTATCGGGTAGTGGGATTTTTTGAAAAAACGGATGTGATTCATAAGATAGAAAATGCCGTCTATTTGAGAATTTCCGGTGTAACACCTTTAACAAGATTATAAACTAATAACGAATGCTGGCAAAGAAAAAATAAACGTTTTTGTGAAGATAGCAATTTAATAGATGAAAGTGCTATCCTTTATTTATTGAAAACCTTTAATTAACCCAGATTCATGCTTATCGAAAAGCATAAGAATGAATTGTTAACACTTTTAATTTCTATGATGAATGAAAAACAAAATTGTGGAAGAATACTGCGATTATTGATCCTGTTTTGTTTGTATGGTATTTGTTTACCTCCCCTTCACGCCAAACAGGATATTGCATCACCACAACAGACAGGCAAGACCTATACAATTAAAGGAGTTGTATTGGATTTTAACAATGAACCGATTATTGGTGCCAGTGTTTTTATTCCGGGAACCAGTATCGGAGTAGCTACAGACTTGGACGGAAATTATGTACTGAAAGTACCGGCAAACACGAAAAATATAGAATTCTCTTACATTGGATATGAGAAGAAAGTTGTTCCGTTCAACCCTAAAGATCTAAATGTCTTTCGTGTTGTGACGATGAAAGAAGATAGCGGTATTGCACTTGAAGATGTCACGATTGTAGCTTTTGCCAAACAAAAGAAAGAGTCCGTATTAGGCTCCGTTTCTACTATCAAACCGGCGGAGTTAAAAACTACCAGTAGTAATCTTACTACCGGATTTGCAGGGAAGTTGGCGGGAGTAGTTGCTTATCAAAGAAGTGGAGAACCGGGTGAAGATAATGCCGAATTCTTTATTCGTGGTGTGACGACATTTGGAACAGGGAAAGCCGATCCGTTGATTTTGATTGATAACATTGAATTGACTTCATCAGATTTGGCAAGATTGAATACCGATGATATCGCCAGTTTCTCCATTCTGAAAGACGCTACTGCTACTGCGCTTTATGGTGCGCGTGGTGCTAATGGTGTTATTCTTGTAACGACAAAAGAAGGTACGGAAGGTAAAATGAAATTATCTTTCAGGGTAGAAAGTTCGTTCTCCGCTCCTTCCAAAGAGGTTGAAATTGCTGATCCGCTGACGTTTATGAAACTTCATAATGAGGCGGTGAGAACTCGAAATCCGGATGGTGCATTACCTTATCTGGAAAGCGCGATTGCTGCTCGCGAAAAAGGGTTGAATCCGATGGCTTATCCGATGGTAGACTGGAAGGATATGCTATTCAAAGATTTCACAACTAACTATCGCGGAAACATGAGCCTTAGCGGTGGTGGCCGTGTAGCCCGTTACTATGTAGCATTGTCTTATTCGCGGGATAATGGTATCTTGAAACAGGTTCCCAGTAACCTTTTTGATAATAATATTAAGTTGGATAAATATACGGTACGTTCGAATGTTAATATTAATCTGACCAAAACAACCGAGTTGGGAGTGCGCGTGAGCGGCACGTTTGATAGTTATCAAGGTCCGATACAGGGCGGTTCGCAGGTTTACAGTCAGGCTATTAAAGCAAGTCCGGTTCTTTTTCCTGCTATGTATGCTCCGGATGCAGCTAACCAATATACCAATCATCCTATGTTCGGTAATTATGGAACTAGTGCAAATTACTTGAATCCATATGCTGAAATGGCACGCGGTTATAAAGAATATGAAAACACTGTTATACTTGCCCAGTTGGAGTTGAAGCAAGATTTCAGTTTTATAACCGAAGGCTTGAAAGGGCGTTTGTTGGGAAATGTCACGCGAACTTCATATTATGACCTTCAACGTTCTTATACTCCGTTCTATTATGCCTTGGATAGTTATGATAAGACAAAAGATGAATACACTCTCTCTGCTCTAAATCCGGATTTGGGTACAGATTATCTAGGATACTCTCCGGGAAGTAAAAAAGTAGGTAGTTCCCTGTATTTGGAAGCGTCGTTGTCATACGATCGGACGTTTGTTGAAAAACACAATGTCAGTGGTATGTTGGTTTATACAGTGCGTGAAGGGAAAAGTGGCAATGAAAACACCTTGCAGAAATCACTCCCTACCCGTAATTTGGGATTAGCAGGACGTTTTACTTACGGATTCTCCGACCGTTATTTTGCGGAGTTTAACTTTGGTTACAACGGTTCCGAACGTTTTGACAAGAGTCATCGCTGGGGATTCTTCCCATCGGGAGGTTTGGGCTGGGTTGTGTCCAATGAAAAATTCTGGGCGGACAAACCAATTTCCAAAGTTATCAATATGCTTAAGTTGAAAGGTTCATACGGATTGGTCGGTAATGATAATATTTCTAATAATGACAACCGGTTCTTCTATTTGTCTGAAGTAAATATGAATAATTCCGGTAGGGGAATGAATTTCGGCACAAACTTTGACGAAGGTTATAACGGTATTTCTATCAGCCGTTATGCTAATCCGAAGATTGGTTGGGAAATTTCTCATAAAATGAATGTGGGATTTGAACTGAAATTATTCAATGATCTGGAGATTCAGGCGGAGTATTTTAAAGAAAGAAGAACGAATATTCTGCAAGAACGTGCCGATATTCCTAGTTTGATGGGATTCCAGGCGCCTATCCGGGCAAATATCGGTGAGGCTAAAGGACATGGGGTCGATATTTCTTTGGATTATTCGCATATCTTCAATAAAAATTGGTGGACTACTGTCAGAGGTAACTTCACATACGCTAGCAGTGAATTTTCTGAATACGAAGAACCGGACTACTCGGCTACTCCATGGAGAAGTAAAATTGGTTCTAAGCTGAGCCAGACTTATGGTTACATAGCCGAACGTTTGTTTGTTGATGATGAAGATGTGGCAAACTCTCCGAAACAACAATTTGGCGAATATACGGCCGGAGATATCAAATATAAAGATATCAATCGTGACGGAATCATCGACGAGCAGGATATTGTACCTATCGGTTATCCGACTACGCCGGAAATTATTTATGGTTTCGGTTTTTCTGTCGGATATAAAGCGTTTGATTTTAACTGCTTCTTCCAGGGATCGGCACGGTCTTCCTTCTTTATTGACCCTTTGCGTATCACTCCGTTTGCCCAGCCTTATGACCCGGACAACGAATTGGGAGGAAAACAGGCTAACAATGCTTTGCTTCAGGTTATCGCCAATAATCATTGGAGCGAGTCCAACCAGAATATGTATGCTTTCTGGCCACGGTTGTCGGATACGGCTATCAGTAATAATAACCAGTCGAGTACATGGTGGTTGCGTGACGGTACTTTCTTGCGTATGAAATCGGCAGAAATAGGCTATACGCTTCCAAAGCGGCTGACCAGTAAAGCTAAATTGGAAAACTTGCGTATTTACGTAAGCGGGACGAACTTGTTCAATATTTCCAAATTCAAAATTTGGG
Organism: Bacteroides caccae; assembly: GCF_002222615.2. Taxonomy (NCBI): domain Bacteria; kingdom Pseudomonadati; phylum Bacteroidota; class Bacteroidia; order Bacteroidales; family Bacteroidaceae; genus Bacteroides; species Bacteroides caccae. Next base: position 510,164 of record NZ_CP022412.2, on the reverse strand, counting down.
ATACGGAAATGGGGAACAACGGTTTGGGATATCCTGTTCAACGAGTATTTAATGTAGGTATTCAACTTTCACTCTAAAACATGTTATATGAAAAAAATAATCATATCCATATCACTCGTGATTGCTGCCATGCTGTGTAGCACTTCTTGTAGTGATTACCTAGATATAGTGCCCGAAGGTACTCCAAGCATGGATAATGCCTTCAGCAACCGCATTAATTCATTTAAGTTTCTACATACTTGTTATAGTTACCTGCCTTCATGGGATCAGGGTGGCTCCATTGGCTTTTTGGCAGGTGATGAACATTGGTTAATGCCTAAAGGAACCGGTTTTATAGATCAGCGTATCTCTCTCAACGCATGGGAAATAGGTCGCGGTGAACAAAATAATAATGACCCCTACCAGAATTTTTGGGATGGAGGAAATGGGGGAACCAATCTTTGGGTAGCTATCCGCGATTGTAATATTTTCTTGGAAAATATCAACAAACCTCTCGATTTGCAGAATTATGAACGCACCCGTTGGATTGCGGAAGTAAAATTCCTCAAAGCATATTATCATTATTATCTGTTTATGCTTTACGGTCCTATTCCTATCATGGATACTAATATTGCGGTAGATGCTTCACAGGATGAAGTAAGGCGTTATCGCGAGCCGGTGGATGATGTAGTGGCTTATATCTCTAACCTGCTGGATGAAGCATATAAAGATCTGCCTTCAAAGATCACAGATCCAGGACAGGAGATGGGGCGCATCACCCAGCCAATTGCAAAAGCAGTAAAAGCACAATTGTTATTATTGGCTGCCAGCCCTTTGTTTAATGGAAATTCGGATTATATTAATGTGAAAGATAATCAGGGTAGGCATTTGTTCCCGACACAGGTTGATAACAGTAAATGGAAATTGGCAGCAGACGCAGCGCTTGAAGCGATAAATTGTGCAAAAGAAAATGGTCACGAGAAACTTTATACTTTCTCTTTGCCGATCAATAGTATTTCTGCGGCAACACGCAAACTGCTGGATATCGGTGAGGCTGTCACAGAAAAATGGAATGAAGAAATTATTTGGGGAAGTACTCGGAACGTTAACGGATTGCAGACGGTTGCAATGGCTAAACATACGAAGGGGAGCCACTATAACGCGCGTTCTGTTTTAGGACCAACTTTATCAGTAGCCGAAGCATTCTATTCTTCAAATGGTGTGCCTATTTCTGAAGATAACAGTGATTTCTGGACGGCTAATTATCCTAACCGCTATGAGATTACCACTATCCCGGATGAGGGAAATAATAAATATTACCTTCAGATAGGAGAGCAAACAGCCTATCTTCACTTGAACCGTGAACCGCGTTTCTATGCTTCATTGTCATTCGACCGTGGAACATGGTATGGAGATGGTTATACGAATGATGAGCCGGCAAATCTTGCTTTCTATCATTTTCGGGCAAAGGAGGTATCAGGGCGCCAGACTTCGGAAGACCATTCATATACGGGATATTTGAATAAAAAGGTATGTAGCTATAAGACTGGTTTGACAAAAGACGGTTTCTCTCCCTACCGTTATTCGTTCCCAATCATACGTCTTGCTGATTTGTATCTGATGTATGCGGAAGCTTTGAATGAATCGCAGGAATCACCCACACAGGATGTATATGATTACGTGGACTTGGTTCGCGAACGTGCAGGGTTGAAGGGGGTAAAGGAGTCGTGGAGTAAATATTCCAAGTCCCCGGATAAGCCTAATACGAAAAACGGTATGCGTGAAATCATTCGCATGGAACGTTTGAATGAACTGGCCTGTGAAGGAAAACGTTTCTGGGACTTGCGTCGTTGGAAAAAAGAACTTCCCCGCGAAGTGAAAGGGTGGCATATTCAAGGAGAGACTGCCCAGGAATTTTATAGAGTAACCACTATCTACTTACGTTCAAAGTATAGTTATAAGGACTATTTGTGGCCGTTGAAACTGGAAACAATATTGAAAGATCCGAACCTGGTACAAAACCCAGGGTGGTAACTATGATATTCATAATTTAAAATGACTGGAAATATGAGAAATATGAATAATATATCAGAGCTTGTGAAATATGCGTTCGTCACATTGCTCGGTACACTCTGCCTAGCAGGATGTGGGCAGGACGAAAAGATTGGTCTCAATGCTACCGACAGTGTAGCACCGGGATTGCCTACGAATATAGAGGTGGAGAACATTAATGGAGGAGCTATCATTCGTTATACTCCTCCGAAAGATGATGATCTCTTGTGTGTTGTGGCGTCTTATATGATTAATGGGGTGGAAAGAACCACAAAAGCTTCTCCTTATGTAGATAGCTTGATCGTAGAAGGATTCGGAAAGGTGGGTGACTATAATATCTTTTTGAAGAGTGTAGACAAAAGCCAGAACGAGTCTGAACCGAAAACCGTTTCTATCAGTCCATTAACTCCTCCTGTAGAATATATTTATGAGTCACTCAAGATTACTGATAGTTTTGGAGGAGTGAGTTTGACGTGGAAAAATCCGACTCGACAGAATATTATTCTGGAAGTTACCAAAAAGGAAAACGGAGAATGGGTTTCTTTGGAGAATTTCTATTCCAGTATAGTGGAAGGGCAAGCTAAAATCCGGGGATTGGCTGCTGAACCAATCACGTTAGGATACAGAATTCGTGACCGTTGGGATAATTATTCCGAGATGTTGGAGCTGGAAAGCAATCCTTTGTATGAAGAGGAACTTGACAAGTCGAAATTTAAAGAACTTCCGACACGTTTGCCTGGTGATTGTGAGGCAATGGGTGGTCTGCCGATACGAAATATCTGGCAGGGTAATAATAACACAGACTGTTTCCATAGTGTTACTAATAGTGATAACCCTGCCCCTGGTCGGTGTATAACGTTCGATATGGGACAGGTTGCCAAGGTAAGCCGTTTCAAGATGTGGCAACGCAGAGGAGATGCGAACGTTTGGACCTATACTCATAATAATTTGAAGAAATATGTGATTTATGGTTGTACGGAACTTACGGACGAAATGTATAATAGCGGTGTGGAAAAAGATGGTATCATGTATCCTACCTTTGAGGGTTGGACGAAGATTATGGATGTTGAATGTTATAAACCTTCCGGACAAGATAATCCGAATATAACCAATGAAGATATTGAATATATACAGAATGGCGATGAACACGAAGTTCCCATTGAAGCTCCTAATTTCCGTTATGTAAGAATTCTTATGCTTGAAACCTGGAGTGGAGGTACTTACGCTCAGATTGGCGAAATGACTTTCTGGGGACAACCTGCAACAGAGTAATTAAAAAAATCAGATTATGAAAAATATAATAAGATATATAGCTTGTGGCTTGTCAGCCTTTTTGATGACCGCTTGCGGAGATATGTATGAGATACACGAAAAATACCTTGAAATGGGAGAAGAAACCTATCTCGGGGCCGTTCAGGATTTGAGTGCCTATAGCGGGTTCAATCGTGTCAAGTTGGAGTGGTATCTGAATGCCGACCCACGAATCAGCTCTTGTGTGATTACGTGGGAGGGAAATGAAAATCCTGTGGTAGTTCCTGTTCCGGAGAATCGTGTTATAAAGGATCCTATATCGACGATTATTGACCTTCCGGAAGGGAAATATATATTCAATATGATAACGAGGAGTGATACAGGTAAAGAGTCTTTGGTAAGAACTATTGCGGGTGAAGTGTACGGTTCCACTTATCAGGCCAGTCTATCAGCTCAGGGAATTAATTCGATCTCGGCAGATTTGAACGGAGTAACGATTAATTGGGTTCCGTTAGAGGGGTGTACCGGAACTACGTTGACGTATACAAATAATGAGGGAAAGGAGAAAATCATCAAAGTAGATGAAGGGCAAACTTCTACGGTTATACCGGATGCGGTCCTTAAGACATCATTTAAGTTGATATCTACATTTAAGCCAGCTGATGACGCTTTCGATGATATTCCAACTTTGGAAAAAATAATGGATTTTCCTGCTTATTATACCATTTCAAAAGAAGATTGGGATGCGGTTCACGAACAATATGTTGATGCAGACAGAACGGATTGGGGAATCTCGGCTTCGACAGAAGAAAAGGTTGGAGAAAATGCTGGTAAATATGGTATTGCCACCTGTATCCTTGACGGAGATCTTGCCAGTTTCTGGCACTCACAATGGAAAGGTGAAGGGGCTAATCCTCCATTGCCACATGAAATCATTATTGATATGAAATCACAACAGGATATTCTTTCGATAGAACTGGCAAGAAGGCAAGGTAACGGAGATACTAAAACTGTTATATTCAGCATAGGTGAAAGTGAAGAACATTGGACAGAATTGGGACAATTGAACTTCCCTAGTGAAAAGGCGACCAATGCCCAAACCCTGCTGTTGCCGGAACCTGTAAAAGGAAGATATATACGTGCTTTGGTTACGGGTAGTAATAATGGTGTAAATGCAAGTATTGCAGAGATAATGTTTACGACAAGTAAGAAATAATATTATTAATAGTGAGTCCGTTGAAGTGACAGAGTTCAATAGATAGCTATATTTCTCACTAAAGAAAGGTTAGAGCCGCTGGAGAATCGGGTTTATGTGAATAAATGCGATTTGATGGCGGCTCTTTATTTAATAATCGAACATAATTCGCTATCTTTGTATAAATATAAAGTAACGCGACAACTTCTTCTTTAATACATATTTGCTTATGAGATTTATTGCTTTATTTATATGCTTGTCAATAGTCGGAATTTCCGGTATTACCCGGGCGCAACAAAAAGATACTATCCGTGTTTCAAACTTCGGAGCACATCCGTATACATATGAAAATTGTGTGACCTGTTTGCAGGAAGCTATTAGTGAATGTAAGCGAAGTGGTGCTCGCGTGCTCTCTTTTGAGAAAGGGCGTTATGATATCTGGCCCGAAGGTGCTATCCGGCGGAAATATTTTATATCGAATACATCGACCGAACAAGAGTGTCCTTCCAAAGTGAAAACTATCGGTCTGCTGTTTGAAGATATGAAAGATCTGACGATTGAGGGAAACGGAGCAACGCTGATGTTTCACGGGAAAATGACGACTATCGCTCTCGAACGTTGTAAGAATCTGGTGTTTAAAGATTTGCATATTGATTCTGAACGTCCTGCCGGTTCGGAAATGACATTTGCCCGTGTGGAAGATGATGAGGTGGAAGTTGTTGTACATCGTGACACACGTTATGAAATAGTGAATGGGCGGATGAGCCTCTTTGGTGAGGGTTGGCGTTCAAACAAGAATCATTGTATAGAATATAGTCCTGTTGATAGTACTTTCCGTTATAGTCAGGGGTGGAATGTGCTTGCTGCTGCGGAGGCGGAAGGGGTGGCCCCGAATGTAGTACGTTTCCATGTCCCGGAAGGATTTCGCCCGAAAGTGGGGAATACTTTGACAATTCGTGACATTATTCGTGACCAGGTGGGATGGTTTATTTTCGAAAGCCGAGATATTACACTTAACCGGGTGCAGATGCACTATATGCATGGGCTTGGTATAGTAAGTCAATACACTCGTAATATTACAATGGATAAAGTGAAATGTATGCCGCGCGAAGGCAGTGGCAGGTTGTTGGCAGCTTCTGCGGATATGATGCACTTTTCCGGATGTAGTGGAAAGGTGAAGATAGTTGGTTGTTATTTTGCGGGTGCACAGGATGATCCGATAAATGTGCACGGTACTAACTTGCGTGCCGTTGAGAAAATAAACACCCGTACTTTGAATTTGCGTTTCATGCATGGACAGAGCTATGGGTATAACGCTTACTTTGAGGGGGATACGGTCGCTTTTGTCAAGGCGTCTACTATGGAACGTTTTGCATCTGCGCAAGTGGTTGCTGTGAAACGGTTGACAGACCGTATTGTTCAAGTCACCTTCAATCGGGATATTCCCGGTGAATTGGAACTGAATCACGATTGTGTGGAGAATATCAGTTGCACGCCCGAAGTGGAAATTCGTCATTGTTATTTTACGAGGACAAGTACGCGGGGTACCTTAATGACTACTCCCCGAAAAGTAGTGATTGCAGATAATACTTATTATAAAACGGGCATGAGCGCTATCCTGATAGAAGGAGATGCCGAAGGCTGGTATGAATCGGGACCGGTGAATGATGTTTTGATTCAGAACAATATATTTATCGGCTGTGCGTATAGTGGAGGACCTGAAAATGCAGTCATTGCGTTGCATCCTTCTAATATGGTGGTGGATGCGGAACGTCCGGTGCATAGAAATGTGCGTATCATAGGTAATACGTTTCGTACATTCGGAAATCCGGTGTTATACGCCAAAAGTACGAAGGATTTGATTTTTAAAAAGAATCATGTAGAATGTACTTCTTCGGACGATTTTCGTCAAAAGCCTTTGTTTATTTTGAATGGTTGTAAAGGTGTTGTAATCAGAGAGAATAAGCTGGAGGAGGTTTGTGATAAAAAAATGGAATTTAGACAGATGAAAAAGAAATATATCAAGGTTGATTTTTAACCCCCAAAAATAAATACTATGACAATGAAGAAACTTTATTCATTTTTTATCAGTACTTTACTTGTCTCCTCTGCAGTTTGTGCCGGAGGGACAGATTATACAAAAGGACTTGCTATTTGGTTTGATGCTCCGAATACTTTGCAAGGACATGCCGTATGGTATGGTGGCAGACCGGATATGTGGAAAGGTGAAAATAAACCGGAAACCGCCGGTGATACAGCTCGTAATCCGGATGCTGCATGGGAGTCACAATCATTGCCTATTGGAAATGGCAGTATAGGGGCGAATATTATGGGATCGGTCGAAGCTGAACGGATTACTTTTAATGAAAAGACACTCTGGCGGGGTGGTCCTAACACAGCGAAAGGAGCGGATTACTACTGGAATGTCAATAAACAGTCAGCGCATATCCTTGATGAAATACGTAAAGCATTTACGGAAGGAGACCAAGTTAAAGCGGAGAGGCTGACGAGACAGAATTTTAATAGTGAAGTACCTTATGAGGGCAGCAGGGAAAAGCCTTTCCGTTTCGGTAGTTTTACGACTATGGGAGAGTTTTATGTGGAGACCGGGCTGAATATTATTGGTATGAGTGATTATAAGCGTATTCTTTCTTTGGACTCTGCTATGGCTGTAGTGCAGTTTAAAAAAGACGATGTAGCGTACCAACGGAATTATTTTATTTCTTATCCTGCTAATGTGCTGGTCATGCGTTTCAGTGCCGACCGGCCGGGCAAGCAGAACCTGATATTCAGTTATGCTCCTAATCCGGTATCGACAGGTAGTATGGTGGCTCAAGGTGATAATGGCTTGGTTTATTCGGCTGCGCTGGATAATAATGGAATGAAATATGTAGTCCGTATCCAAGCGGAGACTAAAGGTGGAACATTGGTCAATAGAAATGGGAAACTCACCGTGAAGGGAGCGGATGAAGTTGTCTTTTATGTCACTGCGGATACTGACTATAAGGCTAACTTTGCTCCAGACTTTAAGAATCCGAAAACGTATGTCGGGGTCAATCCTGTCGAAACAACGGGCCAATGGCTGGCTAATGCGGTGGCCAAAGGTTATTCGGCTCTGTTGAATGAGCATTATCAGGATTACGCTGCTTTATTCAATCGGGTGAAGTTGAATCTGAATCCAACGGTAAAGACCGGTAATTTACCGACCGGGCAGCGGTTGAAAAATTATCGGAAAGGGCAGCCGGACTATTATCTGGAGGAACTTTATTTTCAATTCGGCCGTTATCTTCTGATTGCAAGTTCTCGTCCGGGCAATATGCCGGCCAACCTGCAAGGTATTTGGCATAATAACGTTGATGGGCCTTGGCGTGTTGATTATCATAATAACATAAATATTCAGATGAATTATTGGCCTGCCTGTTCTACGAATCTGGAGGAATGCATGTTGCCGTTAATTGATTTTATCCGCACATTAGTGAAGCCGGGTGAAAAGACGGCTCAGTCTTATTTTGGTGCGAGGGGCTGGACTGCATCTATTTCTGCTAATATCTTTGGGTTTACTGCTCCACTGGAAAGTCAAGATATGTCGTGGAACTTTAATCCAATGGCAGGCCCTTGGCTAGCTACGCATATTTGGGAGTATTATGACTATACACGGGATTTGAAATTCTTGAAAGAGACGGGATATGAGTTGATAAAGAGCAGTGCCAATTTTGCAGTTGATTATTTGTGGCATAAGCCGGACGGAACTTATACTGCGGCACCGTCCACTTCACCCGAACATGGCCCTATTGATCAGGGGGCCACATTTGTACACGCCGTTGTGCGTGAAATCCTATTGGATGCCATCAAGGCGAGCGAGGAATTGGGAGTGGATAAGAAAGAACGTAAGGAATGGGAACAGGTGCTTGCCAATCTCGTTCCTTATAAGATCGGCCGTTATGGGCAATTAATGGAATGGTCGGTAGATATTGACGATCCGAAAGATGAACACCGCCATGTAAATCATCTGTTTGGTCTGCATCCGGGACATACGGTTTCTCCTGTCACTACTCCCGAATTGGCTGAAGCTGCCAAAGTAGTATTGGTGCATCGTGGTGACGGGGCTACGGGTTGGAGTATGGGATGGAAGTTGAACCAGTGGGCTCGCTTGCAGGACGGCAATCATGCTTATACCTTATTTGCTAATCTGCTGAAGAACGGTACGCTTGATAATTTATGGGATACGCATCCGCCTTTCCAGATTGATGGAAACTTTGGTGGTACGGCCGGTATTACGGAGATGTTACTGCAAAGTCACATGGGATTTATCCAACTGCTTCCTGCTTTGCCGGATGCATGGAAGGAAGGCTCTGTCCGGGGTATATGTGCGAAAGGAAATTTCGAGGTAGACATGATATGGGAGAACGGACTTTTGAAGGAAGCGACTATCCTGTCAAAGTCAGGTGAAAGATGTATTGTGAAATATGCCGGCAAGACTTTGTCTTTTAAAACTGTAAAAGGACATAGTTATCAACTAAAGTATGATAGCGTGAAGGGGGAATTGCTAAAACGCTGACAGAAAAATGATTGTTACTTATTTGAAACTCTTTTATACATTTGCGAAAATTGGTATGTTCACCATTGGAGGTGGATATGCCATGATTCCGTTGATAGAACGGGAGATAGTCAAGAAAAAGTGGATGAGTAAAGAGGAATTTATGGAAATGTTTGCCTTGACCCAGTCATTGCCCGGTGTTTTCGCAGTAAACATATCTATTTTTGTAGGTTATAAACTTCATAAGGTGATTGGTAGCCTGGTGTGCGCACTGGCTACCATATTGCCTTCTTTTGTTATTATGATGTTGATTGCGATGTTCTTTGCCCGTTTTCAGGATAATGAGGTGATGATCCGTATCTTTAACGGAATACGGCCGGCAGTGGTGGCATTGATTTTATTCCCTTGCATATCTGCGGTTAGGGCATTGAAGCTGAAATATATACAGTTGATGGCCCCCCTCATTGCTACTGTGTTGATCTGGCAATTCGGACTTTCTCCTATTTATGTAGTATTGGCGGGAATTGCGGGCGGACTGGTTTATACTTTATGGTTGAAAGATAAGATTAAAGATATAAAGGCATGATATATTTACAATTACTTTGGGTGTATCTGAAGATAGGTACGTTTGGCTTCGGAGGTGGCTATGCTATGCTTTCCCTTATTCAACACGAAATTGTGGATATTCATCATTGGCTGACTCCCCAGCAATTTACGGATGTAGTGGCGATTTCGCAAATGACACCGGGTCCGATTGGAATTAATAGTGCTACTTACGTGGGATATGCAGTTACACAAAGTGTATGGGGAGCGGTGCTTGCTACTGTGGCAGTTTGTTTGCCTTCTTTTATTTTAGTATTGCTCATTTCTTATTTCTTTGCCAAATGCAAAGATAATAAGTATATCAAGGCGGCGATGTCGGGGCTGCTTCCTATGTCTGTGGCATTGATTGCTTCGGCAGCCTTACTGATGATGAACAAAGATAACTTTATTGATTATAAAAGTATTGGGATTTTTGTCGGTGCTTTTCTGATTACATGGAAATGGGAGCTACATCCTATTCTGCTGATCTGTCTTGCTGGTGTAGTGGGAGTGTTGTTGTATTAAAAAAGCTTATTAAAAAGTTCTTTATTACTAGTCTATTCTTACTTTGTCTATTTTTGTGAAGTTGGATAAAAATCATACTATGGTATATTTGGACGCTGATAAACAGACTTATGCGGATTTGAACGTTACAGGGAATGTGTATGGTGAGCAGGCGCTTTGTTCTTTGTTTTTAAAAGCAGAAACGAAGAAAGGAAAGTCGCTGATGCTGGATTGGATTATGCATCCGTTGAGTGATTGGGAAGAGATTTGTAAACGTCAGGAAGCTATCGCCTGGGATTTCTTGCCGGAACTTCCTTTAAATGAGGAAGAACTGGACTTTATTGAATATTATCTGGAATATCGCGAACAGATAAGGGGAGCAAATATATTACTTTCATGTGCGACGATTATTGATCGTCTTGTACGATATGATCCGAACCGGTATGTGGTTTCCCGAGGAGTGAAATTGGTTTTTCTCATGTTGCACCGTTTGGAGAAATGGACTATTGCAGCAGGGGGGAATATGCCACAACTTTTAAAAGAAACAGCTGATAAGGTACAGGAACTTTTGCATGGAAGTGAATTAGAGGAAGTTCTGCAACAAACTTTAGATGAAAAGGCACGCTTGTCGAATTATGCCATAGATAAATATGATTATTTATTTCGTTGTACACGGTTATTGTCCATAAGGGAGTTGTTGTCTGTTGTCTACATGTTTGATGTTTGCAGGACGGCGCATCGGGTAGCGAAGGCAAAGAATTTCTGTTTCACTCCGACCATGGTGCAGACAATGGAGTTCTCTGTTGAAGGTATTGTACATCCTTTTGTGGAAAATGCGCAAAAGAATAATTGGGAAATGTCCTGTGGGAATATATGTCTTTTTACAGGTTCCAACATGGCGGGAAAATCGACAACTTTGAAGGCTTTGGCGCTGGCTGTCTGGTTAGCTCATTGCGGTCTGCCCGTTCCGGTTAAGTCAATGATTTGTCCTGTTTATGAGGGGATATATACATCTATCAACTTGCCTGATTCTTTGCGGGACGGGCGAAGTCATTTTATGGCGGAAGTGCTTCGTATTAAGGAAGTTCTACAAAAGGCGGGAACCGGAAAGAAATGTCTGGTCATTCTGGATGAGATGTTTCGGGGGACTAATGCTAAAGATGCATTTGAGGCTTCCGTTGCGGTAAATGAATTATTGAAGGAGTATTCCAATTGTCATTTTCTTATTTCGACCCATATTCTGGAATATGCAAAGGCATTTGAACTAGATCCTTTCTGTTGTTTCTATTATATGGAAGCGGAAATCAAAGATGATAATTTTGTATGTCCACATCGGTTGCAGAAAGGTATTTCAGAAGCTAGAGTCGGCTATTGGGTTGTGCGGAAGTTACTGAATATGGTTGAGCTGAAAAAATAAGAAAAGCCCGCTAAAGATTCTTCTCCAACGGGCTTTCTTGTTTTATCTGAAGTGAATTGTTTTAGATCTTGTTCGCACGTTTGCGCTCTATTTCGTCCAAAATGACTTTACGCATACGCATTGCTTTCGGGGTTACTTCTACATATTCGTCTTCCTTGATGTACTCCAATGCTTCTTCGAGTGAGAACTGAACGGGAGGAATCAGACGAACTTTATCGTCCGAACCGGAAGCACGCATATTGGTCAACTTCTTTGATTTGGTAACGTTGATAACCAAGTCATTGTCGTGAGAGTGTTCACCTACCACCTGTCCTGCATAGACTTCATCCTGCGGGAAGATAAAGAATTTACCGCGATCCTGCAATTTGTCGATAGCATAAGCAAAAGCGGTTCCGCTTTCCATGGCAATCATAGAACCATTGGTACGACGTTCGATTTCTCCTTTGTATGGCTGGTATTCTTTAAAACGGTGTGCCATAATAGCTTCACCGGCAGAGGCGGTCAGCACATTGGTACGAAGACCGATGATCCCACGTGAAGGCATATCAAATTCGAGATTGATACGTTCGCCCGTATTTTCCATTTTGACCATTTCACCTTTACGGCGGGTTACCATATCAATAATCTTACTGGAATATTCTTCCGGTACGTTGATTGTCAGTTCTTCAATCGGTTCGCATTTTACACCGTCTATTTCTCTGTAGATAACCTGTGGCTGACCTACCTGCAATTCGTATCCTTCGCGGCGCATTGTTTCAATCAGTACGGAAAGGTGAAGTACACCACGGCCGGAAACAATCCATTTACCATCCTCTTCACTCTTCTTTACGCGAAGAGCCAGATTCTTGTCGAGTTCCCTCATCAAACGGTCATGGATGTGGCGTGAAGTTACAAACTTGCCGTCTTTTCCGAAGAACGGAGAGTCGTTGATGGCAAATAACATACTCATTGTCGGCTCGTCGATTGCAATAGGTGGCAATGCCTCCGGATTTTCGAAGTCACAAACAGTATCTCCGATTTCAAATCCGTCGATACCTACCAATGCACAAATATCTCCAGAAGAAACTTCACTTGTTTTTACACGGCCTAGACCTTCGAATACATGAAGTTCTTTAATTTTACTTTTAAGCATATCACCGTTGCGCTTTACAAGCGTTACGTTCATACCTTCTTTTAATGTACCGCGATGCACACGACCTACGGCGATACGTCCGGTATAAGAAGAATAATCCAGAGAAGTAATCAACATCTGCGGAGTACCTTCTAACTGTGTCGGAGCCGGAATGTTCTCGATGATACAATCCAGTAGCGGAGTGATCGTTTCAGTCGGCTTCTGCCAATCGGTGCTCATCCAGTTGTTCTTGGCAGAACCATAGATAACGGGGAAATCCAATTGATCTTCCGTAGCGTTGAGGCTGAACATCAAGTCGAAAACCATTTCGTATACTTCTTCCGGACGGCAGTTCGGCTTATCTACCTTATTGACTACTACAATCGGTTTCAAACCAATTTCCAATGCTTTTTGCAGCACGAAACGAGTCTGGGGCATCGGACCTTCAAATGCGTCGACCAGCAGAATACAACCATCGGCCATATTCAATACGCGTTCAACTTCACCACCGAAGTCACTGTGTCCCGGAGTATCAATAATATTAATTTTAGTACCGTTGTAGTTAATGGAAACGTTCTTGGAAAGAATCGTTATACCACGTTCGCGCTCCAAGTCGTTGTTATCCAGGATAAGTTCACCACTATTTTGATTGTTGCGGAACAAATTTCCGGCCAACAGCATTTTGTCAACCAGCGTTGTTTTCCCATGGTCAACATGGGCAATGATTGCAATGTTTCGAATATTTTGCATATAATACCTATTATTTGGCTGCAAAGGTACGAAAATAGGATTAGAAATATATGCTATACTCGCATTTTTTTCTTGTAAAACGTTGTGGGATATAAAGATAATGCCTATCTTTGCACGCTCAAAAGAATATTTACTATATCAAAATTCTAAAAATTATGTATTTAGACGCTGCTAAAAAGCAAGAAATCTTCGGAAAGTACGGGAAGTCTAACACTGATACTGGCTCAACTGAGGCGCAGATAGCTTTGTTTTCCTACCGTATTTCTCGTCTGACTGAGCACATGAAGCTCAACAGAAAAGATTATAGTACAGAGAGAGCCTTAACAATGTTGGTAGCTAAACGTCGTCGTTTGCTCGATTACTTGAAAGCTAAAGATATCACAAGATATCGTGCTATTGTTAAAGAACTCGGTTTGCGTAAGTAATCTACTTGCCGCGAAAAAATTGAAGAAGCCGTTTCTCATTATGAGGAACGGCTTTTTAGTTTCTCCCTTTTTCTATCGGATAGTCATATTTTCTTTGGTTATAATTGTGCTCATCTAAAGATTTTGTTATTTTTGCAACTTAATTATTATAATTTATCACCTTTGACAACTAAAATGCTTACAATATGGATACAAGTAAAATTGTAGGAGAGAAAATTAAGTCACTCCGCGAAGATAAATCAATAACCATAGAAGAATTGGCGCAGCGTTCTGGTTTGGCTATGGAACAGATTGAGCGTATCGAAAATAATATCGATATCCCTTCTCTTGCTCCGTTGATTAAGATTGCTCGTGTATTGGGTGTACGGCTGGGGACTTTCTTGGACGATCAGGACGAAGTGGGACCGGTGGTATGCCGTAAGAAAGAGGCAAAAGACGCTATCAGCTTCTCCAATAATGCGATTCACTCACGCAAACACATGGAATACCATTCTTTGTCCAAATCGAAAGCCGACCGTCACATGGAGCCATTCATCATTGATGTAATGCCAACTGAAGATACCGACTTTGTTCTTTCTTCTCATGAGGGAGAGGAGTTTATCATGGTTATGGAGGGTATCATGGAAATCAGTTATGGAAAGAATACATACCTTCTGGAAGAAGGCGATAGTATTTATTATGACTCTATCGTTCCTCACCATGTACATGCTTACGAGGGACAGGCTGCAAAGATTCTGGCAGTAGTTTATACACCGATTTGATGTTATGTAAGAACCAAGATTTAAGTATATCGTATGCAATTATTTGACCGTACTTTGGGACAGTGGCTGGAACACTGGGCTGAAGAGACTCCTGATAAGGAATATATCGTATATTCCGACCGCAATCTTCGATTTACCTGGAGCCAATTGAATCGTCGCGTAGATGATATGGCGAAAGGACTTATCGCCATTGGCGTGGAACGAGGCACCCACGTAGGTATCTGGGCCGCTAATGTTCCCGATTGGCTTACATTGCTTTATGCTTGTGCTAAGATTGGTGCCGTATATGTCACTGTGAACACGAACTATAAACAGTCAGAGTTGGAATATCTTTGCCAGAACTCGGATATGCACACACTTTGTATCGTAAATGGTGAGAAAGATAGTGATTTTGTGCAAATGACGTATACTATGCTTCCCGAATTGAAAATTTGTGAACGCGGGTATTTGAAAAGCGAACGTTTTCCATATATGAAAAATGTAGTATATGTCGGACAGGAGAAACATCGCGGAATGTATAACACGGCGGAAATCCTGTTGTTGGGAAATAATATCGAGGATAGTTGCCTAAATGAACTTAAAAGTAAAGTTGACTGTCACGATGTGGTAAATATGCAATATACATCAGGAACTACCGGTTTCCCGAAAGGGGTAATGCTTACACATTATAATATAGCTAACAATGGTTTCCTGACCGGTGAGCACATGAAGTTTACGGCAGATGATAAACTTTGTTGCTGTGTTCCGTTGTTCCATTGTTTCGGGGTTGTATTGGCCACCATGAACTGCCTGACTCATGGTTGCACGCAGGTAATGGTAGAGCGTTTTGATCCGTTGGTTGTGCTGGCTTCCATTCATAAAGAGCGTTGTACGGCGCTTTATGGAGTGCCTACTATGTTTATTGCCGAGTTGCATCATCCGATGTTCGACTTGTTTGATATGTCTTGTCTTCGTACAGGTATTATGGCAGGCTCTCTGTGTCCTGTTGAATTGATGAAACAGGTTGAGGAGAAGATGTATATGAAGGTGACCAGTGTATATGGTCTGACGGAAACGGCTCCCGGCATGACTGCCACCCGTATTGACGATTCATTTGATGTGCGTTGTAACACGGTTGGGCGCGATTTTGAATTTACGGAAGTGAAAGTCATTGATCCGGAAACAGGTGAGGAATGTCCGGTGGGTGTACAGGGAGAAATGTGTAACCGTGGATATAACACCATGAAGGGGTATTATAAGAACCCGGAAGCTACGGCGGAAGTGCTTGATAAAAATAACTTCTTGCACTCCGGCGATTTGGGTATTAAGGACGAAAACGGCAATTACCGCATCACCGGACGTATCAAGGATATGATTATTCGCGGTGGCGAAAATATTTATCCGCGTGAGATAGAAGAGTTCCTTTATAAACTTGATGGAGTGAAGGATGTACAGGTTGCAGGTATTCCTTCTAAGAAGTATGGTGAGGCTGTTGGAGCGTTCATCATTCTACAGGAAGGTGTCACGATACAGGCGGAGGATGTACGTGACTTTTGCAGAAACAAGATTTCCCGTTACAAAATACCGAAATATATTTTCTTTGTGGACGAGTTTCCGATGACAGGTAGCGGAAAGATTCAGAAGTTCAGATTGAAGGATCTCGGTCTGAAACTTTGTAAGGAACAGGGAATAGAGATAATTTAGAGATCTATAATTTAAGTCTTTATAGTTTAGACACACAAAAGTTTTTCATTATAAAAAACAGTGAACGGTGAACAAACTGTATTTAGGTTACAGGGAGTTCACCGTTTGCTATTTATATTGTTACCTTTATTCTGTTCTAATCAAATTTCTGCTATCGTGAATTCTAAATAAAGTCGTCACCGAGTTGCATTTGGGCATCATTTACATATTTACGAATGGCATGTTCTTCATCCTTACGACAGATTAACAGCACGTTATTCGACTCAGCAATCAGGTATCCTTCCAGACCGTCGATTACGGCAAGTTTTCCTTTCGGAAGTACTACCATATTATCTTTGCTGTTATAGATAAGCGAATGGCATTTCAGAGTGACATTGCCATCCTGATCTCTTTCCGATAAATCGTAGAGTGATCCCCACGTTCCGAGATCCGACCAGCCGAAGTCTCCTAGAGATACATATACATTGTCAGCTTTTTCCATAATGCCGAAGTCGATAGATACATTGGGGCATGCGGGGAAGTTTTCTTCGATAAATGCTTTTTCCTTCTCGGTGGCATAGATGTCTTTTCCCGGCGCTAATTTTGAAGCCAGTTCAGGTAGCAGATATTCGCAGGCTTTGATGATTGTATTTACGTTCCACATAAATAGACCGGAATTCCAATAAAACTCTCCACTTTCTACAAATACCTGGGCTAATTCCAGCTCCGGCTTTTCTGTGAATGTTTTCACTCTGTAGAAATTTTCTCCGGCAGGTTCGTCTATTTGTATATATCCATACCCTGTCTCTGGACGATTCGGCTTGATACCCAGTGTCAATAGTTTTTCGGAACGCGATACGAAGTTCAGTCCTTTTTCAATGGCAGCGAGAAATTCGTCTTCTTTCAGAATTAAATGATCGGAAGGAGCGACTACGATATTAGCGTTTGGATTTAATGCGCGAATGTGGTAGGAAGCCCATGCTATACAAGGAGCGGTGTTCCGTCTTGCCGGTTCCAGCAGAATCTGATCTTCGTTTACTTCAGGTAATTGTTCTTTCACTAAGTCCGCATACATTGCATTGGTGACAATGAAAATATTTTCTGTTGGAATAACTTTTTGGAAGCGGTCAAAAGTTTGTTGTAAAAGTGAACGCCCGGTCCCGAAGAAATCTAAAAACTGTTTGGGGAGTGTTTTACGGCTAAACGGCCAAAAACGGCTTCCGATACCTCCACCCATAATCACGCAATAATTATTCATGTTTGTCATGATAGTGACTCTATTTTAAATGTTTTTGCTAATGTACGGTTTATTCTCTGAATAGAGAAGTGTTTAAGATATGTTTTATTATTTTTTTCTCCTTTTTTTTGCCAAACTATTGTGAATTCAAAATAATGTCGTATCTTTGCACCGCAATTGAGAAATCAAGCACGCGCCCAGATGGCGGAATCGGTAGACGCGCTGGTCTCAAACACCAGTGGATTCACTTCCATCCCGGTTCGACCCCGGGTCTGGGTACGAAGAATGAGGTTGTGTCAAAACGTTGGCACAACCTCTTTTATATTTTACAGTTCTGCTATATTTTCTTTTGGCTATGCTGGATCAACGTAAGAATCTGAGGGCTTTCGTTTTTATGCATATAATTTAGCGAGTCTGTACAAGAAAAATGCTTTATCTCTTACTCCTCTGAACTGTGCCCTGAACGCTTTGATTTTAGCATTAAATGATTCTGCTGCTGCATTGGTAGTCCTTCTTTCAAAGAAGTTTATTATATTCATATAGTGCGTTTGTATCGAGCGCGCTACCCTTCCAAAGGTGAGAAACCCCGCTTTGTCTACTTCATCATACCACCTTGCAAGCCTTGTCAAAGCTATATCTTTAAACTTACACTGATGATAGATTGATCCTAACCGCATGGCCATATAATATCCTTTCTTTATATCGGGATATTCTTTAAATAGAATCTCGGCCCGTATCCTTTGAGACTGAGTCCATAGAGATTCTTTTTTGTAAAGCAGATAAATACTCCTTGCCAGCAACTGTTTTCTTGTATCTCCATTGGCGAAAACGGGCGCATGATACATCTTTCCGCAGGCCTTGGCGTAAGCTATCTGTATGGACTCTTCGTCCAAAGCCTCCCAGCGAGCTTTCACCCGCATCTCCTGAACCGCTTCATACGCTAATTTCTGTACATGGAAACGATCCGTAACCCGTTTGGCAGCAGGGAAGCAAGTCCGGGCAATCTGTTCCATATTGGGAGCCATATCCAATGTTATCTCACGCACCTGGTAGCGGCGACGACGCGAAAGTTTAAGCAGGACAGAGGTAACCGTGCAAACATCCGTACCTTTAATGATACCAATAATACTGCCACCGTAAGTCTCTTTATTAATCAACACAGTATAGAGTTCTCCACGGGAAAGAGCCACTTCGTCAATGCAGACGTAGGCACCAATGTTCTTCTCAAACAGGAGCCAGTTCTCTGCGTGAGCAAGCTGATCCCAGTGTAGGTAATTACTTAAATGGTTGCGGTATTGACGTTCCAACAAATCCCCGTCAACGCCATATAAAGTACCCAATAACTTGCAACTGATCGGATAATTATCAATATAGTTCTTTTAAAAAAGACGCAAAGTCTTGCGTCAAACGAGTACCCTCAGCCACCATACGCCAATTGCGGGAAATATACTCATTGCTGCTTTTCAAAATCCAACGGCGACGACGGAGGTTCAAAAAGACTTTCTTGCCACGAAGAGGAAAGTCTTGAACAACAACAGGCTCATAAGACCCTTTACTCTCTGTTTCTTGACCAGCATACTTCTCGGGGAGCTCTTTCCTTCACATCAACAAGATCAAAGTAATCCAAAGTTCCTTCTGGAAGAAAAAGGTGATAACCATTTAACTTCATAAGCAATTAATTTGGAGACAAAGATAACAATTTATATATTTAACCCTCAGGGTTATTCATTGATCCCAAACCGTACATGGTATGACTTAAGACGACATAAACCAAAAGAAAAATAGCGGAGTAATACACTATAATCTTGCTCGTTAATGCTGAAATTGGCTACATGGATAGCTAATTCTTCAACAGTTTTTGTTAGTTCAGATGCAGAAACTTTGCGCTGTGAGTATTCCGATAGTAATCGAAAAAAACTCTGTTGTAATAATGCTTTCATCTATTAATATTTTTAATTTCATAATTAGTTAGTTCGTCTTTTATAGAATTTTACTTATATCATTGGGTGTCTTAAAATAATAGTCTGCACGTATAGGATTAGATACATTATTGCTCCATAAAACCAATCCGGAATCAACACCAGCATTGTTAGCACATTGAATATCATAAATACTATCACCAATATAGAGAGCGTTTTCGGGGCTTACATGGGCTTTAGCCAAATATGCTACTAAGGGTGCTGCTTGGGGCTTATGTTCGTCAGTATCATCGGCACATACAATTGTGGAAAAATAGTCCGCTAACCCTAATGGCTCAAATTCAGAATAATATTCTTGATATGTTTTGGAGGTTACAATGCCTAAAATATAACCTCTTGATAAAAGGGATTGCAAGCATTCTTTGATACCTTGAAAAGGTTGAATAGTGTGCTGGAGTAATTTCATATTCCTATCCCATCGTTTCAATGCATCTTCTATGTCGGGTATTTTGAGTAATTCCAACGCATTTCTTCCGGTAATGCCTAAAGCAAATTTCAGACTTTCATATTGAGGTGCGCTTCCTGTTATTTCTGTAATTGTTTTTATTAAAGAGTTGATGACTGCATATTCCGTATCTATCAATGTACCGTCTATGTCGAATACGATATGTTTATATTTCATGTGTTTGATTTATTAGTCAAATAATACTTGCCAGTTTCTATCGTAGTAAGCTGCAAAGCACATTTTAATTTGTTCTTCGTTATTTTTCTCTTTTGCAAGAATAGGTAATTCTTCCAATCCGAAATAGGCACTCTCATCCGTTTCAATATTGGGTCGGAAATATCCGCTTTCAATCTCACAAAGAACAAAAACTTTACAAACATTGTAGGCATAGGGAGGAATATTATGCAAATTTCTATCTTGCATAGCTATTATCCGGATAGCTTTTACATTTAATCCTGCTTCTTCTTTTACTTCTTTTTCCGTATTAGTCTTGATACTCTGATTTATATCGACCCAACCACCGGGCAAAGACCAAGTTCCATTTTTCTCTTTCACAAGCAGTATTTTATCATCTTTGAATATAGCAGCTCGTGTATCTAATTTAGGAGTTTGAAATCCTGTTTCATTGCAAAACAGATTCTTTACTTTTTCTATGGGTATTTCACTTTGCAGACTAAGCATTTCTGCTGTAATTTCTCTAATGCGTTCAAAGCGTTCTATATCAAATACATCTTTGGAATATGTCAATCCCCCTTGGGCAATGAATTGTAGTTCTTTTGTCCATTCAAGCCATTGTGGTTGTACTATTTTATTCATATAGTGAATGTTAGTATCGTTATATTGATTTACAAAGGTATGGAAAATGAAATTCTTTATTTTTGTCCTATGTTAAAAAATCATCGGCTTGACCGGATTCTGCTAAGAGAAGGTTGTGTTATTCCTAAAAAAGAGGCAATATGTCCTAAAGTCACTCGGTGGAAAATGCTGGGATATTCTTTTATCAACTTTTCATAACGTTCTTGGGCAGACAAGTTCAGCCGGGAAATATGAATGTCCTGTAAAAGTAGAAAATTTTCTTGCTGTAACACTCTCATCCAATTGGCAATGTCAATACGGGATTTATATAAATCATTCAACTTGTCTATAGAAATGGAGTAGGTTAAAGTTTCTTCTAAGGTTTCTACATATTCAAATCCTGCTTTGTGCCGATATAAATCCCATGAACCACAAGTCGCATCGCCTTCCATAGAAAACCATGTTGTTATTTCTTTTCCATTATGCAGGATATATGAACGTGTTATACCTTTTTCTATAAAATAAACCTGATTGTCAAAACGACCAGCTTGTATGATGATAGTTTTAGCCGGAAAAGTCTGTTGTTTGAAACAGTACTTTAGCAGATGCAATGAATCATCCGAAACAGGATAGAGTTCTTGTATCTTTCTTATTATATTATCCATTATCAATGTTTTTGCTCTTTCTACAAAAATACGAAAACAGAAAGGGATAATATTGTTGCATTCATAGTTTAAAAAGGAATTTGACTATTTTTAGCAAGGTGGGATGAAAAGAGAACCACGATGTGGATATGTGATATAGGCAAAAGAAATAGGTGGTACTAAACTATGTTTAGTTTATCCCTTTGTCTATATAGCCAAAACGAACTAAACCAATTTCTATTGACAGCTAAAAACGATACTGGCGAAAAAAGAAATAGTATTACCTTTTTCGCCAGTATCGTTTTTAGCAATCTTTTTCAGTCTTGATTTATCCTTAATAGTTTGAGGAAGAAATGAACTCTTTTATTTCTTCCTCGGTTGGAAGTTCTATCATGTACTTCTGTACAAAGATATTCGGGTCTAATCCGGCAGTGGCATATTTAACTAATGCATCTCCCTTTTCGGTGCAGAGTAAAATGCCGATAGGCGGATTATCATCCGACTGCATCACTTCTGCTTTAAAGTAGTTGAGGTACATATTTAACTGTGAAGCATATTCATGGCGGAACTTGTCTATCTTTAATTCCACAATAACATGGCATTTCAAAATACGGTGATAGAACACAAGGTCAGTAAAGAAATAATCTTCATCAATCAAGATGCGTTTTTGCCGGGCTTCAAAGCAGAAGCCAAGTCCCATTTCTAATAGGAAGCGTTGCAGATTGTCAAGAATGGATTGCTCCAAATCGTTTTCTGTCACTAATGCACGTTCATTCAACCCTAAGAATTCCAAAGTAACAGGGGTATTGATTACATCTTTGGGCTGTAATAAGGTTGCTTGTTGTTGGACTAAAGGGAGAGTGCTTTTTTGTTTTTGGATAGTCCGCTACGTTCGTAATATAAAGATGCTATTTGTCGTTCCAACTCAGCAACCACGAATAGTTTCCATTTCATAGAAAGCACGTTTTACTGGGTTCTCAATTCCCGATATGGTATTTAAATGGGTGGAAGATAATCTGTTGAATAATCTATCAGCCGGAATCATCCATGTTTCGGTTTGTAGAGGTTCTGTTGAAAATTTCCAAATGCCATTTTCAGATTCGGCGGTTAATGACTGCCGAATTTGAATTTGTGATGCAATGTATTGTGTGACAGATACTTTTAATTGTGGGTAAACAAGGTATAACCGCCTAAATTCACGAAATCTACGCTCGTTCAGACCTTTTATTTTCAGCCGTTGTTCCAGCTTCTTCAACAGTTGTTCACCGTATGCGGCACGGTCTTCCCCGTTCTGTTCAAATTCTACGATATAGCAACCCATAAGCCAGTTACGGGAAGTGAGGGCAAGGTTTACAGCGTGTGCGGCTTGTGCCTGCAATGTGTTCTGTATCGTGCTGATATGTTTTACTAATGCTTCAAAGTTCATAGTTACAAAGATAAGTCTTTTGTGGTTAAAACTTTAGTTCGGGCAGGCTATTTATAGCTTCCTCTTTTAATTTATCCACCGCACGGGTGTATTTCTCCGTATGCTTTAATCCGCTATGTCCTAAAAGGCTGGCTACGGTTTTGATATTTGCCCCATTGTTCAGAATATTCACGGCAAACGAATGTCGGGCGCAATGCCAGCTTATGTGTTTGTCTATCCCGGCTCTCTTTACCCACCGCTTTACTGATTTACAGCAACTTTCGTAAGTAGGTAAATCGAATATCAAACAGTTTTTGTCTACCGGGGCTTCACCAATGATAGACAATAGGCTGTCATTCAGGGGAATAACTACACCACTACTGGCTGAATATCCCTTTGTCTTGCTTTGCTCAAACTTCAATAACCGATTAGCGTAATCCACATTCTTATAGGTAAGGTCTTTTACATCACAGAAACACAAACCGCAGTATAAGCAGAATATAAAAGCCCGTCTGACATTCGGGTTCTCGTTGTCATAATGGCAAGCCGCCAGCTTTTGGATTTCTTCGGGAGAAAGAACATCTTTCCGAAGCATTTGGCTATCCACTTTGCAGGTAACACTTTTGGATGGGTCTTTCAACATTACATCGTGGTCAATCGCATATCGAATAACTTTCTTGAAACGCTGGTAAATGCTTTTAGCACCTTCACCCACACTTCGGGATTGCAAATAGGCTACAAATTGCTCCATCATTTCCTTGGTAATAAGTTCCGGTTTGATACTAAACTCATTCATGGGGTATTGCTCTTTTAAGAAGTCCTTAAAACGGCTAAACGCAATTTGTACCATGCGAATATCTTTCTTGGTGTAATTGTTGATATAAACAGATACAGACTAAGGTTCTCTTTTCGCCTGTTGTGCTTTACTGCAAACTTGGGCTTGCCTTGCATCTTTCCACTTATCATAGTACACTTGATTACCGTTTTCATCCAATACGGGCTTTTCCTCTCTACCTAAATAATACTCTAAGTAAAGGCTGATTCTGCCGTCCGAGAGCTTATTTTGCTCCAATTTGGGATTTTCTTTCGTTTTATTTTCTAACTTTGCCATTGTTCAGAGGTTTTATCCCGATTTAGGTACCGTAATCGGGTGATTACACTAAATGCTTGATTTTCTTTTGTTTTCCTATGATTTCTATAGCTTATACCGGGTCTGGGTACTGAGGCGGAGAAAGTTGAAAAACTCTCTCCGCTTTTCTTTTCTACTCCTCGTAACTCATTGGTTTGCTGGGCTCAACGTCCAATACCTTCCAATCGCAACCTGCATAAGCTACTACGAGTCATCTTCCCCGAAGTTTTAATGGAGTATTTCGAGATCTCCTGTTGGCATGACGACTTCATGAAAACACTACCTGGAACGTTCAGATTACAAGAGTGGAACTGTGATTTCACATGGTTTTACTGATGAGAAAGTGATCCAGAACTTTCCTCTGCGTGGCAAACCTGTTTATCTCCACGTAAGACGTCGTCGCTGGTATGGCAAAGCTACAGGGAAAACGTTTTCTTGTTAGATAAATAATGTGAAAACTGTATTTTTTCTTTGGAATAGAATTAACTTTCAGCCACTTATAAGGTCTAACATATATTATTCATTTAATATTATGTTAGAATTATGAGAAAACAAATTTTAAGTTTACTTGTTGTGTTGTTAATCGGCTCAACAGTATGTATGGCTCAGGATCGTCAAAAAGGAAAAGTTGACAGAGAGAAGCGTATCGAACAGATAATAACCGATCTGGGACTGAATGAAAAGCAAGCCAAGGATTTTAAGGCTGCAATGGAAGAAATGCGACCGACAAAGAGAAATTCTAATGAAAGACCTTCGCGCGAAGAGATGCAAAAGAAGAGAAAAGAGGGAGAAGCTAAAATAAAGAGTATCCTGACTGATGAACAATATAAGAAATATCAGGATATGCGTAAAAAGGAAAATGCAGATAGAAAGAAAAGAACTAAATAAGAAAGTATTTCTTTTTTACTCTTTTTAGCTAGTTTTATTGGCCTGTTATCGTTTCTCGTATATGTTTGGTTATCGTGACTTTAGAGGAGATGATAGGCTATTAAGTATTTATAAAGGTATTATTTATACAGATATAAAGCAGGTTTTTGCTGGCTGATATTCATAAATTTTATCCAAAAGAAGGAAAAAGAATAGAATAAACAAGAAGCAACGTAACACCCTATCCATAAAAATGCTATATTTATTGCAGCTAGAGAGCACTTTAAGTAATGCTTAAGAGGAAAGACGCAAAGTAGTATATATACTATATATTTTCTATTATTAATTACTTAAACACATTTTTTATGGAAGCCAAGAAATCAAAAAAGGCTACAATCGAGAATCAACGGGGTTCTTGGTTGTTGATGGGTTTGGTTGTTGCGCTTGCCTTCATGTTCGTTTCGTTCGAATGGACACAACATGATGTCAGGGTTGCAGCACTATCATCAGATGATGAATCCATCTTTGTTACAGAGTTAGTTCCGATCACATTCCCAGATGAGAAACTGGAACCGCCTCCACCTCCCGAAAATAAGATCGTAGAAATATTAGAAATAGTAAAGAATGATATAGAGGTAGCGGATAATGTTTCTACAGTTGGAGAGGATATGGACGCAACTCATAAGATTGTCTGGATACCGCCAGTGGTGGAAACGGAAGTGGTTGATGAAGACGTTATTGTTGATGTTGCAGAAATCATGCCTGAGTTTCCCGGAGGTACGGCTGCTTTGATGAAATATTTGGGTACAAATATCAAGTATCCGACTATTTCTCAGGAAATGGGTTCAGCGGGAAGAGTGATTGTCCAATTTGTTGTTGACAAAGATGGATCAATTTCAAATCCCGAAGTGGTACGAGGGGTAGATGCATATTTGGATAAAGAAGCTATCCGTGTGATAAGTTCTATGCCAAAATGGAGGCCCGGAGTACAGAATGGTAAGAAAGTTCGAGTAAAATATACCGTTCCTGTAGTATTCAGGTTACAGTAGTTGCTTGAAATAGATGTGTAATGCGGGCCGGTTCCGAAAGGGATCGGCCCTTTTTTATTGAAATCCGACATTCTCAATCACAGGATACTTATAACATTTCTTTTCCGGATTGCTTCTATGAAATAAAAAAACATATCTTTGCAAGAAGAATAAAAACAAATGTTGATTTTATGAATCTTCTACTTTGTCTTAAAAGACCCTTTATCTGGCTTTCCCGCTTCCGTTACCGTTGCGGATATGGTGTACATTCTCCATTTGCATTTAGTCTGATAACGGATGTGATATATGAAAAGATGCCTTATTATGCTTATGATTCTTTGGAGAAAGAACAGAAGAAAATAGTAGAGGAGCGTGGGTGTAATAAAGGTACACAGAAGGTAAATCGTTTCTTGTTCCGGCTGGTGAATAAAGTGCAACCTGCTACTATTGTAGAGGTAGGTCGTCCTTCGGTGACCTCACTTTATCTTCAATCGGCGAAATCTTCTGCGGAATATCTTTTTGCTTCTGACTTGTCGGAACTGTTTCTGGATACGGACGTTTCGGTAGATTTTCTATATCTGAACGATTATCAGAATCCGTGTTTGCTGGAGGAAGTCTTTCGGGTTTGTGTACGCCGGACCACCTTGAAAAGTGTGTTTGTTGTGCATGGAATCTGTTATTCTAAAGAAATGCGGGCATTCTGGAAAAGATTGCAGGCTGACGAACGGGTAGGTATTACCTTCGACCTGTACGATATAGGCTTGCTCTTTTTTGATAAAACAAAGATAAAACAACATTATATCGTCAACTTCTGAGAACCTTTGTACGTTTACCTTATATAGATCAATAAATTGGAAGATTATGAAAAAGAGCCTTGTATATACAAAAACCGGAGACAAGGGAACAACAAGTCTTGTTGGTGGTAGTCGTGTTCCGAAGACCCACATTCGTTTGGAAGCTTATGGAACAGTGGACGAGCTTAATTCCAACTTGGGATTACTGAATACTTATTTGCAAAATGAGACTGACAGGAACTTTATTTTGGGCATACAACATAAGTTATTTGCTATCGGGTCGCATTTGGCTACCGATCAGGAAAAAACACAACTGAAAGCCGCCAGTATCATTTCAATGGAAGATGTGGAACGTATCGAGCGGGAGATTGATAAACTGGATGAACAATTACCGGAACTTTGTGCGTTTATTATTCCTGGAGGAAGTCGTGGAGCGGCCATCTGCCATGTTTGTCGTACCGTTTGCCGGAGAGCAGAAAGACGCATTCTGGCTTTGTCCGAAACTTGTACAATTTCCCCTGAAGTACTAGCTTTTGTCAACAGATTATCAGATTATTTGTTTGTTTTATCTCGGAAAATGAATTTTGATGAACAAAATAATGAAATATTTTGGGATAATAGTTGGAAATGATAGATTTTATTATACTTTTGCCGAAAATATAGAAAATAAGACAGATTAGTATTCACTTTAAATACTCAAGATTATGTATTGGACATTGGAACTAGCATCAAAACTTGAAGATGCTCCCTGGCCGGCAACCAAGGACGAATTGATTGATTATGCCATGCGTTCGGGTGCTCCTCTTGAAGTTATTGAGAATCTCCAAGAGATGGAAGATGAGGGCGAGATCTATGAGAGTATCGAAGATATTTGGCCGGATTACCCTAGTAAGGAGGATTTTTTCTTTAACGAGGAGGAATATTAAGAAGCTAAAATCAAATTAAATGAT
Organism: Bacteroides caccae; assembly: GCF_002222615.2. Taxonomy (NCBI): domain Bacteria; kingdom Pseudomonadati; phylum Bacteroidota; class Bacteroidia; order Bacteroidales; family Bacteroidaceae; genus Bacteroides; species Bacteroides caccae. The sequence continues at coordinate 482,665 of NZ_CP022412.2, read as the reverse complement.
TTAATATCAGCGGGATAAGCAAAAATAATTTGTTTGTCCCGCTGGTGTTTTATAGGCTTAAATGGTGTGGTTTGTTTGTCTAAAATGCAATTTTTCTTCTTGAAAACAGAGTTTGTTTGTCTAAAATACACTACCTTTGTGCATCCTCAGGAATATTAAAACAAAAGGAAGCGTATGGGAAGACCGAAGAGATTATATCCGTTGGGCAAATATCGTCTCCGCACACCGAAGGAGTCTGACAAAAATAAAGCCTACCCTATTGAGTTGGAATATACTTGGAATAGGCAAATTATACGTAAGACAACAAATGTCTTTGTTAAGGAAACCGACTGGAATCAGAACGGCAATCAAGGTCGTGGAGAAATTCGTGTCAGTTATGGATCTGAGTACAAACGTCTCAATCAACTGTTGTTGGCACGTGTTGACCGGATTGACTCTATGCTTGCAGAGTATAATGAAAAGCATCCCAATCAAATCACTGCTGACATTATTTCGGGATTCCTTGCAGATAAGCCATTGACGCGCCCAGACCAAGGAAAAGATTTTGTTGAGTTCACATTGGAGCGTCTTTATTCAGAATACTCAAGAAACAAGATTGGCCGTAGTCGATATGAAAACGGTAAAAGCGGAATGAATATATTCCAAACCTTCCTTCGTTCCACGAAACAGGGTACATATCGTGCCGATTCTATCTATGTTGGCGATATCACTCCTGAATTATTGGATGCATATATTTTGTGGCGTAGAGAGATAAAGCAGAATAGTGATGCAACAATCAATCACTCTTTAACACCAATATTAAAAGCATGTGCTTACGCATGTGAGATGGGTATGCTGGAACCTTCTGTTAATGCAAGAATACAGGATATGCGTATTATTACTAAGGTATCTTTGTCGGAAGAGGAGAGTGAATTTGATGGGAAGAGCCTGAATAAAGAACAATTACTTGCTCTATTGGAATACTACAAAACCTGTCCTGAACCACGTAGGAGAGAGTTTTTAGAGATTTTTTTCTTTGCTTTCCATGCTTGTGGACTTCGTGTTGTGGATGTAATGACATTGCAATGGGGGCATATCAACTTTGAGAAGAAAGAGTTGAGAAAAATTATGATTAAGACAAACAAACGCCATGTTATTCCTCTTACAGAGCAAGCTATATCTATCTTAAGACAGTGGCAAGAAAAACGGGAAGGCTGCAAATATGTATTCAATCTTGTGAAAGAAGAATTAGACCTAGATGATGCTGAAGCCCTTTATAAAGCTCGCAATAATGCCACTAAATGCATCAATCAGTCACTTGTGGTAGTGGGCGAACAGATTGGGTTGCCGTTTAATTTGTCAATGCATGTAGCTAGACACTCATTTGCAGTGTTTGCATTAAACAAAGGGTTGTCAATGACTGTAGTAAGTCGCCTTTTAGGGCATGGCAGTACAGATGTTACAGAGAAAGTATATGCCAGATTTCTGCCTGAGACTCTTTCGTCCGAGGTGGCACGTTTAAAAGATGAATTTAAAACTCTAGAAATAATTTGAATGAAGTATGTTGCAGATTATATTTCTTAATATTGGTCTTTGCGTTATTTTGTTGGCAATTGCCTTCGTCTTCAAAAAATATGCAAGAGTAATTCTATGGTCGAGTGCAATTACATTATTCGTAGGCACATTATTACTCGTTGGACTTGGGGTTGTAAACCCTGTCAGCGATAACGAAACTGGCTCATCAGAGTTTTGGGGCACAATTATGTTTCTGATTTCAGCAGCTGCATTAGTCATTGGTGCAGAAATTCTTCGTGAGAAAAATATTAAGAATGTGGAAGAAGTTGTATCTGTTGATGCTGAAATTATTCTTTCTGAAACATTGGATACAGAATTGGCTCGTAAAGTTTTTGCAAAGGCCATAGAAGCTGGTTATATGAAAGAAGATGGCACACACTATATATGGAACGAGTCTAAAGTTCTTTTAGCATATATGTGTGGTCGCATATATTGTGGAGATAAACCAACGGTCTCCAATATTGATGATAGGGAATTTTGGAAATTTGGAAGAACTGCCTTTTTCCCTGATACGGAACTAAATAATTTATTTGATGTTTCAGGATTGGGGCAATCACGTTCAAATAGGAAAGATCTTCCAGTACCAACAAAATCAACAGAGATTGATAAATTTTTCGAGTAGCCACTTGACTACTCTTTTTTGTTTATAATCAGGTGGTTATATTTCAATCCTAATATCAAAATAACTCAATCCTAACATTATTCCTAACGCATTAGTCTAATTCATCCTAACTTTTCACCTCCTAAGGATTCTATACTTTCGCTGCGGTTATGGACGATGTGCACAATCGTACCATGGCAAAATAACCCGGCTTAAAAGTCCGAGTGCGCATCAGGACAGTTGAGCCATAATTTAAATTGTATATGGCTAAAATTAAGAATGTAGAGTCCCTATGTGAACGGGAATTGCTGGAGAAAATTCTCCACACTGTAGAGAAGCATGAAAAGGCTTTGGCTCAACATCAAATGCCCCAAAATCATCTATATGATAATAAGGCACTGATGGCAAAATTGGGTATAAAGGAAAAATATCTGAAGAAATTGCGTGATAATGGCTACCTTGGATATTCACGTCAAGGAGACAAATATTGGTATACTCAAGAAGATGTAGACCGATTCCTGCGCAATTTTCACTATGATGCCTTTGCGGCAAGTGATGAACTACCCCAACGGAGAGGAGGTGGTTATGGTCGATAAGTTGCATTTAACCAATATGCTCCGAGCAAAGGTAGAGTATAATCTTGATGGAGGATTGCCGTTGGATGTTTTCCCTGATAAAATTCAGGAAATTATTCTGAACCTTTCTCGTTATGAAAATTTCAATGTTGAGTATGTGGCATCCATTATTATATCTGCGATGGCGGCTGCCATTGGCAATTCGTACCAAATCAATATCAGGAATGAGTGGAAAGACAGTCCATCTCTTTATATGATGCTTATTGGGCGACCTGGTTTAGGTAAAACTCCTCCTCTTAACTTCCTTTACAAACCTATCAACGATTTGGACGATCGTCTTGACGAGAAATATAGCGAGGAACTTGAGAAATATGAGTGTGCCAAGCAGGCGAACGGAGGAAATGATAAATTGAAAGTGCCCAAGTGGTTGACCAATATTATATCTGACTTCACACCAGAAGCAATGGTAGAGGCTCATTGGCGCAATCCACGAGGGATAGCTATAATTGTAGACGAGATAATTGGGCTATTCAATTTCGCAAAGAGATACAATGGCAATAATAATCTTATTGAACTTCTGCTAACAGCTTATAGTGGTGGTACGATTAAAGTTCTACGCAAGTCCTCATCACGTCATATTCGTGTTAAAACGCCGTGTATTAATGTAATAGGAACGGTACAGACCAACATGCTACATGAGGTGTTCAGAAAAGAGTTCATTGCTAACGGATTCCTTGATAGGTTTATCTTCATTTTTCCAAAAGACAGGAAGATTTCAAGATGGAGAAGAAATGATAATAGTGTTCCTAAACCTGATATAGCAGGGCAATGGGCGACTATTCTCAACAAAGTACTTGAAATTCCCTGCACGATTAATGAAACAAGGAATGTTGCAGAACCAAAAGTTTTGGAAATGACCGAGGAGGCAGAGGTGTATTTTTATGATTGGTATAACAATATCATTGATAATGTTAATAGCATTGATGATGATGCAGATGTGGAGAGTCGCAGCATGAAACTTAATGGCCATGCAGGACGTTTATCGTTGATATTTCAGATAATGAAATGGGCTGTAGGCGAAGGAGATATGCAGCCAGTAAGCCTGTCTTCTGTGAAATCCGCTATTCGTATGGTTGATTACTATGAAGATACTTACCATAGGATACAAGAGATACTTTTGTCTAATACTATCGGTGATGTAAAAGAAGACTGGTTATCTCAGTTGGGTAATACATTCACAGCAAGCGATGCTATCGCTGCTGCGAAAATATATGAAATACCCAGAAGAACCGTATTCTATGCATTAAAGAAACTCTGTCAGGCAAAGCAGCCAATTCTGAAAAAAAACAAGCATGGCGAATATCGAAAAATTCAACACCAAACATCAAATGCATCTTGCACTATTGCACTTTCAACCCAAGTTGAGGAATTACAGACAAAGCATAGTGCAAAAGTGCATAGTGCAAACGAATAAACTTATCTATCCATGAGCAAGTATAGATTTCATTTGCAAAAGTATAGTTTGGGAAGCAAGATTGCTTGCCCTAGTTGTGAGAGACCTCGATGTTTTGTGAAATATGTTGATGAAGAGGGAGTTGTAAGTTTTCCCAATGAGGTTGGGAAATGTGACCATGAAATCAGTTGTGGTTATCATTACACTCCACGTGATTTCTTTCGTGATAATCCCAATGCAAACATCAAGGAAGAACGGTCTAGTGATTATGTACAGCCTGTGAAAAGTACTCATGAAAAAGAAATTATTGTGCCACCCTCTTTTATTCCCTTAGAGTATTTTAATGCGAGTCTTGCTCATTTTGAGAAGAATCCCTTATACAAATACTTATGCAGGGTGTTTGGTGAAGCTGAAGCCCAAAGGGTATTCCATTTATATCATGTTGGTACATCGGCTAAATGGGGAGGTGCGACAGTTTTTTGGCAAATTGATGCTAATGAGCAGGTACGTTCTGGTAAGATTATACTTTATAATTCTGAGACAGGGCATAGGGTTAAAGAACCCCACAGTTATGTAAGCTGGGCGCATCGTGAACTACAACTTAAAGATTTCAATCTGAAGCAATGTCTATTTGGCGAACATCTATTGAAAAGATATCCTGATGCACCGGTCATATTGGTGGAAAGCGAAAAAACGGCTATTGTCATGAGTCACTTCATCCCGAACTATGTTTGGGTGGCAACTGGCGGCATTAATGGATGCTTCAAAGAAGAATTTGTTCATAGTCTTAAAGGTAGGGATGTAACTCTAATTCCTGACTTGGGAGCTACACAATTGTGGAAAGAGAAATCGATAATTCTGACAAGAATCTGTAGCAGAGTTGTAGTCTCGGATATGCTTGAGCAGATAGCAACCGAAGAAGAACGATCTAAAGGACTTGATATTTCTGACTACTATCTATTCTCTCCATCCAAACACCAGATTCTACAAATGATGATTGAGAAGAACCCTCTTTTACAAAATCTCATTGACGCTCTAGGCTTGGAGTTGATAGATGCTCAGCAGATGACAGAATCCACTTAGATTGTACAAAACTAAAATGGTAAAGGAACTTGTTCCAGGAGTTAAAATAAAACCCATAACACAATAAGGACTTTTTGCTTTGCAGCAAGAAACTCCCATTTGTGGTTGGCAAACACAACTCTAAATGAGCAAGCTCAAATGTGTAACTTTTAAAACATTAGATCTATGAATGAAAGTATTAAACAAGCCATGCATTTAGATGCATGCAAATCTTTTGGCGCAGCAGAAGCCAATGAAAACGAAAGAAGATGGGATGATAAGATGATTGATTCTAAGAACAACGATTCTATTAATAACTACGACAAAACCAGAATGAGGCTTAATTTTGAGATTGGCCCCGATGGTAAGATTCACTCTTTGGGCTATCAGGATAAAAGACTTGATGTTCGCTTGCAAGAACGGCTAAATGAACTTGGTTGGCGTCCATTCAAAGCGGATAGTAAGATTCAGCCCAATTGTTGTGCTCGTCTCATCTTTGGTGGCAATCGAGAGCGTACATTGGGAATGGCATTTGGCACTCAGGATCTAAAACTGGATAAAGGTTCGGACAATAGCCATATACATAGATGCAAAGAGGTGGAGCAATGGGCTTTGGATGTATATAATTGGTGTTGCCGTAGGTATGGGAAAGAGAATATCATCGGCTTTCAGGTTCATCTTGATGAAACGTCACCACATATTCATGCACTTATTGTTCCTGTTGGGGTACGTCCTAAAAGTGGCCGTGAATGTGTGATGTGGTCTGCAAAATTCGGAAAGAATAAATATGAGTATGGTTCAATACTCAAGGAAATGCATACCTCACTCTATGAAGAAGTTGGTAGCAAATACGGTTTGGAGAGGGGGGACAGCGTAGAAGGTCGCAATATCCAGCATCTGAATAAGCGAGATTATATCCGTAAACTCGCAAAGGAGCAGAAGAAGATGGAAAAGGCCATCAGAGGATTGCAAACCATGAAAGATAATATCGAGGCTGAAATGAAAATGTTTTCCGATGAATTAAAAATCTTGGAGAAAGATTTGGCTGCAGGACGTGTTGTATTGGCTGAATATCAAAACAAGAAAGCGTGCATTGAGGATTTGATACAAGATTGCCAAGAAAGACTCGATGATAAGGAAACCAAGTTGATGATAAAGCAGCAGGAGTTAGACTCGTTACTGAAAGATATCCAAAACATTCATTCTGTGAATAGACCGTTCAAGAATTACAAGATTGAGTTTAATGCGCCACAGATTACAGAAAAACCGCCAATGTTTGGAACCGATAAGTGGCTGGAACGCCAAAATACAATTATCGAGAAGCAATTTACCGCTATGGGGCGTAAATTGGAAGAACTTTATAGAAATGAAGCTGCTAATCAAGTTGAAGCTGTTCGCCAGAACATTTTGGTGGATATGAAAGAAGTCCATACGTTGAAAGCAGAAAACAAGACTCTTACTGAATGTATGAATTACTGGTCTAATTTGGCATTGAAGACTTTTGACTACCTTTCGATACCATCTTTACGTGATGAATTATGTGCTGTAGCAACAGCTCTTATAGGTGGAGATTATGTAGTTCCATCAGGGGGTGGAGGCGGAGGAAATGAATCAGACTTACGTTGGGATGGTCGCAGACCTGACGAACCTGATTTTGCATTCCAAAGAAGATGCTTCTCACATGCTGTCAAATACATTATGGCTAAATACAGTGTGAAGCAGAATAAGGGACGCGCCCGATAGTTTTTCAAAGACCGCTATCACCAAGAAATATGGTGGTAGCGGCGATTTGATTTTTACAAATAAGGGGAAAAAACATTTTTGCAAAAGAATTATTATAGGAATTGCAGGTTTTAATGGACTTTTAATTATCTTTGCGTTTAAAGCAATAAAAATTACGTCATGAACGACATGAATAGAATAAAAGTAGTTCTTGTAGAAAAGAAGAAAACTAGCAAATGGCTTGCAGAAGTTTTAGGCAAAAACCCTGCAACCATTTCTAAATGGTGCACTAATACATCCCAGCCCGATGTGGCAACACTCCGAGAAATAGCTCGAGTGCTCGATATAGATGTAAAAGAGCTTCTTAACTCTACAAAATAATTCACTATCTTCATATGATAGCAATATATTATGGCAAAAAAGAAAAATAAAGAAGAATCTCTGGTTCCCAAAGACGAGAAAACCCTTAAAATGGAAGGTGTGCAGAATCTGTACAACTTTCTGTTTGAGGCATGCAACATATTGCGTGGTCCTGTGAGTCAAGATAACTTCAAAGATTATATAACACCAATCCTCTATTTTAAGCGTATATCTGATGTATATGACGAAGAGACTCAAACTGCGCTTGAAGAAAGTGGTGGCGATGAGGAGTATGCATCCTTGCCTGAACAACATCGTTTTGTAATTCCAGATGGTTGTCATTGGAGTGATATTCGCGAACGCTCCGAGAATCTTGGTGCTGCAATTGTTGGTGCGATGCGAGGTATAGAGTTAGCAAATCCTGATACACTATACGGCGTGTTGTCGATGTTCAGCGCACAGAAGTGGACCGATAAGAAAAACCTTTCTGATGGTAAGATTCGTGATTTGATAGAGCATCTATCCACCCGTAGATTGGGCAACAATGATTACCCAGCTGATTTGATGGGTGATGCATATGAGATATTGCTGAAGAAATTTGCGGATGACAGTAAGGCTCAAGCTGGAGAGTTCTATACGCCTCGTTCGGTCGTAAGCTTGCTTGTACGCATTCTCGATCCGAAACCAGGTGAGACTGTGTATGACCCAGCATGTGGTAGTGGCGGTATGCTGATTGAGGCGGTACAGCACATGAATCACTCAAGTCTTTGCTGTGGAAGCATATTCGGACAGGAGAAGAACGTTGTCAACTCGGCCATTGCAAAGATGAACTTGTTCTTACATGGCGCCAGTGACTTTAATATTATGCAAGGCGACACACTTCGTTCACCCAAGATTTTGCAGAATGGAGAGATTGCCAAGTTCGATTGCGTTATAGCTAACCCGCCCTTCTCACTTGAGAAATGGGGTTCAGTAGAATGGTCTTCAGATAAATATGGTCGTAATGTTTGGGGAACACCCAGTGATTCGTGTGGAGATTATGCTTGGATTCAGCACATGGTGAAAAGTATGGCATCAGGCAATGGTCGTATGGCGGTTGTTATGCCTCAAGGTGTATTATTTCGTGGAAATGAAGAAGGCCGCATTCGCGAGAAATTGGTAAAGAGCGATTTGGTTGAAGCTGTTGTGACATTAGGCGATAAACTCTTCTATGGCACACCTCTTTCTCCCTGTTTCTTGATATTAAGACGTTTGAAACCGGCTGCACATAGTGCGCGAGTACTGATGATTGATGGCACAAAGATTCTCACCGTAAAGCGTGCACAGAATATACTTTCTCCAGAAGATGTAAATCGTTTATACGAACTCTACACCAATTACGAGGATGTAGAAGACTTTTCTAAAGTGGTGACTCTTGATGATATTGCGGCTAAGGATTATGACCTTTCTCCTAATAAATACGTGGAATATCACAAAGAGGAAATCCGTCCATATGCAGAAGTGCTTGCAGAGTTCAAGGCGGCATACGAGGAGGTAAAGAGATTTGAAGGAGAATTTAGAAAACTGATAAACTTATAACCCTATGGAACAACCTGTAAAATATTATAGAAATCCCGATGAGCCTATTTCATTGGAAGACTTGAAATCGTTCCTTTGGGGAGCAGCCACTCGCCTTCGTGGTCAGATTGATGCTGCTGGTTACAAAGAATATATTTTCCCTTTGCTATTCTTCAAACGAATTTCTGACGTATACGATGAGCAGTTTGAAGGCTATGTTTGCGAAGGCGGTATAGAGTATGCCAATGCTCAAGCTCAAGAATTAGTAATTCGTATTCCCGATGGTGCCCATTGGCGTGATGTACGTGAGTGTACTGAGAATGTTGGCCAGCGTTTGGTCGAAGCCTTTATTGCTATTGAACAAGCCAACCCTGGCGAACATGCCGATGGACGTGTTATCGGAGGCCTGGAAGGTATCTTTGGCCCTAAAGATGGGTGGACCAATAAAGCCAAGATGCCCGACCACATTATCACCTCTTTGATAGAAGATTTCTCACGTTACAATTTGTCGCTTAAAGCGTGTCCAGCAGATGAGATGGGACAGGCATATGAGTATCTTGTGGGCAAGTTTGCCGATGATGCTGGTAATACGGCACAGGAGTTTTACACCAACCGTACCGTTGTGGATTTGATGGCAGAGATACTTCAACCTCGTCCGGGCGAAAGCATCTATGACCCTACTTGTGGTTCGGGTGGTATGCTTGTAAAATGTTTGGACTTTCTTCGCAAAAAGGGTGAACCATGGCAAGGAGTAAAGGTTTTTGGGCAAGAGATTAATGCACTTACCAGTGCTATTGCTCGAATGAATCTTTATCTAAATGGCGTTGAAGACTTTTCTATTGTCAGAGAAGATACCTTAGCATACCCCGCCTTTGTCGATGGAAGCAAATTGCGTAAGTTTGATATCGTATTAGCAAATCCGCCATACTCTATAAAGACATGGGATCGTGAGGCTTTTATAAACGACAAATGGGGACGCAATTTCTTAGGAACACCGCCTCAGTCTAAAGCAGACTATGCCTTCATACAGCATATTTTATCATCTATGAATGATCATGGAAGATGTGCTATTCTATTGCCTCATGGTGTTCTTAATAGACTTATAGAGAAAGATATACGTCAAAAGCTCATTCAGAACGATCTTATTGATGCCGTTATTAGTATTGGGAAAAATTTATTTTTTAATTCACCAATGGAGGCCTGTATTCTTATTTGTCGATCAAATAAACCAACTGATAGGAAAAATAAAATTCTTTTAATAAAGGCTACCGATTTAGTGGAACGGAAAAATACTGAAAGTTATTTAACCAATGAGCATATTTCAATAATAACGAGTATTTATACCCGATATACCAATATTGACGGACGTTCAAAGATTATTAACAATAATGAAATCCCTGATAACAAGTATAGCATTTCACCAAAATTCTATGTAAAATCCAACGATCCAAAAGATATTGAAGATATTTCTGAACTTTTAGAAAATTGGAAGTCAAACTCAGAGTCTTTACACGAGTCATTTACCAATTTAATAGATTTATTATGAGCATAGTCAAGTTTTCTGAGGTTGCACACCGAGCATATACAAGAGAAGATAGATTCAATACTGAGAAAATCTATTATGTAGGTGGTGAACATATAGATTCATGTGAGTTATATGTTACAAAGAAGGGTGTAATAAAAGGTTCAACAATTGGACCAATGTTCTATTGCGGCTTTACTGCAGGGCAAATTCTATTTGTTACACGAAATCCTCATTTAAAGAAGTGTAGTATTGCTGATTTTGATGGAATCTGTTCAGAAAAGACCTTTGTAATAGAAACTAAAGATGAAAGTATTCTCACACAAGAATATTTAGCAATAATTATGCAAAGTGATGATTTTTGGAATTATTGTGAAGAAAATAAAAGTGGTGGTGTTAATTACTTTCTAAACTGGAGTACTCTTGCTGATTACGAATTCGAGTTGCCTCCAATTAAGCAGCAATTAGAAATTGCCCAAAAAGTGATGTCAGCTTATCGCCTAAAACAATCATATAAGAAGCTTCTTGATGCTACTCGAGAAATGGTGAAATCGCAATTTATCGAGATGTTTGGTAATCCTGTTACGAATACAAAAGGTTGGAAGACTGCTAAGATTAAAGATGTCGCCCCGGAAATGCCTTCTAAAGAGCAACTATCTGGCAAAATCTGGCTATTGAATCTTGATATGATAGAATCAAATACTGGTAGGATAATAGAGAAGGTCTATGAAGATGTTGAGAATGCTTTGTCTGTTCAATCCTTTGATGAAGGGAATGTACTATTCTCAAAATTAAGGCCTTATTTAAACAAGGTTGTGATACCAGATGAGCCTGGAATGGCAACGACAGAACTGGTTCCATTACGTCCAGAGCCTAGTAAATTGCATAAAGTATTTTTGAGTCATCTGTTGCGGGGTAATCAGTTCGTTAATTATGCAAATGATATAGCTGGAGGTACTAAAATGCCACGAATGCCGCTCACTGAGTTAAGAAACTTTGATTGTATCTTACCGCCAATGGACAAACAACTTGAATTCGTTTTCATAGCAGAACAGGTCGATAAATCAGAATTTGAATTACGCAAATCGATTGACGCAATAGACCAAGTAATAAAGAGTTTGATAAACAACTAATATATATCACTATGATATCAAAAGAAGAAGTACGTGAGCTGTTGAAGAGCACTGAGACATATAGAATAGAGCGTACCACATCTACCGGAGATATGGATAAGTTTCAAGAAGCAATATGTGCTTTCTCAAACGATTTACCTAATTCCAAGAAGAATGGGTATCTGATTCTTGGTGCGTATGATAATGGAACTTTATCGGGGTTGAAAGTTGATGATGATTTACTAAAAAAGATTTCAGCCATACGTTCAAATGGTAATATATTGCCTCTTCCTATTATGTCGGTGGAAAGATTTGAATATGAGGATGGAGATTTGCTTGTTGCAGAAGTTTCACCTTCGTTGGTTCCACCTGTACGATATCGCGGTAGGACATTTGTTCGTATTGGTCCTCGCAGGGATATTGCCAGTGAAGCGGAAGAACGAATTTTGTTTGAACGTAGAACTTCATATATGGCAACATTTGATGCCACTCCTTGTTTTGGCGCAACCATAAAAGATATTGATACGGAGTTCATCAAAAGAGAATATCTTCCTCAGATAATTGACCACGAAGTATTGGCTAGCGATAGCCGTAATATCAAGGAACAGTTGGCGGCAATTCATTTGTATGATCTTACACATGAATGTCCTACAAATGCTGCAATGATTCTTTTTGGTAAAGACCCTCAGTATTATATGCATGGGTGCTATGTACAATACGTTCATTTTGCAGGTAAAGACCGTGGTAGTGAAATCGTTAATGAACGACAGATTAAAGGAAGTCTTAGTAAAATGCTACCGCAATTGGAAAACTTTGTTAGGGATGCTGTGGTGACTTCTCGCCCTATGCCTATTAGCATGCTGCGTGAGAAGAATGTGTTGAATTATCCTGACTTGGCTCTTAGAGAGTTGTTGATGAATGCATGTATGCATAGGGATTACCAGTCCAATATGCCAATTCGACTTTATCAATATGAGGATCGTATTGAGATTCTTAATGCTGGAGGATTGTATGGTGAGGCTCGTCCTGAGAACTTCCCAACGGTAAATGATTATCGTAATCCAATTGTTGCAGAGGCTATGCGTGGATTGAAGTACGTTAACATGTTCAATCGTGGAATTCAGCGTGTAAAGAACTTATTGCAAGAGAATGGAAATCCCGAACCAGTGTTCAATGTGGATAAGATTACAGCTTTTGAGGTTATAGTGAGGCCTTCTTTATCACTTAACTTGGTCACCGATGAGGAAAATGTGACTAAGTCAGTGACTAAGTTAAGTGACACACTTAATGATATAATTGATTTTTGTTCTACTCCTCGAAGTATGGCTGAAATCATGGAGCATCTTGGTCTTAAACACAGATATAATGTAAAGCATCGCTATATTGACCCACTTATAGAGGGAGGATTCTTGGTAATGACTATTCCCGAGAAACCTAATAGTCGGAGCCAAAAATACAAACGAGCATTGACTTAGTCACTTTACTTGGTCACTCATGAGTGACTAAGTTCATATTATTGTAGTGCATGAATAATTAGTCGCGCGTTAATTGACGAACCTTTATAATATAGTAAGATTATGGTTAAGAACTTGATTAACGAAATAGAACAGGCTATGCTCGGTTCATTGAATAATGAGCAGTTGGCCCAGTTGCGTAAGGTGCTTGATTACACCTTCCGTAACATTGTCGTGACTGAAAAAGATTCTGTCAATGCAGAAAGTAATAATCAGATTTTGGTAGAGAATTTTATCTCAGCCAAGAAAGTTGAAGGATGTTCTCCTAATTCAATCGCCTATTATCGCAGTACTATAAATAATGCATTGATTAAGTTGGGTAAAGAGGTTATCCACATAACTACTGATGATTTACGGCATTATTTAAATACATATCAAAGCGAGAGTGGCGCGAGCAAGGTAACGGTAGATAATATTCGACGCATACTATCCAGTTTCTTTTCTTGGTTAGAAGAAGAAAACTATATAGTAAAGAGTCCTGTACGAAGAATCCATAAAGTAAAAGTGGGTAAAACCGTAAAGGAAACATATACTGATGAATCTCTTGAATTGATGCGGGACCATTGCTCAAATCCGCGTGATTTGGCATTGATAGATCTATTGGCATCAACAGGAATGCGTGTTGGAGAATTGGTTAAGCTCAATCGCTCAGATATAGACTACCACAACAGGGAGTGTATTGTTACCGGCAAAGGTGATAAGCAGCGTAAGGTATATTTCGATGCTCGTACAAAGATTCATTTGCAGAAATACATAAACAGCCGTACTGACAACAATGAAGCGTTGTTTGTCTCACTCCTGGCTCCTTATGATAGATTGCAGATTAGCGGAGTGGAGATTAGACTGCGCCAGATGGGGAAAGATTTGAATATTCCAAAAGTGCATCCACATAAATTCCGTAGAACATTGGCAACAATGGCAATAGATAAGGGCATGCCTATTGAGCAAGTCCAGCACCTACTCGGTCATCAGAGTCTCGATACGACATTGCAATATGCAATGGTGAATCAGAATAATGTGAAATTGTCTCATCATAAATTCATTGGTTAGTATGTCGCAATTTATCGAGATGTTCAAAGAGAAGGGGTATCCTTTGAGAATGCTAAAATCGTTTGCTGATGTATCCACTGGAGGTACGCCTTCTAAGGCAAATCTTGAATATTGGAATGGAGATAAGCCATGGGTATCTGCAGAGGACATGAAAAATAAGTATGTATATGACACTTGCGAGAAGGTCACAGAAGCCGGATATGCTACATGCAAGATTATCCCAGTAGATACCTTGATGTATGTATGTCGAGGTAGTATCGGAGTAATGGCAATCAATAAGATAGAATGTGCAACCAATCAGTCTATATGTAGAGCAAAGTGCCACGATAACGTATGTAACGTAGAGTTTCTTTATCATGCTTTAATGTATCAAAAAGACAACATTAAGAAAATGGGGACTGGCACATCATTCAAATCATTGAATCAAACTTCATTCTCTGAATTGAAAATAGAATTGCCCCCTTACAATGAACAGATGAAGTTTGTAAGCATTGCTCAACAGGCCGATAAATCAGAATTTGTTGGTTGCAAATCGCAATTTATCGAGATGTTTGGAAATCAGAATACTAATGACAAGGGTTGGACAGAATCATTAGTAAAAGATGAATTTAAGCTATCGATGGGTAAGACTCCAGCACGCAATAATCCTGAGTGTTGGGATAATGGAACCCACAAATGGGTTTCTATATCCGACATGTCTTCATACACGCGTTATACAGGAGATACTAGCGAATACATTACAGACTATGCAATAGCTGATTCAGGAATCAAAGCAGTGCCCAAAGGTACGATTATAATGAGTTTTAAGCTCTCTATAGGAAGAACTGCTATTACCTCAGAAGATCTATATACCAACGAGGCAATAATGGCTTTTGCTGGTTTTGATGAGAAGAAATTCAATATCGACTTCCTGCATTTTCTTATTGCAAACAAGAACTGGTTACTAGGTGCAAAGCAAGCAGTAAAAGGCCAGACACTTAACAAGGAGTCTATTGGAAATGCGAAGATCATTATTCCTCCAATTGAGGCTCAAGAAGAGTTTGCCAGCATTTACAATCAGGCTGATAAATCAGAATATTACAATTAGAAACAAAAATATAATAACATATGGCATACTTTAACGAAGAAAATACAGTTGAGCAAATGCTCATTAATGCAGCAGGACAATGCGGTTGGATATATGTGGAACCGCAGTTTGTTCCGAGACTTCCTGATGAAGTTCTTGTTGTAGAATGGCTCATGGAGGCACTGCTGGCATTGAATCCTATTACTCCTGAACAAGCAGAACAGGTTATATATAAGCTTCGAGCTTGTATTACAAGTGGCGGAGCTTCTGATGAACTAATCACAGCTAATGATAAGTTCCGCAAGTTACTATTTGAAGAAAACTCATACCCATTTGGTGATAATGGCGATAATATCAACATTCGTTTCTTTGCAGGCAAGGATGATGAATATAAGAATCGTTGCATAGTAACTAATCAGTGGGAGTATCCGAGAAAGAGTAAGGAGGGAGGCAAGCGTTTAGACCTTGTATATGTCATCAATGGTATACCTATGGTTATCGGTGAAGCAAAGACTCCTGTTAAGGCATCTGTAACATGGGCTGATGGTGCTACTGATATTATGCATTACCAGAAGAGTATCCCTGAAATGTTTGTTCCGAATATTCTAACCTTTGCAAGTGAAGGTAGAGAACTTCAATATGCTGGTATTGGATGCCCTATTGACAAATGGGGCCCATGGTTTGCCGATGAGGAACGTAAGCATGGTACATTGGAGGATGTTGAGCATAACTATGTATCATTGATGACTCCTGAAAGACTATTGGATATATATCGTTTCTATTCTGTTTTCACAGGAACCTCAGGAGGCAGAAAAATTAAAATTGTATGTCGTTACCAACAATATTGGGGTGGCGAAGCTATTGTTCAACGTGTTCTGTCAACATATATAAATGGCTCTGGCCCTCGTAAAGGTTTGATTTGGCATTTCCAAGGTTCTGGTAAGTCGTGGTTGATGGTATTTGCGGCTCAAAAACTTCGTCGTCAGGAAGTGCTAAAAGCGCCAACAGTAGTGATTGTGGACGATAGAATTGATTTGGAAGACCAGATTACTGGTGATTTCACTCGTGCAGAGATACCTAACATTGATAGTATATCATCAAAACAAGAACTGGAGGAAAAGATCCATCAAAGAAAGATCTTGATAACCACCATCTTTAAGTTTGGTGATTTGAATGATGGCGAGGTAATTGATGAACGTGATAATATCATCCTCTTGATGGACGAAGCTCATAGAACACAAGAAGGAGACCTCGGTAAAAAGATGCGCACAGCACTGCCAAATGCATTCTTCTTTGGATTAACTGGTACACCTATTAACCGTAATGACCATAATACATTTGCATGTTTTGGTGCCGAGGAGGATAAATATGGATACATATCAAAATATACATTCCAAAATTCAGTAGCAGATGGGGCAACTCTTGAACTTAATTTCAAGACCGTTCCAGTCGAGATGCACTTGGACGATGCTAAATTGCAAAAGGAGTTTGACGAACTTACCGACCAGATTAGCGAAGAAGACAAGAATGAATTGGTAAGAAGAACAAGTGTTGATGCATTCTTTACTGCAGAAAAAAGAATCAATGACGTTTGTAAGTATATTGTCTCTCATTTCAGAGAGTATGTGGAACCAACAGGCATGAAAGCTCAGGTTGTTGTTTACAATAGAGAATGTTGCGTCAAATATAAAAAGGCTTTGGATGCTCTTCTTGGCACAGATGACCAAACAACAATTATAATGCATACTGCTGGAGATAAAGCAGATGAATATAAGGCATATAAGCGTAGTCGCGATGAGGAAAAGAAGTTGCTTGATCAGTTCAGAGACCCATTGTCTCCGCTAAAATTTGTGATCGTAACAAGCAAACTACTAACAGGTTTTGACGCACCTATACTCCAGTGTATGTATTTGGACAAACCAATGAAGAATCATACTTTGTTGCAGGCTATTTGCAGAACCAATCGTACCTACAATGAGAATAAGAAATGTGGATTGATTGTTGATTTTGTTGGTGTATTTGAGGATGTTGCAAAGAGTCTTGCTTTTGATGAAGAGACAGTTAAGACCATTGTTCAGAATATCGATGAAATCAAAAGTCTTATACCTACATTCATGCAACAATGTATTGAGTTCTTCCCTGGCGTTGATAGAACTATTGGTGGATGGGAGGGGCTTACTGCTGCTCAACAATGCTTGAAAGATGATGGTGTGAAGACAAACTTTGGCCGCCACTTTGCCCGTCTCAATAAAGCGTGGGAGATAGTTTCTCCCGATGCTTGTTTGGCCGAATACCAAAATGATTATACTTGGTTGGCTCAAGTGTATCAAAGTGTGCGTCCTGTAAGTGGTGGTAATCTTATCTGGACTTTGCTTGGAGCTAAGACCATAGAGATTATACATCGCAACATTGAAACTATTGACATTGGTACTCCACTAGAGGATTTGGTAGTTGATGCCGATGTGATAGATGCAGTCCTTGAAGATGAAAAAGCACGTGAGAAGAAGATTGTTGAAGTAGAGAAAATACTTCGATTGAGATTGGGCGAGCACAAAGGTGATCCTAACTTCAAGAAATTTGCAGAGAAATTGGATGAACTCCGAGAACGAATGGAACAAAACCTGATCAGCAGTATTGATTTCTTGAAACAACTTCTTGCATTAGCAAAAGACTTGCTTGAAGAAGAAAAGAAAAAGGATGAACCTCAGGATAAACGTGCTCAAGCTCGTGCCGCCTTAACAGACCTTTTCCAAAGTATAAAGACCGAAGACACACCTATTATCGTTGAACAAGTTGTAAATGATATAGATAATGAAGTGGTTAACATTGTACGTCAATTTAATGATGCTTTCCAAAGTGTAACAGCCCGCAGAGAAATCAAAAAGAAACTACGTGCTATCCTCTGGGTTAAGTATCAGATAAAAGACAATGATGTATTTGAACGTGCATACCAATATATTGAGATGTACTATTAGTGTTTTGTTCAATCTGTTGTACAATGGCACAATATAAGCAATCTGAAATCACAAATGTATTTTGGGCATCGAACGATGGCTTCAAAGGTGGGCGTGACCCATTGGGAATCCAGAATAGTTCAATTGCAACCTATAGCAAATTGTTACCTGGGCTCACCAATCTAACCCGTCACATCCGCTATTACAGCCTTTATTGTTGGCTACTTAGTGAATATGACAAACTTGAAGTTGCTGGTCAAATATCTCTGCATCAATATAATTTTATACGTCGTGCAGAGTTGGCAATGGCACTAATTATGAAGGAACAGAATGTTGGTTCTGTGGTTGGAGCTTTGTTTGTTTCACAAGGTAGATATAAGCAAATAGAGGATGGTATTTATGATATTGCAGATGGTGCTGATTATGAATCTAAAGATAAGTACTGGACATTCAAGAGTGGAGCTTTTGGCCAGTACTATCTTGGTTCTCTTATTTATTATGAACTTGTAAAAATTGAAGAAGGCAGATTTTATCTTCGTAACAAAGGAAAAGAGTTAGCTGATGCTGTCAGAAATAGTATTGATGAAAACATCCGGAAATTATTTCTTAAATGTATTCTGGATGGAAGTCTTAAAGAAGAAGCAATAGAAGACTTACAATCTTTAGCAATACATCGCATAATTGTAGGCTCTGAGGAATGGCTGTTCTTAAATAATTTGCTTACGAAAAGTGACGAGGACTCTTCCTTGCGAAGAGAAACAATCTATTTGCTCCTAAATGATATTTCAAATGGTGTAGAGATTCAGGAGTTCGTAAAGAATCGTTTTTTGCATATAACTGAAGACGGTAATTTACAGGCCGCATTTGGGTGGTATTTCTATTATTTATGTGAAGGTTTGCATTATAGTATTGACTTGCTCTTTTGTTTAATACTCTACAAAACTCATGAATTACACAATCCTCCAATAGCACTACTTTCTCAAGATATTAAACAATCTTTATTGTCGGTTATAGAGAAAGAGATGAATTATAACTCTCTTGACGAATGGAGGAAAAATGTGAGTGATAATATAAATATAATCTATGATGAATTAAGGGATTACGTCAGTAAACAAGATTATATTTCTGCAGCAGCACATGCAATAAGACTCATGTTGAGACTTTATACTGAATTTGAGAATAACACAAAAGATATAGAGGAGTTTGAAGGGGAAAATGACTTGAAACGTCAGCGAGGTATACTCAGTGAAGGGTTAAGATCTTATGTGGAGCGTTATCTGTCATTCTCTATATCCGGTTTTATAGAATCTCTGATAGTGCAAATAATGCAGGAGCATACTGTGGTCGCCATTGCTAAAATGGGAAAGAATAATTCAGACCTAAGAAAGTTTATTCTTGAGGATGGACGGATTGTTTTAATAGAGCAGCGGTATCCAGTTGAAACATCGCCACGTATTGATTCTCTATTTAATTTTTTACAAGACATGGGTTATCTTGATGAAGATAATACACTAACTGAGATAGCATCACAATTCATTGAGAATTATGGAAAAGAATGAGCATGCAATATTATTGGATATTCCTAGCGGCGGCAAAAATGGCAAATATCATTCAGCTGTATTGACTACTTATGCCATAGATTTGATACATTTCGATAATCAATTATTGAACATGCTTCATCGTAAGCAAGTATGTAGCATAAATGTGTTTGCCGATACCAATCAAATGGATAAATCTATGGAATATGTATCTCCTATTTATATGAGACATATTGGTAAGGAGTACTCCATTACATCTATAAGTGCTGTCGGAGCTTTTCATCCTAAGATTAATTTCTTTGTAGGAGATGACGCTGTATTGGTTGTGTTTGGTACTGGTAATCTAACAGTTACAGGACATGGAAAAAATCATGAGGCATTTACAGGTTTTATGATAGATGAGACTGATACGACGCATCGTCCTCTCATTGAAGAATGTTGGCAGTATCTCTGCCGATTTACAAAGCAATGTAACGACTATGATCATAATAGAATTCTTCGTGAGATTCCTGAAAATTGTACATTTTTAGATTCCTCTTTCAATATTGTGCCTCATAGTATGTGCAAGGTACAAGAAGGGTTAAATGCTGCTTTACTGTATAATGATTCTCAGTCTGGGATTTTACAACAAATTTCAAATTTAGTGCCATTAAATGAGGTGCAGACTATAACACTTCTCAGTCCATATTTTGATGAATGTGGAGAATCATTGATTACATTATCCCAACTTTGTCCGAACTCAACGGTGAATGTTTTGATTCACCAAGATTGTGCTTTGCCACCAAGCGGAATGCTTCCAAATAGTAGTATTCATTTTTATGATTTCAGCGAAACAAAAAGGGGTGAAATAGCTTTTAAAACATATGAACGTCAATTGCATGCAAAGGTTTTGCACTTTAAGACTAATGATGCTGAATATTGTATGGTTGGCAGTGCAAATGCAACATTAGCCGGACTTGGAACAATAACTCACAGAGGCATAAATGAAGAGTTTGGAGTCTTGTATCATTCGACAAAGCAAGATTTTCTATCTACACTTGGTCTGAAAACCAAGAAAAGAATAGATGTGCCAACTAATAGATCCAAACATTCTAATGAAGCTCCTTCTGAAACTGGAAGACGATTAAGACTATTATCCGCTTATTACGAATCAGGTAAATTAAATGTCTATAGCAATGAGGAGATTCCTGATGGAGTACTACTGTCTATCGACAATGGAATTGAGACTCTTGTAAGTGAACTTAAACATGATAAAGGCAATAGATATAGTACTGATATAAAGTTAGCAAAAACTCAATATACATGTTATTTAGTGGATAAAGACAAGAAATCTATATCTAATAAGCTGTTCGTCAATTGGACTGAGTTCTTAGCCACAACAAATCCGTCGAAAATGAGTCGTAATCTTAATAGATTCATTTCTCGTATTGAGAATGAAGGATATGATGGTATGGAGGTTGCTGATATGCTATCTGATGTAATGTGGGACTTAGTTAATGATGCTGGTGAAAAAGTTTCTCCAAAGATTAAAGTTTCATCAGAAGATAAAAGGCAATCTGATTTATCTTTGCCCGAAATAAAATACAATTCGGAATATGACAATGACGATGCAAAGAGTAGCAGGATTTTCCAAATAGATCGTACATCAAGACTGATTGAATGTATTGAGGAGAGTATTAGAAAAAAGATTCGTTCGATAGATGATGCGATCATTGATGAAGAGGAAGAAGGCTCGGCAGAAACAAGCAATAATAGAGAAATAGAAGAACAGGAGGATATCTTCCTCAGCAAGCAACTGTTAAAAGGTTATGGTGAATTATCAACATCTTTGTTAATGAAATATCAGAAGATGATAAGTAAGCGATACGAGCAGGTAAAAGCTACAGGTGATGGCGTTATAACTAGAGATGACTTAAACTTCTTTTCTCTGTCTATGTTTGCTGCAATGGAGATATGTTATCTTAATAAATTTCGTTATAAATTTGACCAAATACCCTATTCATCAAGAAACTTTTCTCAGAAACAGTTTTATGATAGTTTGGAAAGGAGCATAAGTAACGTTGGTCTTGACTCATTGGAAAAATTTGTAAAGTTTTGCAATACAATGAAACTTCCAGCACAAAGAGATGAGAATTTCAATAAAGTTTCGTCTCGTTCTATGAAATATGCAATATTATATGGGACCTTATTTAATAGACTTTCTCACATTGAAACTATACGCATATTGGGTAAACGCTTGCAAAAAGCAGTAGATAGCCTGGCTGTGCTATTCGGTAAACCTTCGTTTGAAACTCTGACAAAAGAGCTTGAACCTTTATCAGAAAGGTATGACTATGTATTTCGCATGAATCATGTTGAAAATATGATTAGAAGTCTTAGCTGATAATTTCGTTCGTTGGAACGAACAAACTACTATTAAATAAGGGAAAGAAAAAACATGGGCAATGATTTTTCCTTGTGTATAGCAAAAAGTTGTGCCTGTTTTCATTTGTTTGTCAAAAAACACATATCTTTGCCATTGATAGCCTCAGATGGCGTGGTTTGTTTGGCTAAAAATCATTCTTTGAAATATAATTGATTGATAATCAAATGAGACACAACTCTTTAACGAGGAAGAGTATTAATTTATAAATGACCGAACATATAAAATGGAGGTGTGTCAAAATGCGCACCTTCTTTTTTTTAAGCACAAAGCCCCGACTTTCACAAGCTGGGGCTTTGTTATTACCTAAAGATTTTGTATCTTTAGGCATAAGATTTTCACTATGACAAAGATACATTTTCGTCCTTATAATTCCAACCAAACAGTGCTTTTTCCTCAAAGAATTGACGAGGATATTGCAGAGCATGATCCAGTTCGGATGGTTGACGCTCTGGTTGAGAGCCTGAACCTTGAAAGTTTCAGGAAGTTGTATAAGGAATGCGGCCGCAGCCCTTACCATCCCAGGATGATGCTCAAGGTCATTCTCTATGCCTATATGAACAACGTCTATTCCTGCCGGAAAATTGAAAAGCTCCTTCATCGTGACATCCATTATATCTGGCTTGCCGGATATGAGAAACCTGATTTCATTACCATCAACCGTTTCCGCAACCGGGTGAAAAAGGAAATCAACGAGGTATTTACCCAAACCGTACTCCTTCTCTCTTCCAAAGGCTTCATCAGGCTGAATGTGGAATACATTGACGGGACAAAGATTGAGTCCAAAGCCAATAAGTATACTTTCGTCTGGCGAAAAACGGTTGAGCGGAACTGTGAACGCCTGATGAAGAAGATACATGTCCTGTTAGGGCAGATAGACGATGTCATCGCCCAGGAGAACTCATCGGAAAGCAATGAGGAGATTGAGTTCACTCCGGCCATGCTGACTGAGATGGCTGGAGAATTGCGGAAAGCACTTGAACAGGTTCCTGAGCCCTCCACGAAAGAGGAAAAGACTGCGTTGAAAAAGAAACGCAAACAGCTGAAGGAACTGGAAGAACACAGGGACAAGCTGCAGGAATACGACAACCGTCTGAACACGCTACAGGACAGGAACTCCTATTCCAAAACGGACAAGGACGCTACTTTCATGAGAATGAAGGAGGATGCCATGCGTAACGGCCAGACAAAGCCCGGTTACAACCTCCAGATCGGCACCGAGAACCAGTTCATTACCGATTTTGCACTCTTTCCGAACCCTACGGATACACTGACCATGATACCTTTCCTGCAATCCTTCTCAAGCAGATATGACAGGTTGGCCCATACGGTGGTGGCCGATTCCGGCTACGGTTCTGAGGAGAATTACCGCTTCATGTCAGAAAACGGTATGGCGGGCTACGTCAAATACAACTACTTCCACATGGAACAGCGGCCGAGATTCAAACCGGACCCGTTCAGGGCGGAAAACTTCTACTACAATGAAGAACAAGACTTTTGTATCTGCCCCATGGGACAGAAGATGCAAAGGATAGGGACTAGACATGTGAAAACAGCATCCGGATATGTCAGCGAAAATGCCACGTACAGAGCCATCAGATGTGAAGGCTGTCCGCTAAGATGCCGATGTTTTAAAGCAAAGGGGAACAGAACGATAGAGTTGAATCACAGACTCAGAAGATACAAGCAAAAAGCCAAAGAGTTGCTCTGCTCAGAGGAAGGACTGAAACACAGAGGACAGAGATGCATAGAACCGGAAGCCGTGTTCGGACAAATGAAAAACAATATGAATTACAAACGTTTCCGCCATTTTGGAAAGGATAAGGTCTTCATGGACTTTTCCTTCTTTGCCATTGCCTTCAATATAAAAAAGATGTGTGCAAAAATGACTAAAGAAGGTATGGATTGGCTGATTAGACCGTTTTATGAGCTTACAGTTGCTCTATTTAGATGTTGCGAACACATAAACCAAAGAAATCCTCAAAATATCGCAGCTTAAAGAAAATGAACCGATTTTTATAGTCAATGAAAAAAAAGAAGGCGCATCGTGTATTACGACACACCTTCATTTTTTATTGATGAACATCGTTTTTGGTATTTCTATTTTCTAACTCGTCTCAGAATATTCTGCATTTCGTAGACTATTTCGGGGTGTTGGTCCGCAAGGTTTTCCTTTTCATATTCTCTAACTCTCATGTCATAAAGTTGAGGAGTTTTCAAATTTCCAGTCTCTACTTTTGGGCCCCAGGTAATCATGGCAGGTCCATCGTTTGGTTCAATATATTTCCAATTTTTGGTACGTACAGACATGGTTGAAGATTCTTCTATAATCCATGGGCGATCCGTTTGATCCTTTCCGAGCCATGTGTTTAAGCGGTTCTGGCTATCTGGCGCACTTCCTTTTGGTAATTTTGCATTGATTAGAGCAGCCATTGATGCAAACCAGTCGATTTGTGATACTAAGGCGTCGGAAATTTGCGAACCGGGGATTTCTTTCGGCCAACTGACAATTGCAGGTACCGCCGTTCCTCCTTCAAATGCGCTGTATTTATTACCACGAAAAGGACCTGCAGGACTATGTCCGTTAAGCAATTCCTCAGCATGGTCATCATAACCGTCGTCAACTACCGGACCATTGTCACTAGAGAGGATAATTAATGTGTTTTCTCGTAATCCCCGTTCGTCAAGAGCTGCTATTATTTGTCCCACTGTCCAGTCAAATTGGGCAATAGCATCACCACGTACTCCCATTTTATTCTTACCTCTAAAACGTTCATGTGGAAAACGTGGTACATGTACGTCGTTTGTAGCAAAATACAAGAAAAAAGGCTGGTTTTTGTACTTGTCGATAAAATCAATAGCATGTGCGGTGATGGAGTCGGCTATATTTTCATCTTTCCATAATGCTTTGCCACCACCTTTCATGTATCCTATGCGACCAATTCCGTTGACAATAGCCATGTCGTGCCCATGACTATGTTTCATATTGTACAACAGTTCCGGATGATCTTTCCCTAATGGTTCGCCAGGGAATGGCTTTTGATAACTAACCTCAATAGGAGCAGAAGGGTCGTAGTTGGCTACTTTACCGTTTTCAATAAACACGCATGGTACGCGATCCGCTGTGGCTGCCATAATATAGGAATAATCAAATCCCAAGTCTCCCAGTGCTGTAGGTAGTGGAGCATTCCAGTCTTGCATGCCCGATTTGTCACCCAATCCTAAATGCCATTTGCCGATAGCGCCGGTGATATATCCGGAATTCTTAAAAACATCTGCCAGCGTGTAAGTTTCAGGTCGGATAATCATACCAGCATTACCTGCTGCCACACCGGTTCCCGGTACACGCCACGCATATTTTCCAGTGAGCATGGAGTAACGTGAAGGAGTACTTGTTGCCGCAGTGGCGTGCGCATTGGTGAATTGGACACCACTTTCTGCCAATTGGTTTACATGGGGAGTTTGTACGTTTTTGGCTCCATAGCATTCGAGGTCACCATATCCCAGATCATCTGCATAGATAAAAATGACGTTTGGCTGCTTTTGAGGATTTGTTTTGGTTTTGAGCTTTTCGCTTTGTGCCGGACCTGTAACCGCCAATAGGCTTGCAACTGGCGAAAGAAAAGCTAATAATGCATACTGTTTCATGGGTATATTTATTTATAGGTTTTAAGGTAACTTATACCTTTGTGTCTTATTAATAAATACGTATATTTTTAGCCCAGCACTATATCAAACCCAGTTAAAACTAGTTAAAACGCAGAATGTCTCTTATGGTATCGTAATGAAGAAAATAAATAGGTTCAAATTCTTTTTTATGAATTTTAAAGCAAAGTAGATATTACGTTCTACCGCCTTCTCGCTAATGTCAAGTTGTTCTGCTATTTCTTTGTTTGTCATTTGTTGTTTCCTGCTCATGATAAAAACCTCTTGTTGTCGTGGTGGAAGTAAAGAAACTAATTTCCATATATATTCCAGTAGATCCTTAACTTCGAGCGTCTCATCAGATATAGCAATTTTCTCAGCAACCTCAAGAGCAGTAATTTTCATCGTTACCTTATTCAGACTTTTGCGGAAGTAATCAAAAATTGTGTTACGAGTCATAATAAAGAGTAATCCGTCTATGTCTTTGTTTTCGTTGATTGATGCACGCGATTCCCATAATTTGATAAAAACCTCTTGTACTGCCTCTTTTATTTCCTCGTCGTCATTCAGATAAATCTCTGAAAATCTGTATACTTTCCGCCAATAATGATCATATACAAAGGTAAATGAGGTTTCGTCTCCTTGTTTTAATTTTGCTAAAACAGATGTTTTCTCCATTACGTGCATAATTATAATTGTTTTGCAAAGATAAGAAAAAAAGGACTGGTTAGCGTTCTAAAGAACTGCTTTCTGATTTTTCGAAAAAAAGTTCAATGCAATGTAGGGGTAGACATAAAAGTTTCGTATTTAATATTAGAGACGCTTGTTTTATAATGAAAATGAAAAATGTGAAAAAGATAGATATGAATAAGAAACTATATGAACAAATCAAAGCTTTATTAGCAGACAAACTGGATGAAAAAGAACAAAAGGAACTATTTCATCATCGAGAGTTTGAAGAAAGAATGCACCTGCAATGGAATATGGATCGACAAAAAGAACTTGACGATGAAGTAGGGCGAAAGATGTGGAAAATGGTAAGACAGAAATGTCTGGATTGCCAACAACAGAAAAAGCATGTTTATATACCATATTGGCTATCTGTGGCTGCCGTAGCTCTTGTTTTGCTACTTGGAGCAACTTGGATGTATTTCTCCGGAAAAAAGGTAAATGAGGCGAAAGATGCTTTTGTAGAAGTAGTATCAAAAGAAGGACGTCTATATATGCTGCCTGATAGTTCACGAGTTTGGATGCATCCGGGAAGTTCTATCCGTTATCCGGAGAATTTTGTTCAGAATAGAAAAGTGTGGTTGAAAGGAAATTCCCATTTTGATGTTTATAAACAGGAAGGCAAACATTTTATCGTATACATTGATAGGGCTTTTGTAGAAGTAAAAGGTACTTCTTTTTTAATTAATCAGGAACAGGCAAATATTTCTAAAGTCACTTTGTTTAGTGGTAAAGTCGATTTTACGATAGTAGGTACTGAGCATACTATTGAGATGAAACCTTCGCAAGAATTGACCTTCAACGCGGAGAAGGCAAGCGTGAAAGTGGATGAAATGCAAGGAGTGAAATGGAAAGATGGTAATTATGAATTTACAAATGTTGATTTAAGTTCATGGATTGAGATTGTAGGAAGAATATATAATGTAAAAATATCATTGGAACACGGACAGGCAACCAAGAATCTGTTAAATGGGCGTCTACGTTACAATGAGTCATTGGAAGAAGCTATTGAAAAAATGTGCTTCAGTACAGGGTGGCGATATAGAAAGGAAAATGGAGAATATATCATATTCCGTTAAAGGTATACTATAATATGTTTGTATAATTTTTTAATGTTAATCTTTTAATTATTTAGTATGGAAGAAAAGCAGCAGCATGGCAGGTGGAAGTACCTCATGTGCATTTGGTTTGGAATCTTTTGTTTCCCATTGATTGTAATAGCAGCACAGGGAGTCATAAAGGTGAAAGGGTATTTTAGTGAAGTACAAGCTATCCGTCAGATCGAAAAAAACAGTAATTATGTGTTTTTTTACGATGCAGCGGATTTGGATGAAGTAAAGCGCAAAAACATTGACTGCCAAGGTACGATTGAAAAAGTATTGTCAGTTGTATTTGAAGGGAGTAATGTTAACTATTTAGTCCGGGGAGACGAAGTTGTACTGAAAGTGAATAAACAGAGTGTACAGCAGAAAGGAGAGAAAAGAGTCGTCACAGGTGTGGTTACAGATGCCATAGACGGCGAGCCGTTGGTAGGTGTGAACATTGTTGTGAAAGGTCAGAAAAGTGGAACTATCACGGATTTGAATGGTAGATATTCTATTTCTGTGAGCGGAGACAAAGCCGTACTGGTCTTCTCGTACATCGGTTACCAGAAACGTGAAGCTCCGGTAGAAGATTTAGGGGTGGTTAATGTCACGATGTCCGGAGAACAGCAGACGTTGAACGAGGTCGTTGTTGTAGGTTCCGGAGTACAAAAGAAAGTGAGTGTGACAGGGGCTATTACAAATGTGAAAGGAGATATTTTACGAATGCCGACTTCACAATTAAGTACTTCGTTTGCCGGTAAGCTGGCAGGTGTGATTGCTACCACTAAAACAGGAGAGCCGGGTTCTGGGGCTGATTTTTATATTCGCGGTATTTCTACTTTTGGCGGGCGTACAACACCGCTTATATTATTGGACGATGTAGAAATTTCAGTAGCTGATCTGAACTATGTGCCGGCGGAAAATATCGAGAGTTTCTCCATTTTAAAAGATGCTTCTGCAACTGCAATTTATGGTGCACGCGGTGCAAATGGTGTAATGATAATCTCGACAAAGGGAGGTGATTACAATATGAAGACGAAAGTTAATGTTAGTGCGGAGAACTCTTTCAATATCATGTCCGATTTTCCTGAGTTTGTAGATGGTCCCAGATATATGGAACTTTACAATGAAGCTGACCTGTCGAGAAATCCGAATAAATCGAAAGATCAATTATTGTATTCGGACAGACGGATCCAGTTGACCCGTGACGGGGTAAATCCTTATGTATATCCGAATGTGGATTGGCAGGATGTCATTTTCAAAAAGATGACAATGACGCAGCGTGCCAATATCAATGTATCGGGAGGAGGTACAAAAGTGAAGTATTATATGAGCTTGAATGTCAGCCACGATAGTGGTTTGCTGAATACGGAGAAAGCTTATTCGTGGAACAATAATATTAATATCATGAATTATACGTTCCAGAATAATATCTCCTATAAGTTGACCCCCACAACGACAATCAGGATGAATATGAATGCTCAGATCCGTCAGAACAAAGGGCCTAATATCAATAGTGCTGATTTGTTTAAAATGATTCTGACGACTACTCCGGTAACTTTCCCTGCAACTTATCCTGCGCAACCGGGTGATACGTATATCCGCTATGGGTCTGATTATCAGAGTTCGGACTATCTTTATCCTAATCCTTATGCGCAGATGATGACTTCTTATAAGGAGCAGAATGCGAATACATTGAATACAGTCATTAAAGTGGAGCAGGATTTTGGGTTTGTAACAAAAGGATTGAAGGCAAATATTTGGGTAAACTTTAAAAACTGGTCCAGCAGTTCCTACAATCGTTCCATTACTCCTTATCTTTTCAGAGCTGTGGGATACAGTGAAGATAGTCCGTTGGAATATGACTTGGAACGTATTCAGGAAGGTGCAGACTATATAGCACAGTCGGATATTGCCAGAAGTTCGGATCAGACATTTGAATTTCAGGGAAATATCAGTTATAATCGTCAATTTGGTTTGCACAATGTCGGAGGTATGTTGATGTACCGGCAAAGGGAATACAGAAGTGATGTGCTTCCTAATCGTAATCAAGGAGTCTCAGGACGTTTCACATATGATTACGGACAACGTTATCTGGCTGAAATCAACTTCGGTTATAACGGTACGGAACGTCTTGCCAAGAAGAAGCGTTTCGGTTTCTTCCCGGCAATGTCTTTAGGATGGGTTATCAGTAATGAGAAGTTCTTTGAACCTTTGAAAAATGCGGTGAATAATCTGAAAGTGAGAGCCTCTTATGGATTGGTAGGTAGCGATGATCTGGCACAAGCGGGCGGAAGCTATTATTTATATATTGATAAGCTGACGGATAATAAATTGGATCAGATAAAGTGGACATTTGGAGAGAGTATGAATCACACATTGGGAGGTCCGGAGATTGCCTATTATGCAAATCTGGATGCTGTGTGGGAAAAAGCGAAGAAATTTGATATTGGCGTAGATATGACTTTGTTTGACCACTGGAATATAACAATAGACTATTTCTATGACAAACGTTACGATATATTTATGGAACGTCAGTCTTGGCCTAATTCTTTGGGTTATGGTAAAGCAAAACCTTGGGGAAATGTCGGTAAAATGGATAATAAGGGTGTGGAGTTCAGCCTTAATTATCATAAGAATTTCTCTAAAGATTTGGGGGCTAGTTTTCAGGCTAACCTGACATATAATAAAAATAAGTTGGTTTATAAAGACGAACCGGATTATCCTACTATTTGGAAGTCGGAAACAGGAAAACCATATTCCAGATTGACCGGATATATTTCGGAAGGACTGTTCCAGAGCCAGGAGGAGATAGATAACAGCCCGGAACAGATGGTAGGAAATAGCACTCCGAAGGTCGGTGATATCAAATACCGTGATTTGAATGGTGATGGAAAAATAACGGAAGACGACCAATGTATGATTTCCAAGTACGGTTCTGTTCCACGTTTGCAATATGGTTTCGGTGGTACCATTAATTATAAAAAATTCGACTTTGGTATTTTCTTCAGTGGTTCGGCATTGCGTTCCATTCTGATCAATGGTTTGGACCCCTTCCTTGAAGGGAATCGTATACCGAATAAGAATGTGTTGAAATTTATTGCAGATAATCACTGGTCGGTAGATAATCCGAATCCGAATGCCGAATATCCGCGTTTGGGATTGACGACCGGTGATATAGGTAATAATACGGTCAACAGTACTTATTGGTTGCGTAATGGTTCTTTCCTGCGTCTGAAGAATCTGGAAATCGGTTATAAAATTCCGTATGGGCGTATTTATGTCAGTGGTGCGAATCTGCTTCGTTTCAGCCCGTTTGATTTGTGGGATCCGGAATTGAGCAGTTGGAATAGCTATCCGTTGCAACGTACGGTCAATGTAGGTTTACAACTTAATTTCTAATAATCTAAATCATAGAAGATATGAATATTCTGAAAAATATAGTTCGAGTGGGTCTGATTGTGACTGCTCTTTCATTTAATTTAGTTTCTTGTGATTATCTGGATGTAGTTCCGCCTGAACAAGCAGGGCTACAGGATGCCACAAAGACCCGGAAAAGTACTTTAGGATTTCTGTTCACTTGTTATGCAGGACTTCAGGAAGATGATTCTCCTATTGGTCACACAAGTGCTCTTAATGGTTCCACAGATGAGTTTGCACTGCCGATAGAATGGCGGAACGATAGTGGAGCTTTTTGGGATGATTATGCATATAATTTAGTCTCGGCAGCCAATCCGGATGGACTTTGGGGTAATTATTATAAGTATATTGGTCAATGCTATCTTTTTTTACGTCAGGTCGAAAATAATCCCGGTGAAACCTTATTGCAGGAATGGTTACCGGGTGAAAAAGAACAGTGGTTGGCCGAAGCTCATTTTTTAATTGCTTATTATCATTTTGCATTACTGAGAAAATACGGTCCTATACCTGTTGTTACGGAATATGTACCTCAGAGTACTCCCTCTTCCGAGTTTGGTGGAAGATGTCATTATGATTATTGTGTTAACTGGATTGCATATCAACTTGATCTGGCAGCACAGAATTTGCCGCCGACCCGTGAGGGAACAGAATGGGGACGTGCTACTTCTACGATGGCTAAAGCTTTGAAAGCTCGTGTACTGATGTATGCTGCTTCTCCTCTTTGGAATGGTCAATTCCCTTTTTCTTCATGGAAGAATAAAGTGAATACTCCCGGGGATAAAGATTTTTTTGTAGGTGATGATGCTAAATATAAAGAATCTATCGGACGGGATGATTATGGCATTGAACTGGTAAGCAGCAGTTATAATGAGAAAAAATGGGAAAGAGCGATGGAGGCCTGTCAGAAGGCATTGGATTTTGCGCTTAATGAGGGTGGATGCCGTCTTTATGGAACGGAAGCTTCTGATATGACATTGTATCAGACAGAACTGGGAAATAATGATAAGTGGTTACCTTATGTGCCGGGAAAGGAGGATAATAATATTCAGGAGAACAGAGAGTTCAAAGAAAGAGTAATGATGCTTCGTTATATGGTTGCTTCCCGCTATCCGCATAATAAGGAATTAATCTGGGGGCTAACCGGTAAGAATATTAATTCAAGAATACAGGGACGTATACCGGCGCATATATTCCAAACAGGCAATAAGACTTCTTGGGCAGGGGGATTTTCAGCTATTTCTCCGACGCTATATACCATTGAACATTTCTATACGGAAGATGGTGTGTTGCCTGAAGAGGCCGCTTCAACAGGCGATTTTGCTTCAAGAGCAGAATGGTTCCAAAAAGCAGGAATAGCAGGAAACAACAGAGAGGATATTATTAAACTTTGTGTGAACCGTGAACCGCGTTTTTACGCATGGATGGCGTTCGATGGTGGTGATTACGGTTCAAAGTTGTTGAAGGCCAGCAGTGGCGATGCAGGTTCGCCATGCGTTTTGAACATGAAGACTGCTGCAGGACATGGATACGACCTTACCAGAAGTCCGCGTAACTATAATGTTACAGGATTTATGACCCAAAAATATGTAAATCCGACAGCTCAATTTGTATTCGATGGTGGAGCTTTCCAGGCTGGAGATACCAAACCGATACCTCTTATACGTTTGGCAGAATTGTATCTGAATCTGGCGGAATGTCAGGCGAACGTAGGTGGTGCCAATCTGGCAAATGCTTTAGCCAACTTGAAGGAGGTTCGTGACCGTGCCGGTGTTCCCACGACTACGACTGTACCGGAACAGAGTAAATTAATTGAAATGATTCATAATGAGCGATTTATTGAGTTCTGGAATGAAGGCCATCGTTATCATGATGTGCGTCGTTGGGCGGAAGGTCAGAAATACTTTGGTGCTAAACGTGAGGGGTTGAACGCAATGGTGAAAGATGTACCGTTTGAAAAATTTAATGTAAGGACTACTATTGACCAGCCTTTCAGATGGAACGACCGTTTATATCTGGCTCCTATTCAGAATGCCGAAGTGTATAAAAACCCGCAAATGGTTCAGGCATACGGTTACTAATTGTATTATGAATTTAAAAAGCAAATTTATGAAGAAAAGTTTATTTATACCATTATTATGCGGATTGTCATTTGTCTATACGGCATGTGATGAATATGATGATACATATCCGAAAGAATATCATAAGATCTTGTCTTTGAAGCAAACCGGAGAAGAAAGTAAAATTCTTTATAACACCGGTCAGGATGCTTCTTTTGATATAACAATCATGAAGACCGGATGTGATCCGTCATTAACGGCTCAGGCTCAATTGACTGTATTGTCGGATGAAGCATTAAAGGAATACAATGAAAATTATACTATTTTGCCTTCAAATACCTATTCTATAGATGGCAGCGAGTTGATTTTTCAGTCCGATGAGAGATATAAAATGTCCAAAGTGGTGATGAAAACGAGTGCAATTCAAGCCTTGGTAGAACTTCCGGAAAATGCTGATAAGACTTTTGTATTGCCCATTTCATTGGTTAGTGCTACGGATTCTGTAAATTCTATGAATAATCTCTATGTCATGAAGCCTGTGATTACCACTCCGAAGCTGGAATTTAAAGTCTCTGAGGAAGAATGTGTCCAAGGGTTTATAAATAGTACGGATCCTGTTTTATTCACTATACCTATGGGGTTAGAGATAGACAACCAATGGGATTTCACGGCTAAGGTAGAAGTTGTGAATAACGATGGAAAGGAAGGATACTTGTCTTCTAGTTCAGTAACGCTGGAAAATGACGGTCTGGTAACGTTTGAGCCGGGAAAAGAAGCTTCATTGAAGGTGTCGGTATCGGCAGGAAGCGGTGATGATTTGACAAATCTGGTTGTAGGAGGACGAGTGGCTATTAAAATTACCGAAATAGAAGGAATTAATTTTGATTTTGATAGTCGGGAGTTTAATCTGACAGTGACAGGTAAAGAATATGAGTATAATAACAAAGGGTTGGATGCTTCTATGTTGAGTTTCAATTTCCCCGATTTTGTAGGTAATACAACTGCTGCGAGTTTGTTTGATAAAGATCCTGCAACGTATGTGCAGACTCCATTCCCTAATAGGAACTTTGTTAATACTGGCGGCACTAATCCTTATCTCCAATTGCAACTTCCGGAAGGAGTTACAGATTTTGCCATCTCATGGACACAGTGTTTACAAAATGAAGTCTCTTTATTGAGAGGATTTGATGTACTTTGGTCTGTTGATGGTACATTTGAGGATATTCCTAATGCTCGAAAGTCATATAGTGTGGCTGATTTGAGCACGGCAGGTGCGGTTAACTTGGGAGCTTCTTTCACAACATCAGCTTGCCATTGTGATACCCCGGTTAAGTTTATACGTATAGTACAAACTTGGAATTGTGAGAGTACCACTGATGCAGGTGGAAGGTGGCAATTCCGATTGGCTGAACTTAAACTTTACGGAGTATCCATTAAATAAGATATATATCTGAAAAATAGCTTTATCCGTTGGTTGGTTTGAGTATAAAAGGATTCCGGCCAACGGATTTTTTATCAGTTAAATCTAATATTATTTATTATGGTAAATTTCTTGAAGACACACTTTGGTACCATGTTGACAGTGCTATGCGTCCTATTACTTTTTACTGCTTGCAGTGACGATGAAGAGGTGATAGATCCCTTTCTAAAAACAGACTTGATTGGTGAAACAATCAATTTGGGTTCGGATGCCGTAGAAGCATTTGACGTGAAAGTAATAACGAACCGGAGAGACTGGGAAATTGCTTCTTTAGGAGTTGTTCAATGGTGTAATTACGAAATCATTCCGGATGGAGAAAATGCTATCATTCGTTTTTCCGTTGCCGAGAATGAGGAAGCCACGCAACGTGAGACAGAATACCGGTTAACGGCACCAGGTTGCCAGCCTTTGAAAATAAAAATTGTTCAATTAGGAACAGAATATGCGATTCTTTTTGATCAGTCCACCCCTAGGAAAGTGACACAGGAGGGTGAAGAATTTTTGTTGACTGTAACTTCTAATGTCGCTAATGAACCTACGATAGAGGCTGATATGGAAGGCTGGGTTGAAATAATAGAACAACCGATAGTGACAAGAACTTTTTCAGACAAGATTTTTAAGGTTACAGTACATAAGAACATCACGTTTCAGAATCGCACGGGGCATATTAAATTTGTCTCAACTGCGTTAAAAGACCCCGTAGTTTTTACTATCATTCAGGAGAAAGCCTCCACTGAAGGTATGGGTGATACGAAATTGAAGGTAAAAAGCGCGGAACTTATAGAAGGCAATGTTTACGGCAATCAGGATGTCAGTAAAACTATTGATGGAGACTATTCGACAAATTATAGTAGTGCCTCACTAGGTTCGCCGGAAGCCAATAGAGGACATTCTATTATCATTGAATATACATTGGAACAGCCCGAAAACATAGGCTATGTTCGTTTGATGCAACGTTCGAACAATGATAAAAATTCTCTTTTTGCCAGTGGAGGTGTTTCGGTTTTGAAAGAAGGCGAAACTACTTGGAATGAGGAAATCGGTTTTGTAGCCGCACAAACGGCGGGAGCGGCTGTTGATATTAGTGTTAATAGCCTTCAAGTGAGTAAAGTGCGTGTACGTATCGATCGGATGACGCCCGGAATTGATAACGTCAATGTGGCTCTGGCCGAGTTTGAGTGTTATCAGTATTCGGATAATACAAATGACATTTTGGAAGCGCAAAAGTTCTTTACGGACGAGACCTATTCGGAATTAAAGGGTACAGTGACTTCAGAAAGCCTTAAGGAGATCAAGACCGCCGTTATTTATCAATTAGCGAAAGAGTTGCTGGAAGGGAAATACGATAAAAAATTTCGTTTTAGTACCTACCATTCTTGCAAGAGTCCTGAAATAGTGGCAGAAGAACTGACTATAGGCTCAAGAAGCATATATGATAATCCGACGGGAATCTATTTTACGCAGGGAGAGCCGGTGCTGGTTTTCGTTATGTACAAAGGAGCAAGCAATACCCCGCTGAGTCTTGCTATTGCCGATTATAGGGAAGGTGGAAAGAAAAGCGTGATCTCCTTGCGGGGAGGTTTGAATGTGATTACTCCGGCAAATTCGGGTAATGGCTATATTCAATATTGGACGAGAGATGATGCCGGAGATACAGATGTCGATATTCATTTTTGTTTCGGTAAACAGATTGGCTATTGGGATGTAAGACGTGGTGATACGGATGCCACTTGGCCGGAAATATTGGAGAGGGCTAAGAGAAGTGCGGTGGATATTCCGAATGCGATGATGGATATTCTGGGACAAAGAGTACACTTGCAGAATACGGTGAATGCCTTTGCCAAATGTGCGCCAAACGCAATTCAGGCAGTAGTCGATATGCACGACCGTATGTTGGATTTTGAATATTTGATGATGGGACTGGTGAAAAACAATGCTGTGCCTGCTAACCGCTTTTTTGGCGTCCGTTCTTGGGGAGGAAGTCCTAACTGGAACGGAGTATGTGCCAATTATCCCAACACGGAAGATGCGATGTTGGTTCCGAAGGTCTTTTATAGAAAGAATAATGTATGGGTTTTCGGACATGAGTTTGGGCATGGCAACCAGGTTGCCCAGATGAAAGGCAATGGTTGGACGGAAGTGACCAATAATCTT
This sequence comes from Bacteroides caccae, assembly GCF_002222615.2. Taxonomy (NCBI): domain Bacteria; kingdom Pseudomonadati; phylum Bacteroidota; class Bacteroidia; order Bacteroidales; family Bacteroidaceae; genus Bacteroides; species Bacteroides caccae. The sequence goes on along the minus strand of NZ_CP022412.2, from coordinate 446,033 downwards.
TACTGTTCATTTGCTCAGTATATGATGAGAAACGACCCGTTGAGTGAAGGCTATCTGAGACTGGAACATGAATCCTTCAAGCGTCCGGGAGCACGTTCGGCTTTGGCGGGCGGGCGTATAAATGCTTTCTTGAACGAAGCTTTGGTTGCCCATAAATCGTACTTCATGCAAGTGGCAACTATTTCCACCGACAAACCGGGCGTATGGGAATCTGATCCGTTTGTGAAATTAATCCCTTTATGGCAAATGACTATGTATTTTATGGCAGCGGATATAAAACCTGATTTTTGGCCTGATGTGCATTGGGCGGCTATCCATGATAATGACAAGAGTTACTCTCCGGGGCGGAGGTATGTGAATTTCATGAAACGTGCTATTGACGCTTCGGGACTGAATCTTTGCGGATTCTTCGAGGGTATGGGGCTGCTGAAAGTATTTGATAATGTGAAGGTGGATGACTACACGGTTGCTACCATAAATATAACGCAGGAAATGGTAGATGAAGTGAAAGCTTACGGAGAAGGAAAACCATTACCTTCAGGCGGTATGCAATACATCTCGGCCAACAGCGTGGAAGCATTCAAGAGCAAAAGTAACGTAGAAGGAACATTTAATTCCGGGATTACCAAAGGAACTGATTATGTCACGGTAGACCATGCTATATGGAAGAATGTAGTTGCTTTTGAAACATATAAAGGCAAAGAACTGACTGATATTTGTATAGTCGGTACTGGTGACGTTACTAATAAGACAACTCGTGTGGATTATCCTACCGGAGCGACTCGGATTGAGGCCGTAGGTTGGGATGGAAGTCGGACTTTGGTGACCGGCAGTAGATAAAAAAGAGAAAAGCCTTCGATCAATCAGGATAATAACTTAACACATACACTAATCGATCATATGAGCTACTGTTTTAATATTCAAGTAGAGATGCGGAAAAAGCATTCTTACTTGAATATTAAAACAGAGCTCTATTTTTAGAATACAGGCATTTGCCAGATGAACCCTACTGAAACCCGGTTGGTACTGTAATTCTCCTGTCCCAGCACCTTGGCGCGGGAAGTGAAATCGTAGGACCGTCCTACATACGTGACGAAGAAATGCAGGTTGGTTTCCATTGGATAAAACTCGATACCGGCAAGGTATCCCCATGAAGTGCTGTAATTCCCCTTCTCTATTCCTTCGGACGCCTTCGTAACCGAAGCCGTTTCATACATACCTTTCACGAAAGCGTTCCATTTCGGCAGGAACCGGTAATTACATTTGGCAACTACGGACAGATAACCCGCATCGAATGCATTATGTCCGCCCGGACGGCCGACAATGTTCGTGATAATGCCTTTCCGGTCAATATCTTCCTTTGAATACATGAAGTCGACGAACGCGTTCCATTTGCCGAGATTCAGCTCGTTTCCCACTGCATAATAGTACATATTATGACTTTTGGCTTCGTTCATGACGGAAGCCGACCAACGGGTTTTGAATACATTATTGAAATTACCGTTCCAGTTCAGCGTGTAAACCAGCGGCATTTTGCCCGACTTCAAATCGGGGATATTCCCTTCGGCGTCTTCCGTGATTCCGTACGTACTGTCGAAAGAACTGTTGCGGCTGTTCAATATCTGTAAGTTCAGCTGCTGATCGGGCGTGATATTATAACCGACATTCAATCCCGTCATAAAATTGCTCATATAATCAATCATGTCGCAGTATTGGTAGACATCAATCGGGTTCAGGTCGAACTCGAAACCACCGTATGCGGCACATTGTTTTCCGGCAAAAAGACTGAATTGGTCGTTTAACTGAATTCCGATACCGGCGTAGTCGATAGAAGTCGGCAGGTTGTCAATCATGCCGTTGGCATCATTCGAGCGGTTGAGGCGCTGGCGGTAACGGTATGACAGCCAGTTGTTGATATTCCCTTTCGCTTCGATGCGGAGCTGGTGCATATTAAAATCACCTTCCTGAAATCCATCCCGGAAGTGGGCGTCAAAACTACCTTGCATATTCAGGTATAAATTGAACTTATCCGTCTTTTTCTTTACGTTCGTCAGTTCTTCGAACAGGGGAGTATCGGGGGAGAACTTGTCCTTCTTTTCCGCATTTTGCGCATACACTCCTCCTATGCTGCCCGCAAGGAGCAACATAAAAATCAAATTTTTCATAAGTCAGTCCGGTTTTTAGTATTCGTTAAAGTACTGTTGAATTAGCTTCCAGTCCGTGGTCTTGGTAAGAGCGAGCATCAACAATACGCGCGACTTTTGCGGATTCAATTCCTGTGAAGCGACAAACTGATACTTGGCATCATCCACTTCCGCGTCAAGCGTGGTAGGACCTGTCGGGACACGGGAAGAACGAACCACCAGGATACCTTTTCTACGTGCGTCGGTCAGTACCGGGAAGATATTCTTGTGGATATTTCCGTTTCCTACTCCGGCATGGATGATTCCTTTGTATCCGTGTGTCAGTAGCGGAGTCACCATATCTGCCTCGATGTTGGAGTAGCTGTATACGATACCGACTTTAGGCAATGAAGTGAGGTGAGTCACATCAAATACGGATTGAGTGGTATGTTTCTTCAATGTCACCTGGTTATAGAAAACCTGTCCGTTCAGCACATAACCCAGTGCGCCGGAGTTGGGGGCCTGGAAAGTCTGTACGTCGACGGTATTCATTTTCACGGTACTTTCCGCTCCGAGGATCAGGCCGTTCATGGCAACCAGCACACCTTTATCTTTAGATTCCTTGGCGGCGGCAGTGACTACGGCATTGTAAAGATTCAACGGGCCGTCGGCACTTAGCGCGGTAGACGGACGCATGGCACCTACCAGCACGACAGGTTTGTCACTCTTGACAGTCAGGTTCAGGAAGTAAGCAGTTTCTTCCATGGTGTCCGTTCCGTGAGTGATAACGATTCCGTCGATATCCGGACGTTTCAGCAGCTCGTTGATTTTCTTGGCAAGTGTCAGCCAGACTTCGTCGTTCATGTCCTGCGAACCGATTCTCACAATCTGCTCGCCTGTCACGTTGGCGATGTCCTTTATTTCGGGCACTGCATCAAGCAATGCGCCGATAGCAACCTGTCCTGCTGTGTAGCTGGTTCCGGTGGCGGAGCTTCCTGTACCCGCAATAGTTCCTCCGGTGGCAAGGATATGAATATTCGGTTTTGCGGCAAAAGCCATTGTAACGGTACATAGTAGTGCGACTACTACCAGACCAAATCTCTTGAATTGTTTCATAACTGAATGATGTTTAGGTTAATAATATATAGTTAGAATATTTGTATAAAGAGCAATCCCAAAGCAATCGCCACGACCGTAGACACCAGTCCGGGCATCATGAACGAATGATTCAACACATATTTACCGATTTTTGTTGTCCCCGTCCGGTCGAAATTTATGGCGGCCACTACGGTAGGGTAGTTCGGAATAAAGAAATATCCGTTTACTGCCGGGAACAGGGCAATCAGCATATAAGGCGAAATGCCCAACGCAATCCCAAGCGGCACCAATGCCCGCACGGTGGCTGCCTGGCTATATAGCAGGATGGACATCACGAACAGGGCGATACCGAACAACCACGGCATCTGACGGACAATTCCCTCAATAGAGAAAGTAAGCTGTGCCATATTCCCCTGAAGAAAAGTATCTCCCATCCAGGCGATACCGAAGATGGCGATGACAGCTTGCATCCCGGCCGGGAATACAGAACCCTGCGTTGCCTTGATACCGTCCGTCCGGGTCACTATCAGGATAATGGCGGCAGCCGATAACATGACAATTTCGATGATAGAGGACATTCCCAATGTAATTATCTCTCCATCGATAAGGAAGCTGGGACGCATCCCTTCGAAAGAACCGAAAAGGACGATGAAGGCAGTCGCCAATATAAAAATGATAACGGAAAGCATGGCGGAACGTTTGTTCTTTACGTCTTGAATCTCCACCTTCTTGCTATTGAAGAGACCTTCTTTCAGGCGTTTCTGATATTCGGGGTCTTCCACCAGTTCTTTGCCGACTTTCATGGAGAATAATGCGCCTACCAACACGCCTACTATTGTAGCGGGAATTGTGATTTTAAGGATGTCGAACAGAGTGATGTCAAAACCGGCCAATAGTCCGAGTAACGCAACGGTAGCGGCGGAAATAGGACTTGCCGTAATAGCCTGCTGGGAAGCGATCACCGCAATGCCGAGCGGACGTTCCGGACGAATCTTGGTTTCGGTGGCGACTTCTGCAATGACCGGCAGTACGGAATAGGCCACGTGCCCCGTTCCTGCAACGAACGTGAAAAGGTAAGTCACCAACGGGCTCAACAGTGTGACGTGTGACGGGTTTTTACGGAGCAAATGTTCTGCCAGTTTCACCATATAATCCAGTCCTCCGGCGGCTTGCATACAGGAAGCTGCCGAGATAACGGCGGCAATCATCAACATGACGTCGATAGGAGGGGCGGTAGGCTGTAAACCAAAACCGAACGTGAGTATCGCCAATCCGACGCCTCCCATAACACCGAGTCCGATACCTCCCAGGCGTGCGCCAATAATAATGGCTGTCAGAACAAATGCTAATTGTAATATCATAGGTTGTTGTTTTAAGTTCGAAACAAAGATAAGTGATTTCTCTCTTTGTATTTTCTTTTTCTTGTATTAACAACAAAAAAGTTATTGAATAGTTTTTGCATATTTATTAAAACAATAACCTTTCTCGTTGGTTATATAAGTACTAACCAAAATGTTATTGTTATAAAACAACCGATATGGAACAGAATTTATCAAAAAAAACTCGTACAGAAAGCGACTTGATAGGTAGTCGTGAAGTGCCGGAAAGTGCACTGTACGGAGTGCAGACACTCCGTGGTATTGAAAACTTTCGCATCAGTAAGTTCCACTTGAATGAATATCCTCTGTTTATTCAGGCATTGGCTATTACAAAAATGGGAGCTGCCGTTGCCAATCGCGAACTGGACTTGTTGACGGAAGAACAGGCGGACGCTATCTTGAAGGCCTGTAAAGAAATACTGGAAGGGAAACATCACGACCAGTTCCCGGTAGACATGATTCAGGGAGGCGCGGGTACTACTACGAATATGAACGCCAACGAAGTGATTGCCAACCGTGCGTTGGAATTAATGGGACATCAGCGAGGGGAGTATCAATACTGTTCGCCCAACGATCATGTGAACCGTTCGCAGTCTACCAATGACGCTTATCCTACCGCCATTCACATCGGACTGTACTACACCCACCTCAAACTGGTAAAACATTTTGAGGTACTGATTGAATCTTTCCGCAAGAAAGCAACAGAATTTGCCCATGTCATCAAAATGGGGCGTACCCAACTGGAAGACGCTGTACCGATGACACTCGGACAGACTTTCAACGGCTTTGCAAGCATTCTCCGGCATGAAGTGAAGAACCTCGATTTTGCCGCACAGGATTTTCTGACAGTCAATATGGGTGCTACGGCTATTGGAACCGGAATCACCGCCGAACCGGAATATGCCGAAAAGTGTATCGCCGCTTTGCGTAAGATAACGGGACTGGATATAAAACTGGCGGATGATCTGGTGGGGGCCACCTCGGATACTTCCTGCATGGTAGGCTATTCGGCTGCGATGAGGCGTGTGGCTGTCAAGATGAATAAGATATGTAATGACTTGCGTTTGCTGGCTTCCGGCCCGCGTTGCGGATTGGGAGAAATCAATCTGCCCGCCATGCAGCCCGGCTCTTCCATTATGCCGGGAAAGGTGAATCCTGTCATTCCCGAAGTGATGAATCAGGTAGCCTACAAAGTGATAGGAAACGACCTTTGTGTGGCAATGAGCGGTGAAGCCGCCCAAATGGAACTGAACGCAATGGAGCCCGTAATGGCGCAGTGCTGTTTCGAGTCTGCCGATTTATTGATGAATGGGTTCGATACTTTGCGTACTTTATGTATCGACGGTATCACGGCGAATGAGGATAAATGCCGCAGAGATGTGCACAACAGTATCGGAGTAGTGACCGCACTGAATCCGGTAATCGGCTATAAGCATTCTACAAAAATAGCCAAAGAAGCGTTGGAAACAGGAAAGGGAGTTTATGAACTTGTCCTTGAACATGACATCCTTTCCAAAGAAGACCTGGACACTATCCTCGAACCGGAAAATATGATAAAACCGGTGAAACTGGATATTCATCCGAACCATTGATTGATGTGATAGTAAGTGGAATTTGATTCAATAGGTAAGTCGCCGGGCAGATGTCATATCTGTGCCGGCGACTTTCATTATTTCTTACTTTTTCCCCTCTCGGGAATAATTGCTAACTTATCCGGCAAAATGGTTATTGCTTATCCCTCCGGAAGTAACGACCTTTGCATTATCATTTAAAGATGAACCTGGCAAGGTCTAATCAGAACCAATTAAAAGTATATAGATATGAATGCATTTGATGTTATTATTATCGGTTTCGGTAAGGGCGGAAAGACCCTTGCGGCAGAGTTTGCAAAGCGTGGGCAGAAGGTTGCCATTATTGAACGTTCGGACAAGATGTACGGGGGAACGTGTATTAATATAGGGTGTATTCCCACAAAGACATTGGTGCATCAGGCAAAAATGGCTTCGGCTCTGAAGGACGCCACATTTGAAGAAAGAAGTGAGTTCTACCGGAATGCTGTCTCTGTGAAGGAGTCCGTGACAAGTGCATTGCGAAACAAGAATTACCATAATCTGGCGGATAACCCCAATGTGACCGTCTATACGGGCATAGGTTCTTTTGTTTCCGCCGATGTGGTTGCTGTCCGCACGGCTACGGAAGAAATACGGTTGACATCAAAGCAGATCATTATCGATACGGGAGCGGAAACGGTGATTCCTCCTATTGAGGGAGTTGCGGGTAATCCGTTTGTCTATACCAGCACCTCGATTATGGAACTGGCCGACCTTCCCCGTCGTCTGGTCATTATCGGCGGCGGTTATATCGGTTTGGAGTTTGCGTCTATGTATGCTTCGTTCGGTTCGCAGGTGACGGTGCTCGAAAGTTATCCGGAACTGATAGCCCGTGAGGACCGCGATATTGCTGCAAGCGTAAAAGAGACATTGGAGAAGAAAGGTATTGTTTTCCGGATGAACGCCAAGGTGCAGTCGGTGAATCGTGTTGAAGATAAAGCAATCGTCACTTTCGCCGATTCGCAGACTAACGAGGTGTTTGTGCTTGAAGCCGACGCAGTGTTGCTGGCCACCGGACGGCGGCCTAACACGAAAGACTTGAATCTGGAAGTGGCCGGAGTAGAGGTGGATGTGCGTGGAGCTATCATTGTCGATGAATACCTGAAAACGACTAATCCGAATATACGCGCCGTAGGCGATGTGAAAGGCGGATTGCAATTTACTTATATCTCATTGGATGATTACCGGATTGTCCGTGAAGACTTATTCGGCGATAAAGAACGGCGGACGGGCGACCGTAATCCGGTCAGTTACTCTGTCTTTATCGACCCGCCATTGTCCCGTATCGGTCTGAATGAAGAGGAAGCCCGCCGGCAGAATCGGGATATTATTGTGAAGAAGTTACCCGTTATGGCAATACCGAGAGCCAAGACATTGGGAGAAACGGACGGCCTGTTGAAAGCTATCATTGATAAGAATACGGGAAAAATATTAGGCTGTGTATTGTTTGCCCCCGATTCCGGTGAGGTAATCAACACGGTTGCTGTCGCCATGAAGACAGGGCAGGATTATACTTTTCTGCGTGATTTCATCTTTACTCACCCCAGTATGAGTGAAGCATTAAATGATTTGTTCTCATAATAGCAAGAGGCTATCTAAAAGTCGGTAGTAACTCCATTCTCCTCCTTCGGGAAGGAGGAGTCCCCGTAGGGGGAGGTGGTAGGTGAATGCGTAAGTCGGTTATTATCAGCATTGTGTGTCCACCTACCACCCCGGCTTTCAGCCACCCCTCCTTCCCGAAAGGAGGGGAATGGAGATACTACCGACTTGCTAAATTACCACCAAATTTGCAGAAGTACGCCTCTCCTTCCTTATTAGCCAATATATAATCTAACCACTTGTTTCCTGCGGCGCAACTTTAGTTTCAAACGCTTGAAACTAAAGTTTCAGAGCCTTGAAACCAATCGTTTCATGCCTTGAAGCACTTTGTTCCTCATCGGGAAACAGAAATTGCCCCTAGTTACCGCTTTCGTTTACAGTAGATTTTATCCAAATTAGCAGGTGATAGGTGATAGATGAGGTGATAGGTTGCAAACAACCTATCACCGTTCTGAAAGCATGATGAATAAAGGGATTGGCAAAGTAGGTGATAGGTTGAAAGAGGATTTTCGTTTTTTTATATGGAAGAGAGTAGTCGGATAATACAGAACTTCCTGTATTTATTCCTGTATTTCTGCTGCATTTCAAAAAAAGATATATCTTTGTCATACGCTTTCTGCTCATCAGCGTGATGAAATTGGCAGAAGGCGTTTTTATTTCCTAATGGAGTAAAAGTGTATTATCTCTCACTTCTGAAATCTAGCAGTTTCTATTTAGGAGAGAGATGATACAACAGATACTCCACGTGAATGGCTGTATATCAACATATCAGTTAGAGATGTGTTATATATAAATGCATGGCGTGGATGTCTGTTGTTATCATTATCTTCCTAAATTGGCGCAAACCGCCTGTCGTGCCTGTTGGTTCAAAAGATTCTGTATGAGAATCCGGAAATGAAATTAAACTATCAGAGAAGGCGCGGGAATAGGAGTGGATGAACAATAGCGACTTTGAGCGAACAAAAAACCGATAAATTGTGTTTATTTATTCTAATTATATATCTTTGTCCCGAATTATAAACACGTAAATTTATGAAAAAGATTTTTGGTGCTTTATTGATTGCTGTATGTATTGGTATGGCAATGCCTGCTCAGGCTCAAATACATTTTGGTGTAAAGGGAGGTTTGAACTTGTCAAAAGCGAGCTTCTCTAATGTGAAAGAAAACTTTAAGAAGGATAATTTTACCGGCTTCTTTATTGGCCCAATGGCTGAGTTTAATATTCCAATCGTAGGGTTGGGGGTAGATGCTGCGTTGCTTTTTGCCCAAAGAGGTATCAAGGTTTCTGATGCCGACGCGGATGTTACTGTGAAGCAGAACGGTATTGATATCCCGGTTAACTTGAAGTATAACATCGGCTTGGGTAGCCTGGCCGGTATTTATCTGGCTGCCGGTCCTGATTTTTATTTCGACTTTGAAAAGAAAACCGGAATCGACAAGAAGAAGGCGGAAGTAGGTATCAATGTAGGTGCCGGTCTGAAGTTGCTGAACCATTTGCAGGTGGGAGCTAATTATAATATCCCATTGGGCGACACTGCTGATATTGACGGCGGCGGTTCCTATAAAACCAAGACTTGGCAGGTATCTGTTGCTTATATTTTTTAGCGGATAATTTACTTTAACATAGTAGAACAAGAGGCTTTCGACTGTCGGAAGCCTCTTTTTTTATATCTTTGTGCCTGCAATGAAAAAGTATGTAGATGTCATATTACCGCTTCCGCTTCCAAAGAGCTTTACTTACTCTTTGCCGGATGAGTGTGCGGAAGAAGTGAAGATCGGTTGCCGCGTGGTAGTTCCTTTCGGACGGAAGAAGTTCTATACGGCTATCGTTCTTAATGTTCATTATTGTGCTCCGACGGAGTATGAGGTGAAGGACATATCTGCATTGCTGGATGCTTCTCCTATATTATTGCCTGTTCAATTCAAGTTTTGGGAGTGGATAGCCGATTATTATCTCTGTACGCAAGGGGATGTTTATAAGGCGGCGCTGCCTTCGGGATTGAAACTCGAAAGCGAAACGATTGTAGAGTATAATCCCGATTTTGAAGCGGATGCACCATTGCCGGAACGTGAACAGCGCATTCTGGATTTGCTTGCCGTGGATGCACAGCAGTGTGTCACTAAGCTGGAGAAGGAGAGCGGGATAAAAAATATTCTGACTGTCATCAAGTCGCTGCTCGATAAAGAAGCGATTTTTGTAAAGGAGGAGTTGAGGCGTACTTATAAACCCAAGACGGAGGCGCGGGTGCGGCTTGCGGGTTCGGCGGATGAAAAACGGCTGCATATACTGTTTGATATCCTGTCGCGTGCTCCGAAGCAGTTGGCATTGTTGATGAAATATGTGGAATGTTCGGGGATTCTGGGAAATGAAGTCCCGAAAGAAGTCTCCAAGAAAGAACTGTTGCAACGCGCCAATGTGTCGCCTTCCATTCTGAACGGTCTGGTAGAGAAAAAGATATTTGAGATTTATCATCATGAGATCGGCCGGTTGAACCAGCAGGTGAAGGAGGTCGTCGAACTGAATACGTTGAATGAGTTTCAGCAACGGGCACACGATGAAATCGTACAGTCCTTCCGGGAAAAGAATGTCTGCCTGCTTCATGGGGTGACGTCCAGTGGTAAGACGGAAGTATATATTCATCTGATAGAAGAAACTATTCGTCAGGGAAAGCAAGTATTGTATTTGTTGCCTGAGATTGCCCTGACTACCCAGATTACAGAACGTCTGCAACGGGTTTTCGGCTCTCGGCTGGGCATTTATCACTCTAAGTTTCCCGACGCCGAACGGGTGGAGATATGGCGGAAACAGTTGGGAGAAAATGGTTATGATATTATTTTGGGAGTCCGTTCTTCCGTTTTCCTCCCTTTCCGGAACCTGGGACTGGTGATTGTGGACGAGGAACACGAGAATACTTATAAGCAGCAAGACCCTGCTCCCCGTTATCATGCACGTAGCGCAGCTATTGTACTGGCTGCCATGTATGGAGCTAAAACACTGTTGGGAACGGCTACTCCTTCTATCGAGACATGGCAGAACGCGACGGACGGAAAATACGGCTTTGTCCAACTGAAAGAACGCTATAAAGAGATTCAGTTGCCGGAGATTATCCCGGTAGATATCAAGGAACTGCACCGTAAGAAACGAATGGTCGGACAGTTCTCGCCTTTGCTGGTACAATATATGAAAGAAGCCCTGGAACAGAAGGAACAGGTGATTCTTTTCCAGAACCGTCGCGGCTTCGCTCCCATGATAGAATGCCGTACTTGCGGCTGGGTGCCGAAGTGCAAAAACTGTGATGTGAGCCTGACTTACCACAAAGGAATCAATCAACTGACCTGCCACTATTGCGGCTATACCTATCAACTTCCGAAGGCCTGTCCCGCTTGCGAAGGTACGGAACTGGTGAACCGCGGCTTTGGTACGGAAAAGATTGAGGACGACATCAAAATCCTTTTCCCCGAAGCAGCCGTGGCGCGTATGGATTTGGATACCACCCGCACCCGCTCTGCTTACGAAAAGATTATTGCAGACTTTGAACAGGGAAAGACCGATATTCTGATCGGTACGCAAATGGTGTCGAAGGGTTTGGACTTCGACCATGTAAGTATCGTCGGAATACTGAATGCCGATACGATGTTGAATTATCCCGATTTCCGTTCTTACGAACGTGCCTTCCAGCTAATGGCACAAGTAGCGGGACGCGCCGGGCGTAAGAATAAACGCGGACGTGTGATACTCCAGACCAAGAGTATCGACCACCCTATTATTCATCAGGTGATTGCCAATGACTATGAAGATATGGTAGGCGGGCAACTGGCGGAGCGTCAGATGTTCCACTATCCTCCTTATTATCGCCTGGTATATGTTTATCTGAAAAATCATAATGAGTCGTTGCTGGATCAAATGGCGGCGGTAATGGCCGGCAAGTTGAGGGCAGTATTCGGCAACCGGGTGCTGGGACCGGATAAACCTCCTGTTGCCCGTATCCAGACACTGTTCATCAAAAAGATCGTTGTGAAGATAGAACAGAATGCCCCAATGGGGCGTGCCCGGGAACTGCTTTTGCGCATTCAACGGGAGATGATAGAAGATGAGCGTTATAAGTCCCTGATAGTCTACTATGATGTAGACCCTATGTGATAAAAGAAATTATTCCCCCTTATTAATAAACCTTGTATTAATTTAATTAACTAACCATGAAACGATTTACAATTTTTTCTCTGACTTGTTTCCTTAGCATGGGTTCTGTGTTTGCCCAGCAAGGAGTAACCCAGTGCGGCGTTCCGACAGGACAACCGAAGTTCCCTTTACAGGCTTATCAGGAATTGCCCGACCCTGCGGCACCTTCCGAAAAAGAATGGGCGGCAGTCACGGCACCGCAAGTGTCGTGGGGAACAATTGATGTCCGCTACGCGAAACATCAGCTTCCGGCTTTGAAGAAAACCACGAACACCTCTCTGAAAGGCTGGCGCGGCGAACGTGTGAATGCCCAAGCGGTCGTGTGGACAGGCACGGAGCTGAAGGACTTGAATTTCAGCTTTACCGATTTTAAGGATAAGAAGGGGAACTCTCTTTCGGGAGATGCGTTGACAGCCAGCTTTGTCCGCTACGTCATGACGGACGAACTGAACAAAGACGGAAGAGGTGCGTGCGGCTATCGGAAGTCGGTGGACTTTGACTCTCTATTGGTAGCCGATCCGATTGACTCGGAACTGAAAACGATGGCTTTGCCTGCTCGTACTGTTCAGCCTATCTGGGTACAATGTTGGATTCCCCAGTCTGCGGTTCCCGGAACTTATAAAGGACAGTTATTGGTTAACGACGGCTCGAATCTGTTACAGCGCCTCAATCTTGAGATTACGGTTTCTTCCCGCGTACTTCCCCAACCCTCGGAATGGGCTTTTCATCTGGATTTGTGGCAAAGCCCGTATGCCGTAGCCCGTTATTATCAGGTGCCTTTATGGAGCCAGGAGCATCTGGACGCTATGCGTCCTCTGATGAAAATGCTGGCAAATGCCGGGCAGAAGATTATTACGGCTACTTTGACTCATAAACCCTGGAACGGGCAGACGGAAGATTATTTCGACACAATGGTGACTTGGATAAAACGTGCAGACGGTACGTGGACGTTTGACTATACCATTTTTGACCGTTGGGTGGAATTTATGATGAGTGTCGGCATTGACAAGCAGATAAACTGTTATTCAATGGTTCCCTGGAAACTGTCTTTCCAGTATTACGACCAGGCTACGAACTCGTTGAAATTTGTGAAGACCGCACCGGGCGAACAGGCTTATGAAGAAATGTGGGTGGCAATGCTTACTTCTTTTGCAAAACACCTCAAAGAAAAAGGCTGGTTTGATATTTGTACGATTGCTATGGATGAGCGCCCAATGGACGTAATGCAGAAGACTCTGAAAGTGATTCGTAAGGCTGATCCGGATTTTAAAGTTTCACTGGCTGGAAATTATCATGCGGAAATTGAGCCGGATTTGTATGATTATTGCATTGTGATCGGTCAGAACTATCCCGAAGATGTACGTCTCCGCCGTAAAGCCGAGAATAAGCGCACTACCTATTATACTTGCTGCACGGAAGCACACCCCAATACGTTTACTTTCTCCGACCCGGCCGAAGCTGCCTGGATGAGTTTCTATTCTTCAAAGAAGCATCTGGACGGTTATCTGCGTTGGGCGTACAACAGTTGGCCGTTGGAGCCGTTGCTCGATTCCCGTTTCCGTACCTGGGCAGCCGGAGATACTTATCTGGCATACCCCGGAGCACGTAGCTGTATCCGTTTCGAACGTTTGATCGAAGGAGTACAAGCACATGAGAAAATAAATATTCTTCGTCAGGAATTTGAGAAGAACGGAAATAAAGCCGGACTGAAGAAGATTGAGAAAATGCTGGCTCCGTTCAACTTGGGGGATATGCCGGAGATCCCGGCAGCTGTCACCGTGAACCGGGCGAATCAGATTTTGAACTCATTCTAACCGGCGTAACACCGGAGCAAGGTTTCCTTGTGGCATATTGTCAAGTATTAAAAGTTTATTATGAAGAAAATATTATTTGTTTGCTTGGGAAATATCTGCCGTAGTTCTACGGCAGAGGGTGTAATGCTTCATTTAATAGAGGAGGCGGGACTGGAGAAAGAGTTTGTGATAGACTCCGCCGGAATCCTGTCTTACCATCAGGGAGAATTGCCGGACAGCCGGATGCGTGCCCACGCTGCCCGTCGGGGGTATCAACTGGTGCATCGTTCACGCCCGGTACGAACAGAGGACTTTTATAATTTTGATCTGATTATCGGTATGGATGACCGTAATATTGAGGACCTGAAAGATAAAGCTCCCTCTCCCGAAGAATGGAAGAAGATTCACCGCATGACGGAATATTGCAACCGTATCCCCGCAGATCATGTCCCCGACCCCTACTATGGTGGGGCCGAAGGTTTCGAGTATGTGCTGGATATTTTGGAAGATGCCTGTTCCGGCCTGCTTATTTCTTTAACTCAGGATAACTGATCCGGGTATGATAAGCAATCTTTAGTTTTTCTTTGAATACAGTTTTTATTGTGGCAATATCTTTGAAAGTAATAGGGCATTCCTTGAAGTAGCCCTCTGTAACCTGGGAGTCAATAATCTTGTCGACCAGGTTACTTATACTTTCTTCCGTATATTCAGGCAGACTGCGTGAAGCTGCTTCTACGGCATCCGCCATCATCAGGATGGCCTGTTCTTTAGTAAACGGGTTCGGACCGGGATAAGTGAATAATTCTTCGTTCGGCTCCTCGTCCGGATGTTCGTTTTTCCACGAGATATAGAAATATTTTGTTTTCCCCCGTCCATGATGCGTACTGATAAAGTCTTTGACGGCTTTAGGCAGATTGTGTTTGTCGGCTAGTTTTAATCCGTCCGTGACATGACTGATCACGACCTGTGCACTCTGTTCGTAGCTCAGGTTCTTGTGCGGATTGACCCCTCCCGACTGGTTCTCGGTGAAGAAAGCCGGATTCTCCATTTTTCCGATATCGTGATACAAAGCTCCCGTACGTACGAGCTGGCTTTTCGCACCGACGCGGATAGCTGCTTCTGCCGCAAGATTGGCTACCTGCATGGAGTGCTGGAAAGTTCCCGGTACCGTCTCGGACATCTGGCGCAGTAAGTCATTATTGATATTCGATAATTCCACCAAAGTGACATTGGAGGTAAATCCGAATGTTTTTTCCAACAGGAACAACAGCGGATAAGCGAATAATAGCAGAACTCCATTTATTATAAAATAGGTGTACATCCGCAAATTCAGTTTCGAGAAGTCATTGGAAAGCCCGTTCTCCGTCATTAACTCGAAGGCAAAGTAAATGGCGGCATAAGTCAATATGACTAATAGCGCCGTCCGGAAAAGTTGGGATCTTTGGGATAATTCCCTTAAACTGAATATCGCAACCAGTCCCGCCGCCAACTGGGTCAGGATAAATTCATGCGGGAAGCGTAGGGATATGGAGCATATTAATATCGTGATGACGTGTGTCAGGAAAGCGGTCCTTGAATCGAGGAACACACGAATAATGATCGGCAACATCGCATAGGGGATGATATACACATTGAATATATTGTGTGTGACCATGAAAGCCGTGACTATACTGTAAAATACAATCAAAGTGAACAGCAGCGACAAACTGCCCTTCCGTTGATAATAGTCTTTCCGGAATAAATCAAGATAAAGCATGAAACACAACATCAGCATACCCACAAACAGAATCTGCCCTCCGAGAATCAGGCGGCTTTGCCCCATTGACTCATTCCGCTTAATGGATTCTTTCCGCAGTGATTCCAGAATATTATAAGTTTCCGGGCTGATGATCTCTCCCCGGTCGATAATCTTTTGTCCGCTGACTACCAGCCCGTTCGCCCAGGAATAGTTGTTCAGCATTTCTTCTTTGGCAGTCTGGGTGCGTTGTTCGTCAAAAGTGAGGTTGGGAGTGATGTATTCGTTCAACGAACATTGTCTTAGAATATCCCGGTTGAAATGGGTAGAGTCAGCCGAAAGCAGGTATTCGTAAGCCTTCTTCACCGTGTAAATCTCCTCGGTGGGATGCGGGTTGGCTAGCTTGTCGTCTATAACCATGATAGACGAAGTGCTGTCTTTTTGCAGTTGCTGTATGTTTTCTGTCGATACAATCCCTGCCTGATAGATTTCTTTGAGCGTGCGTTCGATATACCGCAGGTAATCTATGGATGGAAGGATCCCTTTCAGGTTCGTATGATAGTTCTCCTTCAATTTGCTGATGGCGTCCTTTTCTATCTTCTTGTCGAGCTCGTAGTAAGGTTGGAAAAGAACTAACAGACTGTCTTGTTCGCGCTTCACCACCGCCTCGTCTTTATAGATAGGAAAATCGAAAGTAGCTATCAACTGCCCGTACTTCCAGGGTTTGTTTATATCAAACTGGTAGTTGAACTTCCCGTCGCGCGGTAAGAAATAAACAATCAGTGCCACAGTAGCCACAAATAGCAGTGATTTATATAGCAAATCTCTCCATGAGAAACTCTTTTTCTTCTTCAAATGTTCCATACGCATTGAAATTTTTGCGAAAAGTACAAAAAAAAACAATAGTGTGGAAAAAAAGGTTTAATTTTGCCACGATTTACCTATACTAACCCAAATTATGGCAGAAAGAAAAGTAAGAGTTCGTTTTGCTCCGAGTCCTACGGGAGCACTGCACATCGGTGGTGTGCGTACAGCTTTGTATAATTATCTATTTGCGCGTCAACACGACGGAGACCTGATATTTCGTATAGAAGATACTGACTCTCACCGGTTTGTTCCGGGAGCGGAAGAGTATATACTCGAATCTTTCAAGTGGTTGGGTATCCACTTTGACGAAGGTGTGAGCTTCGGTGGGGAACATGGCCCGTACCGTCAGTCGGAACGCCGCGAAATCTATAAGAAATATGTAGAGGTTCTGCTGGAGAATGGAAAAGCATACATCGCCTTTGATACCCCGGAGGAACTGGACGCCAAGCGTGCGGAAATTGCTAACTTCCAATATGACGCATCTACCCGAGGGATGATGCGCAATTCACTGACTATGCCGAAGGAAGAAGTGGATGCACTGATTGCGGAAGGCAAGCAATATGTAGTCCGTTTCAAGATTGAACCGAACGAAGATGTTCGTGTGAACGACTTGATCCGTGGTGAAGTGATTATCAACTCATCTATTCTGGATGATAAGGTTCTTTATAAATCGGCCGATGAACTGCCTACCTACCACCTTGCTAACATCGTGGACGATCATTTAATGGAGGTTTCCCATGTGATCCGTGGGGAAGAATGGTTGCCTTCCGCTCCGCTGCACGTACTGTTGTACCGTGCTTTCGGCTGGGAAGATACCATGCCGGAATTTGCTCACCTGCCTCTGCTCTTGAAGCCGGAAGGCAACGGCAAACTGAGCAAGCGTGACGGTGACCGTCTGGGATTCCCCGTATTCCCGTTGGAATGGCATGATCCGAAATCGGGAGAGGTTTCTTCCGGTTATCGTGAATCCGGTTATTTGCCTGAAGCTGTCATCAATTTCCTTGCTTTGCTTGGCTGGAATCCGGGTAACGATCAGGAAGTGATGTCAATGGACGAACTTATAAAGTTATTCGACTTGCACCGTTGCAGTAAGTCGGGTGCTAAATTTGATTATAAGAAAGGTATTTGGTTCAACCACCAGTATATCCAGCAGAAACCGAATGAAGAGATTGCCGAACTGTTTGTGCCTGTATTGAAAGAACACGGTGTGGAGGCTCCTTTCGAGAAGGTTGTTACTGTGGTCGGGATGATGAAAGACCGCGTAAGTTTCGTAAAGGAACTGTGGGAGACATGCAGCTTCTTCTTTGTGGCTCCTACCGAATATGATGAAAAGACAGTAAAGAAACGTTGGAAAGAAGATTCGGCTAAGTGTATGACCGAATTGGCGGAAGTAATTGCCGGCATTGAAGATTTTAGTATTGAAGGGCAGGAAAAGGTCGTAATGGACTGGATTGCGGAAAAAGGTTATCATACAGGTAATATCATGAATGCTTTCCGTCTGACTCTGGTAGGCGAAGGCAAAGGCCCGCACATGTTCGACATTTCCTGGGTATTGGGTAAGGAAGAGACTGTGGCTCGTATGAAACGGGCGGTAGAGGTTTTGAAGTAATCGACATACATAGTACTATGCTTTACAACCTGGCAATAGTCATTTATGACTTTTTCGTCCATTTGGCTGCTCCGTTTAGCCGCAAGCCCCGGAAGATGATGAAAGGGCATTGGGTGGTATATGAACTTCTACGCCAACAGGTGGAGAAAGGGGAGCAGTATATCTGGTTCCATGCCGCTTCGCTTGGTGAGTTCGAGCAGGGACGTCCCTTGATAGAAATGATTCGGGAAAAATATCCGAATTATAAGATATTGCTTACTTTTTTCTCTCCGTCCGGTTATGAAGTGCGCAAGCACTACCGGGGAGCGGATATTGTCTGCTATCTGCCGTTTGACAAACCGCGGAATGTGAAGAAGTTCCTGGATATCGCAAACCCTTGCATGGCATTCTTTATCAAGTACGAGTTTTGGAAAAATTATCTGGACGAACTGCATAAACGCCGTATTCCGGTGTATAGTGTGTCTTCTATTTTCCGCCGCGATCAGATCTTCTTTAAATGGTATGGAGGGACATATCGGAATGTGTTGAAGGATTTCGACCACCTGTTTGTGCAGAATGAGACTTCCAAACGTTATTTGTCAAAGATAGGTATTAACCGTGTGACGGTAGTGGGTGATACCCGTTTTGACCGGGTATTGCAGATTCGCGAGGAAGCCAAAGATCTTCCGTTAGTGAAACTGTTCAAAGGAGACAATACCTTTACTTTTGTGGCGGGAAGCTCTTGGGGACCGGATGAAGATTTATTCCTTGAGTATTTCAACAATCACCCGGAAATGAAGCTGATTATAGCTCCCCATGTAATTGATGAAAATCACCTGGTAGAGATTATCAGCAAACTGAAACGTCCTTACGTGCGTTATACCCGTGCCGACGAAAAGAATGTATTGAAAGCTGACTGTCTCATTATTGATTGTTTCGGATTGCTTTCTTCTATTTATCGTTATGGAGAAATAGCTTATATCGGGGGTGGTTTCGGGGTTGGTATTCACAACACTTTGGAGGCAGCCGTGTATGGTATTCCTGTGATTTTCGGACCTAAATACCAGAAATTTATGGAAGCTGTTCAATTGCTGGAAGCAAAAGGAGCCTATTCTATCAAAGATTATGATGAACTGAAAACTTTGCTGGATCGTTTCCGGACTGATGAGGTATTCTTGCGTGAAACCGGTACAAATGCGGGGTATTATGTGACAAGCAACGCCGGAGCTACGGAGAAGATTATGCACATGATTAATTTCTAATTATAAAAGTCCCCTAATTTTAGTTCTCTGTAATGGGTCAATCTAAAATAAGGGGACTTCTCTCTTCTTAAAGGGGATTTCATATTCCGAAATCCTGCCCTGAAAAACAATTCTCTTTTATTAGTATTTGTACGGACTTATATCTTATTGATTTCTTGTTCCAGTAAATCTTTTAATTCTTTGGTGGTAATGTGAGTAAATCGTTTCACTATATTCCCTTGCTTGTCTATTAGCAGATACATCGGTAACCCTGTCATTTGAAAATGTGTCCAAAGATATTCCCATTGCTCTTTGTCCAGCCAGTAATGTTCGCCTGCGATATCTTCTATGAGTATTTCCCATGTCTTCTTTATCGAACTGGGGCCGGTGAGGTAAATGAAAGCTACTTTGTCTTCACTTATATCTTTCTTTAGCGGCTCATATTCTTTGATAATCTGCCGGCAACCGCCACACCAGGTAGCCCAGAAATCGATAAACTGTACTTTGCCTTTATGACGTGCAATGAGTGCATCCAGCAGTTCTTCTTCTGCCACTTGTGACGCTTCGCAGATGGTATATTTCTTTGTTGTTGCCTTCTTCCGGGGTTGCATCTGACGGTTCATGTCTTGAATGATGCCTATGAATATAGGATTTGTAATTTCCGAAGCCATGATTTCCTGCCGGGAGGTCAACGGTTGTAGGTTGTAAAGGCTGGAGCGCATATAGATTGCGCGTATGTAGTCAACCGGCAAACAGGTGCTGTCTTGCAGGATATGCCCCAGACGTTTTTTGGCTTCGGAAAATATTTTCCAGTTACAGTCGTCTCTCTCTTTAGTATATTTGCGGATGAGTGTCATCAAATCGTTTTGCCGCCGGAAGATTACTCCTGCTTTAAAAGCTGCTTCATATTGATGAATGAGTGTCTGCTCCTCTTTTGTGAGCGGTGCGTTTTCCAATAGATATTTTTCCATAGAGAGTGGGTCATAGTGTGTATCATATAAGAAGTTTGTGACTACATTACGGTAATTATAACAATAAAGTGCCAAAGGGTGATTGACAGGAAAATCTTTCAGGTAGTTGTGAAAATCATCAGGTAAATGTATATCGAGGAAAGCTGCAAAAGCTTGTTCTCGCGTAATGTTTTCTTTCTTCTGATAAGCTGTTTGCAGACAATAGTGGGTAGCTTGCAGGTTTTCCAGACAATCAAATGCGCATGAAAGATTGGCTAGTGTACGAGTGTCTTCGCTGAATTGCGACTGTGTGTTGTTGTGCGCTATGTACTGTTTGTATTGGTTGATGCAGCGTTCCTTGAACTCGTTGGCACTGATGCCTGCAATAGAATCCAATAAGTCGCCATCTCTATAAACAGGAGGTATCTTTGTTATCAGTTCCGGCTGACACCATTCATTGTTAATGGTAGCATACTGACCACTATATACAAATTGTTTTCCTGGCAGATTGCTTAGATTGATAGTTACATTGGTCTCTTTTTCGGGACTTAACAGAATGACTAAATCTGCATTTCCTATTATCATCCGTACTTGAGCACTATGGTAGAGAGGAATATTAATCGTGAAACTTCCATCTGCTTCAACAGTCGGATAAAGTGTCTCGGCTGTTCCCATTACGATATTGGGAGCACCGATCTTGAATATCAGATTGTCGTCCGGATTGTAGTTGGCGATTGTCCCACTCAGGATGGCTTGTCCTTTTTTATACTCGGGGGTCGGTAATTGTGCCTGTGCTAGATTGAATAACAAAGACAGGCAAAGGAAGGTAAATAGTCTGCTCATAGTAGTTCTTTTATTGTATGGATTATTTCTTTATCGGTATTCTCTTTACTATAACTTCTGATTCCTTCTTGATCTACAATGAAAAAGTAAGGTGTGGCACCGCTTGTCTGATATTGTTTGATTACTTCATTGGCTGCGTTTAGAATAGTATCATTTAACTTCTTCCGGTTTGCGTAATTTCGAATAGAAGATACTTGGCGGCTCCAAGATTCTATTGCGATAAGCTCAAACTCTTTGCTACTGAATAATGTGGTGGAATCATCAGGTTGCCGGCTTTCGTCAGTGACGTAATATGTCGCAGATTCAATCTTTTCTAACTTGGTAAGTACTTTCTTTAAAAACGTTCTTTCCATGATTTGGGTATTGGCAGCTATTGTTGCTGTCGGTAAGAGAATTGTAAGTAGTAGTCTTATTTTCATAATAGGTGAATGTTTGTTGATTCACTGCCTCGATTTAATCTTTTACAAATCTACGGATATTTCGTAATATTCCAATTATCAGAGGGTTAAATAAGATGAATATGGACTTTGGAAGTCAATGATGATTGATTCGGGTAATACAAGAAAAACTCCTTCTTACTCTTATGTTTTAAGTGTAAGAAGGAGTGAAGCTTTGTTTCCGATTTTACTAAAAATCATTCTTTATACCATTGCGAATACATCAGATAATTGTGAGCAATCTTCTGGTTTAATTCTTTGGCTTGTTCCGGGTCTACCTTCTTTATAAATTTGGCAGGTACTCCACCCCAAATACTTCCAGGCTCGATTACTGTATTACTTAGGACTAAAGAACCGGCAGCTACAATTGCTCCTTCACCGACTATAGCATGGTCTAGTATGGTCGATCCCATTCCGACTAAAGCATAATCTTTGATAGTCGCTCCGTGTATGGTTACATTATGCCCCACGGAAACATGGTCGCCGATTTCGATAACTGATTTTTGATATAATGTATGCAAAACACTTCCATCCTGGATGTTAACTCCATTGCCTATACGTATAGAATTGACGTCACCGCGCAATACGGTGCTAAACCATATACTGCAATCATTTCCTATTTTTACATCTCCTATAATAGTTGCGTTGTCTGCGAGGAAGCAGTTTTCTCCGATTTCGGGAGTAAAGCCGCGTACAGATTTTATTAAAGCCATAAAGTATTTGTTCCTAATAAAATTTTTAATTTAATGCTGCCCTATGTTGTATGACATCCGGGTGTTAAGCAAGGTTGGCTTAAATAGAAGCAGTCGCTTCCTGTAACCAAACTTTTTCTTCTTCGTTAAGATTCGGTGACAGCTTTTCGTAGACAATCTGATGATAATTGTTTAACCATTCAATTTCTTCATTTGTCAGCATTTCCTTGACTATTCCCTTTTTACAAATAGGACATAAAGTAATCGTCTCAAACTTGAGATAATCTCCGAACATACCTTCTTTGTCTTTGCAGACAAGCGTCAGGTTCTCGGTGCGGATGCCATGACTGCCGGCTTTATAAACTCCCGGTTCGTTGGAAGTAACCATGCCGGGTTGTAATACGACAGGGTTCTCGTTCATGCGGATACTTTGCGGTCCTTCATGCACGCTGAGGAAATGCCCGACACCATGGCCTGTACCATGAAGGAAGTTCATTCCATATTTCCAGATCGGCATACGGGCGAGAACATCAAGTTGGGCGCCCCGGGTTCCGACTGGGAACTTAGCCATAGCCAATGCAATATGCCCCTTTAATATCAAAGTATAATCCGTTTTTTCTTCTTCAGTTAGTTCACCTAATGCGATCGTGCGGGTAATGTCGGTAGTCCCGTCCAGATACTGGGCTCCCGAATCTAAAAGAAGAAAACCTTTGGGTTGAAGAGGAACGTCACTTTCCGGAGTTGCGGAGTAATGCACAATAGCTCCGTGTTCCTTATATCCGGCAATAGTGTCGAAACTCTCTCCCATATAAAGGGGCTGGGCTGCTCTGAATTCATGTAATTTCCTGTCTACGCTTAGTTCTGTCTCTTTGCCGGAAGGCACTGCTTCTTCCAACCATTTGAGGAATTTGACGAGCGCAACGCCATCCCGCTGCATAGCTGCATGAATACCTGCAATTTCTTGTTCGTTTCGAATAGCCTTTAATAGAGCTACAGGAGATTCACCACGTATAATGTTGCATTTCGGATTAATTGCAGAATATATGGCAAAGTTTGTTTTCTTGGGATCAATAAGGATATTTCTGCCTGTAAAAGTATTCAAGTAAGTTTCTACTTCATCGTAGTTTTTCAACTTGACATGCTGTTCTTTTAAATACTCGTTCACTTCTTTTGTAACCTTTTCCGGTGAGATGAAGTAAATCACGTCATCTTGCGTGATTAACAGATAGCTGACTACTACCGGATTACAATGCACGTCGTTCCCTCTCAAATTGAGAGTCCATGCTATTTCGTCCAGGGCAGATAAGAATAAGGCATACGCTCCTTTCTTTGTTAATTCGGCACGAATAGCGGCAACTTTTTCTTCACAACTTTTGCCGGCATATTCAATATCATAGACGAAGGCCGGAGAATTAGGTATAGAAGGCCGGTCTTTCCAAATCCTTTTCAGCGGATCACCGAATAAGTCAACCTGCAAACTGTATGCTGCAAGTTCTTCTTTCATTTGCTCAACTTGTTGTACGGAGAACATCTTGCCATCGATACTTACCGATTCACCGGGCTTTAACTTCTGGCTGAGATATTTTGTAATACTGGGAGTTTCCGGTAGCATTTCCTTATATAAAGTAATACCGCTACCCTCCAATTCTTTGGCGGCTTGTAGAAAATAACGGGAATCGGTCCATAGTCCGGCTTCGTTCATTAAGACGACAACGGTTCCTGCCGAACCCGTGAAACCGGAAATCCATTCACGTGACATCCAGTGCGGAGCTACGTACTCGCTCAAATGCGGATCGGTGCTGGGGATGATAAACGCTTTAATGTAATTGGGGGGGAATGTCATTCGTAATGCATGCATTCGTTCTTTTATACTCTGTCTCATACCATTTTATATTATTAATAGACATATAACAGATTCAAAGGTAGTAACTTTTTACGGTTAATGAGTTGTTTATGAATAGTTTTTGAGAAATATTTGCCGAAAGTTTTGTGAATAAAGAAAGTATGTGTAATTTTGCGGCGCAATTTGACTGCGGAATTTTTTAACCAATAACATATTAATAGTAACAAAATGATTGTAGTACCTGTAAAAGAAGGCGAAAACATTGAAAAATCGCTGAAGAAGTTTAAGAGAAAATTCGAAAAAACTGGCATCGTTAAAGAATTAAGAAGAAGACAGCAGTTTGATAAACCGTCTGTAACTAAAAGACTTAAGAAAGAACGTGCAGTTTACGTACAACAACTTCAGCAAGTAGAAGATTAATAATTCGTAATTTCCTTTGAATTATTGAATTCTTTTCATACATTCGTTGCACGATTTTAGATGTAGCGATATTATGTTAATAAAATCTTTTCTTGATTATCTCCGGTATGAGCGGAATTACTCTGAAAAAACCGTTCTGGCGTATAGTGAGGATATAAAGCAACTACAGGAGTTTGCTCAGGAAGAGTATGGAAGATTTAATCCGTTGGAGGTGGAAGCTGAACTGATTCGTGAATGGATTGTTTCATTAATGGATAGGGGATACACTTCGACTTCTGTAAATCGTAAACTGAGTTCGCTCCGGTCGTTCTATAAATATCTTTTAAGGCAGGGGGAGGTGACTAAGGATCCGTTATGTAAAATAACAGGACCTAAAAATAAAAAGCCGCTACCTGTTTTCTTGAAAGAAAGCGAAATGAACAAGCTGCTGGATGAAACGGATTTTGGTGAAGGGTTTAAAGGTTATCGGGATCGATTGATTATTGAAGTATTTTATGCTACGGGCATAAGGCTTTCGGAATTGATAGGATTGGATGACAAGGATGTGGATTTTTCTGCTTCTCTTTTGAAAGTAACCGGGAAAAGGAACAAGCAACGGCTGATACCGTTCGGTGATGAACTGCGTGAGTTGATGCTTGGATATATTAACATAAGAAACGAAATGATTCCGGAAAGGTCGGAAGCTTTTTTTGTTAGAGAGAATGGCGAACGACTTTATAAGAATCTAGTCTATAATTTAGTGAAACGGAACCTGTCAAAGGTGGTTACGCTGAAAAAAAGGAGTCCTCACGTGTTGAGGCATACTTTTGCTACCACGATGCTGAACAATGATGCGGAGTTGGGTGCAGTAAAAGAACTTTTAGGTCACGAGAGTATTGCAACTACCGAGATCTATACGCATGCCACATTTGAAGAACTTAAAAAAGTGTATAAACAAGCTCATCCAAGAGCTTAAAAACAAGGAGGTAAGTATGGATGTAAGAATTCAATCAATTCACTTTGATGCGTCAGAGCAATTGCAGGCATTTATTCAAAAGAAAGTGTCTAAGTTGGAAAAGTATTACGAAGATATAAAGAAAGTAGAGGTGTCATTAAAGGTAGTTAAGCCGGAAGTTGCTGCAAATAAAGAAGCAGGCATAAAAATACTTATTCCTAACGGGGAGTTTTATGCAAGTAAAGTGTGTGATACATTTGAGGAAGCAATTGATTTAGATGTGGAAGCGCTCGAAAAGCAACTGGTTAAATACAAGGAAAAACAACGTAGCAAATAAAAAAATCGCAAATATTTTGCGGGAAAGAAATAAATAACTAAATTTGCAGCCGTTTCGCTCGTGTTAGAACGTGGCGGTTGCATTTTTTAGCTAGAATGCCTCTTTAGCTCAGTTGGCCAGAGCACGTGATTTGTAATCTCGGGGTCGTTGGTTCGAATCCGACAAGAGGCTCAAGGATGAGAAGGTTAATTCTTTTAGAAAGATAGACGGAAGCTCGTTCTTTGCGTAGTGAGAAAATTATTAGGGCAAATACCAGAGTGGCCAAATGGGGCAGACTGTAAATCTGCTGGCTTACGCCTTCGGTGGTTCGAATCCATCTTTGCCCACAATCAGAGTGACAACTTTGGCAAGAATGCGGAAGTAGCTCAGTTGATAGAGCATTAGCCTTCCAAGCTGAGGGTCGCGGGTTTGAGCCCCGTCTTCCGCTCTTTTTTCTTGCTGTTATAGCTCAGTGGTAGAGCACTTCCTTGGTAAGGAAGAGGTCCCGGGTTCAAATCCCGGTAACAGCTCATAAGATGTAAATGCTGATTATTAATCAAATAAATAACAAGTAAAGCTATGGCTAAAGAGAAATTTGAACGTACCAAACCGCACGTAAACATTGGTACAATCGGTCACGTAGACCACGGTAAGACAACGTTGACAGCTGCTATCACTACTGTGTTGGCTAAGAAAGGTCTTTCTGAATTGCGTTCTTTCGATTCTATCGACAACGCTCCTGAAGAAAAAGAAAGAGGTATTACTATCAATACTTCACACGTTGAGTATGAAACAGCTAACCGTCACTACGCACACGTTGACTGTCCGGGACACGCCGACTACGTAAAGAACATGGTAACTGGTGCTGCTCAGATGGATGGTGCTATCATCGTTTGTGCTGCAACTGATGGTCCGATGCCTCAGACTCGCGAACATATCTTGTTGGCTCGTCAGGTAAACGTTCCTCGTCTGGTTGTATTCTTGAATAAGTGCGATATGGTAGACGATGCTGAAATGTTGGAACTCGTTGAAATGGAAATGAGAGAACTTCTTTCTTTCTATGATTTTGATGGTGACAATACTCCTATCATCCAGGGTTCTGCTCTTGGCGCATTGAACGGTGTAGAAAAATGGGAAAATAAAGTTATGGAACTGATGGATGCAGTTGATACTTGGATCCCACTGCCTCCGCGCGATGTTGATAAACCATTCTTGATGCCGGTTGAAGACGTGTTCTCTATCACAGGTCGTGGTACTGTTGCTACAGGTCGTATCGAATCAGGTATTATCCACGTAGGTGATGAAGTTGAAATCCTTGGTTTGGGCGAAGATAAGAAATCAGTTGTAACTGGTGTTGAAATGTTCCGTAAACTGTTGGATCAAGGTGAAGCTGGTGACAACGTAGGTTTGTTGCTCCGTGGTGTTGACAAGAACGAAATCAAACGTGGTATGGTTCTTTGTAAACCGGGACAGATTAAGCCGCACTCTAAATTCAAAGCTGAGGTTTATATCCTGAAGAAAGAAGAAGGTGGTCGTCACACTCCGTTCCACAACAAATACCGTCCTCAATTCTATCTGCGTACTATGGACTGTACAGGTGAAATCACTTTGCCGGAAGGAACAGAAATGGTAATGCCGGGTGATAACGTAACTATTACAGTTGAGTTGATCTACCCAGTAGCATTGAACCCGGGTCTTCGTTTCGCTATCCGCGAAGGTGGACGTACGGTAGGTGCTGGTCAGATTACTGAAATCATCGACTAATACACAATAATTAATCAGTTCTCGGTGTAAATCGGGAACTGATTATGTACAAACGGGAGTAGCTCAGTTGGTAGAGCACCGGTCTCCAAAACCGGGTGTCGGGAGTTCGAGCCTCTCCTCCCGTGCTAATATTATTGAAATGAAAAAGGTAATAGCTTATATTAAAGAATCTTACGACGAACTTGTTCATAAAGTATCGTGGCCTACGTATTCCGAACTTGCTAACAGTGCAGTAGTTGTTTTATATGCTTCCCTGCTTATTGCATTGGTAGTATGGGGTATGGATGTCTGTTTCCAAAACTTCATGGAAAAAATTGTTTATCCACATTAAAAACAGGAATTGAAAATGGCTGAGATTGAAAAGAAATGGTACGTTCTGCGTGCTATTAGCGGAAAAGAAGCTAAGGTAAAGGAATATCTTGAAGCTGATCTTAAAAACAGCGACCTTGGTGAATATGTATCTCAGGTATTGATTCCTACTGAAAAGGTTTACCAGGTTCGCAATGGTAAAAAGATTGTGAAGGAAAGAAGTTATCTTCCTGGTTACGTTTTAGTGGAGGCTGCTCTGGTTGGTGAGGTCGCTCATCACCTGCGTAATACTCCGAATGTGATAGGCTTTTTGGGTGGTTCCGAGAAACCGGTACCTCTCAGACAATCAGAAGTGAATCGTATACTTGGTACAGTGGACGAACTGCAGGAAACGGGTGAAGAACTCAATATTCCGTACGTAGTGGGTGAAACTGTAAAAGTTACTTTTGGTCCTTTTAGCGGATTCAGTGGTATCATTGAAGAAGTGAATAGTGAAAAGAAGAAACTGAAGGTCATGGTGAAGATATTCGGGCGAAAAACACCGCTTGAATTGGGCTTTATGCAAGTGGAAAAAGAATAACGCGGAATTGTTACGCTGTTGTTGTTCTTCGTTTAATGTTTATATATAAATCAATAAAAAAATGGCTAAAGAAGTTGCTGGACTAATCAAATTACAGATTAAAGGAGGCGCTGCAAATCCATCACCCCCAGTTGGACCTGCTCTAGGTTCTAAGGGTATCAATATCATGGAATTTTGCAAGCAATTCAATGCCAGAACCCAAGACAAAGCAGGTAAGATTTTGCCTGTTATCATTACTTACTACGCAGATAAGTCTTTCGATTTTGTAATCAAGACTCCTCCCGTTGCTATTCAATTACTTGAAGTAGCTAAGGTAAAGAGTGGTTCTGCTGAGCCTAACCGTAAGAAAGTTGCCGAGCTTACTTGGGAACAAATTCGTACGATTGCTCAGGACAAAATGGTGGACTTAAACTGTTTTACTGTGGAAGCTGCCATGAGAATGGTTGCAGGTACAGCTAGAAGTATGGGTATCGCTGTAAAAGGGGAGTTCCCGGTTAATAACTAATAAACTTCAATTGTAATGGGTAAACTGACAAAAAATCAAAAGTTAGCTGCAGAAAAGATTGAAGCAGGGAAAGCATACTCACTAAAAGAAGCTGCATCTTTGGTAAAAGAAATCACTTTTTCCAAGTTTGATGCTTCACTGGATATAGATGTACGTTTAGGTGTTGACCCACGTAAAGCTAACCAGATGGTGAGAGGTGTTGTTTCACTTCCTCATGGTACTGGTAAACAAGTACGTGTGTTGGTACTCTGTACACCGGATGCTGAAGCTGCTGCGAAAGAAGCTGGCGCTGACTATGTTGGTCTTGACGAATATATTGAAAAGATCAAAGGTGGATGGACTGATATCGATGTGATAATCACTATGCCATCTATCATGGGTAAAATTGGTGCACTCGGTCGTGTACTCGGTCCTCGTGGATTGATGCCGAATCCTAAAAGTGGTACCGTAACTATGGATGTTGCTAAAGCTGTAAAAGAAGTAAAACAAGGTAAGATTGACTTTAAAGTTGATAAGAGCGGTATCGTTCATACTTCTATCGGTAAAGTATCATTCAGTGCTGATCAGATTCGCGACAACGCGAAAGAGTTCATCTCTACATTGATCAAACTGAAACCGACCGCAGCAAAGGGTACATATATTAAGAGTATTTATCTTTCTAGTACAATGAGTGCGGGTATCAAGATCGACCCGAAATCAGTGGAAGAAATCTAATAAAACAGAGAAATAATGAGAAAGGAAGATAAAAATTCGATTATAGAGCAAATTGCTGCTACGGTAAAGGAATATGGTCACTTCTATTTGGTAGACGTTACAGCTATGAACGCTGCTGCTACTAGCGCATTGAGAAGAGATTGTTTTAAATCAGGCATCAAATTGATGGTGGTTAAGAACACATTGCTTCACAAAGCACTTGAAAGCTTGGAAGAAGACTTTTCTCCTCTTTACGATTCTTTGAAAGGTACTACTGCTATTATGTTTTGCAACACTGCAAACGTTCCGGCTAAACTGATCAAGGATAAAGCGAAAGACGGTATTCCCGGACTGAAAGCTGCATATGCAGAAGAAAGCTTCTACGTTGGTGCAGACCAATTGGATGCTCTCGTTGCAATCAAGAGTAAGAATGAAGTTATCGCTGACATCGTTGCATTGTTGCAATCTCCGGCGAAGAATGTTATTTCTGCTCTTCAATCAGGTGGTAACACCCTTCACGGAGTTCTCAAAACTCTTGGTGAGAGACCCGAATAATTTTCAAAAATCAACAAAGTATTTAAACAATTAAAATCATACAAAAAATGGCAGATTTGAAAGCTTTTGCAGAACAACTAGTTAACTTGACAGTAAAAGAAGTTAATGAACTTGCAACTATCCTTAAAGAAGAATACGGTATTGAACCTGCTGCTGCAGCTGTTGCTGTTGCTGCTGGTCCTGCAGCTGGTGCTGCTGCCGCAGAAGAAAAAACTTCTTTCGACGTAGTATTGAAGAGCGCTGGTGCAGCTAAACTTCAGGTAGTTAAGGCTGTTAAGGAAGCTTGTGGTCTTGGTTTGAAAGAAGCTAAAGACTTGGTAGACGGTGCTCCTAGCACAGTAAAAGAAGGTTTGGCTAAAGACGAAGCAGAATCATTGAAGAAAACATTGGAAGAAGCTGGAGCTGAAGTTGAACTTAAATAACATTGGCCTGGTAATCAGGTAATTCGGTTAGGAATCCTTCGCAAGAGGATTCTTAACCTTTTTGTGTATATATTTCAAATTAAGTTCTCCAAATTCATTGACAGATGTCTTCAAATACTGTAAATCAAAGAGTTAATTTTGCTTCGACTAAGAATCCGCTTGAATACCCGGATTTCCTGGAAGTACAATTGAAGTCATTCCAAGACTTTCTACAATTAGATACCCCACCTGAAAAGCGCAAGAATGAGGGTTTGTATAAAGTATTTGCTGAAAACTTCCCTATTGCCGATACAAGAAACAATTTTGTTCTTGAGTTTTTGGACTATTATATTGATCCGCCGCGCTATACCATTGATGATTGTATAGAGCGTGGGCTTACTTATAGTGTTCCTTTAAAAGCGAAACTTAAGCTATACTGTACGGATCCCGATCACGAGGATTTTGATACAGTGATTCAGGACGTATTCCTCGGCCCGATTCCTTATATGACTGATAAGGCTACTTTCGTCATTAATGGTGCCGAACGTGTAGTTGTGTCACAGCTTCACCGTTCTCCGGGTGTATTCTTCGGTCAGAGTGTGCATGCCAATGGTACGAAACTTTATTCGGCTCGTATTATTCCGTTTAAAGGTTCGTGGATTGAGTTTGCTACTGACATCAATAACGTGATGTACGCATACATTGACCGTAAGAAGAAATTGCCGGTAACTACTCTGTTGCGTGCGATCGGCTTCGAGAACGACAAAGATATTCTTGAGATTTTCAACCTTGCAGAAGATGTGAAGGTTAACAAGACAAATCTGAAGAAAGTGCTGGGCCGTAAACTGGCTGCACGTGTCTTGAAAACATGGATTGAAGATTTCGTTGATGAAGATACCGGTGAGGTGGTTTCTATCGAACGTAACGAAGTTATTATCGATCGTGAAACCGTACTGGAAGAGGAGCATATAGATGAAATTCTGGAATCGGGAGTTCAGAACATCCTTTTGCATAAGGATGAACCGAACCAGTCCGATTTCTCTATCATATATAATACGTTGCAGAAGGATCCGAGTAACTCGGAAAAGGAGGCTGTGTTGTATATCTACCGTCAGTTGCGTAATGCTGATCCGGCTGATGACGCAAGTGCACGTGAAGTTATTAACAACCTCTTCTTCTCGGAAAAACGATATGACCTTGGTGATGTGGGGCGTTATAGAATCAACAAAAAATTGAATCTGACGACTGATATGGACGTACGTGTCCTCACGAAGGAAGATATTATTGAAATCATTAAATATCTGATTGAGTTAATTAACTCAAAGGCAGATGTGGATGATATTGACCACTTGAGCAATCGTCGTGTACGTACAGTAGGTGAACAGCTTTCTAATCAGTTTGCCGTTGGTCTGGCTCGTATGTCCCGTACGATTCGTGAACGTATGAATGTTCGTGACAATGAAGTGTTTACTCCGATTGATTTGATTAATGCTAAGACCATTTCTTCTGTTATCAATTCATTTTTCGGAACGAATGCGTTGTCTCAGTTCATGGACCAGACAAACCCGTTGGCTGAAATTACACATAAGCGCCGTATGTCTGCATTGGGACCTGGTGGTCTTTCTCGTGAACGCGCCGGATTTGAGGTTCGTGACGTTCACTACACGCATTATGGTCGTCTTTGTCCGATTGAGACTCCTGAAGGTCCGAATATCGGTTTGATTTCTTCATTGTGTGTGTTTGCTAAGATTAACGAGTTAGGATTCATTGAAACTCCGTACCGCAAGGTAGAAAACGGAAAAGTGGACCTATCTGATAATGGCCTGATTTATCTGACTGCTGAGGAAGAAGAAGAAAAAATTATTGCACAGGGTAATGCTCCATTGAATGATGATGGTACATTTGTGCGTAATAAAGTAAAATCTCGTCAGGATGCTGATTTCCCGGTTGTCGAACCAGCGGAGGTAGATCTTATGGACGTTTCTCCCCAACAGATTGCATCAATTGCAGCTTCATTGATTCCGTTCCTGGAACATGACGATGCTAACCGTGCGTTGATGGGATCAAACATGATGCGTCAGGCAGTTCCTCTTTTGAGAAGTGAGGCGCCGATTGTTGGTACAGGTATCGAACGCCAGTTGGTCAGAGACTCTCGTACACAAATCACTGCTGAAGGTGATGGTGTCGTTGATTTCGTGGATGCTACTACTATTCGTATTTTGTACGACCGTACGGAAGATGAAGAGTTTGTTAGCTTCGAGCCGGCTTTGAAAGAATATAGAATTCCTAAATTCCGTAAAACCAACCAGAATATGACTATTGACTTGCGTCCGATTTGTGACAAAGGTCAACGTGTGAAGAAAGGCGATATCCTGACAGAAGGTTATTCTACTGAAAAAGGTGAGTTGGCATTGGGTAAAAACCTATTAGTCGCTTATATGCCTTGGAAGGGTTACAACTATGAGGATGCTATCGTTTTGAATGAACGTGTGGTACGTGAAGACTTGTTGACTTCTGTACACGTAGAAGAATATTCTCTGGAAGTTCGTGAAACGAAACGTGGTATGGAAGAATTGACTTCTGACATTCCGAATGTAAGTGAAGAAGCTACAAAAGATCTGGATGAAAACGGTATTGTAAGAATCGGTGCCCGTATCGAACCGGGTGATATTATGATTGGTAAGATTACACCGAAAGGTGAATCTGATCCTTCTCCGGAAGAAAAATTGCTTCGTGCAATCTTCGGTGATAAGGCTGGTGATGTAAAAGATGCTTCATTGAAAGCTTCTCCTTCTTTGAAAGGTGTCGTAATTGATAAGAAGCTGTTCTCACGTGTTATCAAAAATCGTAGCTCTAAGCTGGCTGACAAAGCATTGTTGCCTAAGATTGATGATGAATTTGAATCAAAGGTAGCAGACTTGAAACGTATCTTGGTTAAAAAATTGATGATTTTGACCGAAGGTAAGGTTTCTCAAGGTGTGAAAGACTATTTGGGTGCGGAGGTTATCGCTAAAGGCTCTAAGTTTAGTGCATCTGATTTCGATTCACTCGATTTTACTTCTATCCAGTTAAGTAATTGGACTAGTGATGAACATGCTAACGGTATGATTCGTGACTTGGTGATGAATTTCATCAAGAAATACAAAGAACTGGATGCTGAACTGAAACGTAAGAAGTTTGCTATTACTATCGGTGACGAACTTCCGGCTGGTATTATCCAGATGGCTAAAGTATATATTGCTAAGAAACGTAAGATCGGTGTCGGTGATAAAATGGCAGGTCGCCACGGTAACAAGGGTATCGTGTCACGTGTTGTACGTCAGGAAGATATGCCGTTCTTGGCTGACGGTACTCCGGTTGATATCGTATTGAATCCGTTGGGCGTGCCTTCTCGTATGAACATCGGACAGATTTTTGAAGCTGTGCTTGGACGTGCCGGAAAGACATTGGGCGTGAAATTCGCAACTCCTATTTTCGATGGTGCTACAATGGAAGATTTGGACGAATGGACAGACAAAGCTGGATTGCCTCGTTACTGTAAAACTTATCTTTGTGATGGCGGTACAGGTGAGCAGTTTGACCAGGCAGCTACCGTAGGTGTGACTTATATGTTGAAGTTAGGGCACATGGTTGAAGACAAAATGCATGCTCGTTCTATTGGCCCGTACTCATTGATTACTCAGCAACCTCTTGGTGGTAAAGCACAATTCGGTGGTCAGCGTTTCGGAGAAATGGAGGTTTGGGCACTTGAAGGCTTTGGCGCTGCTCATATCCTACAGGAAATTCTGACTATTAAGTCTGATGACGTAGTAGGACGTTCGAAGGCTTATGAAGCAATTGTGAAAGGTGAACCGATGCCGCAACCTGGTATTCCGGAATCCTTGAACGTATTGTTACACGAGTTGAGAGGGTTAGGCTTGAGTATCAACCTAGAATAAAATACTGAAAGAATGTGTGATGTCAATGCACCTATGAAGGTTCATTGACATTCGCACCTTTTCAATTTCTAATGATTCAATTATCAAATCTCAATTATATAGAGTATGGCTTTTAGAAAAGAAAATAAGACGAAAAGTAATTTCTCGAAGATCTCAATTGGTCTGGCTTCTCCGGAAGAAATCCTTGAGAATTCGAGTGGTGAAGTTTTGAAGCCTGAAACCATTAATTACCGTACTTACAAACCCGAACGTGACGGTTTGTTTTGTGAACGCATTTTTGGTCCTATAAAGGACTATGAGTGTCATTGCGGTAAATACAAACGTATCCGTTATAAAGGTATCGTCTGCGACCGTTGTGGTGTGGAAGTTACTGAAAAGAAGGTACGTCGTGAGCGTATGGGACATATTCAGTTGGTGGTCCCGGTGGCTCACATTTGGTATTTCCGTTCGCTCCCTAATAAAATCGGTTATTTGCTCGGATTACCGACGAAGAAGTTGGATTCGATTATATACTACGAACGTTATGTTGTTATTCAGCCGGGTGTGAAAGCTGAAGATGGCGTAGCTGAATATGATTTGCTTTCTGAAGAAGAGTATCTGGATATTCTTGATACACTTCCGAAAGATAATCAATATCTTGAGGATAATGATCCAAACAAATTCATCGCTAAGATGGGTGCTGAAGCTATCTATGATTTGCTGGCTCGTTTGGACCTGGATGCTTTGTCTTACGAACTTCGTCATCGTGCTGGTAACGATGCATCACAGCAGCGTAAGAATGAAGCATTGAAACGTCTTCAGGTAGTAGAATCATTCCGTGCATCACGTGGACGTAACAAGCCGGAATGGATGATTGTACGTATTGTACCGGTTATCCCGCCTGAGCTTCGACCGTTGGTTCCGTTGGATGGTGGCCGTTTCGCTACCTCGGACTTGAATGATCTATATCGTCGTGTGATTATTCGTAACAACCGTCTGAAAAGACTGATCGAAATTAAGGCTCCGGAAGTGATTTTACGTAACGAAAAACGTATGCTTCAGGAATCTGTGGACTCATTGTTCGATAACTCACGTAAGTCAAGTGCAGTGAAGACAGATGCTAACCGTCCGTTGAAATCTTTGTCTGACAGTTTGAAAGGTAAACAGGGACGTTTCCGTCAGAACTTGTTAGGTAAACGTGTTGACTACTCTGCGCGTTCGGTAATCGTTGTTGGCCCGGAATTGAAGATGGGGGAATGCGGTATTCCTAAATTAATGGCTGCAGAATTGTACAAGCCGTTTATTATTCGTAAACTCATTGAACGTGGTATCGTTAAGACTGTTAAGTCTGCAAAGAAAATTGTTGACCGTAAGGAACCTGTGATCTGGGATATTCTGGAGCATGTAATGAAAGGACATCCTGTACTGTTGAACCGTGCACCGACATTGCACCGTTTGGGTATTCAGGCTTTCCAGCCTAAGATGATCGAAGGTAAGGCTATCCAGTTGCACCCCTTGGCATGTACGGCATTTAATGCCGACTTTGATGGTGACCAAATGGCTGTTCACTTGCCTTTGAGTAACGAAGCTATTCTTGAAGCACAAATGTTGATGCTTCAATCACATAATATCTTGAATCCGGCAAACGGTGCGCCTATTACTGTGCCTGCACAGGATATGGTTCTTGGTTTGTACTACATTACTAAGTTGCGTGCTGGTGCAAAAGGGGAAGGTTTGACGTTCTACGGACCGGAAGAAGCGTTGATTGCTTATAATGAAGGTAAGGTAGATATCCACGCTCCGGTGAAGGTAATCGTGAAAGACGTTGATGAAAATGGTAACATTGTAGACGTGATGCGCGAAACTTCCGTAGGTCGTGTGATTGTGAACGAAATCGTTCCGCCCGAAGCGGGTTATATCAATACTATTATCTCTAAGAAATCTCTTCGTGATATTATTAGTGATGTAATTAAGGTTTGTGGTGTAGCTAAAGCTGCTGACTTTCTGGATGGAATCAAGAATTTAGGTTACCAGATGGCATTCAAAGGTGGTCTGTCATTCAACTTAGGTGATATTATTATTCCGAAAGAAAAAGAAACACTGGTACAGAAAGGTTATGACGAAGTTGAGCAAGTCGTAAACAACTATAATATGGGTTTCATCACTAACAATGAACGTTATAACCAGGTGATTGATATATGGACGCATGTTAACTCAGAGTTGTCTAATATCTTGATGAAGACTATTTCTTCGGATGATCAAGGTTTCAACTCTGTATATATGATGCTTGACTCTGGTGCCCGTGGTTCTAAAGAACAGATTCGTCAGTTGTCTGGTATGCGTGGTTTGATGGCAAAACCGCAGAAAGCGGGAGCAGAAGGTGGGCAGATTATTGAAAACCCGATTTTGTCGAACTTTAAAGAAGGGCTTTCTGTGTTGGAGTACTTTATCTCTACTCACGGTGCTCGTAAAGGTTTGGCGGATACGGCTTTGAAGACTGCCGATGCCGGTTATCTGACTCGTCGTCTGGTTGACGTATCGCATGATGTGATTATTACAGAAGAAGACTGCGGTACACTCCGTGGATTGGTTTGTACAGACCTTAAAAATAACGATGAAGTTATTGCAACTCTGTACGAACGTATCTTAGGTCGTGTTTCCGTGCATGATATTATTCATCCTACTACCGGTGAACTGTTGGTTGCTGGTGGGGAAGAAATCACAGAAGAAATTGCCAAAAAGATTCAGGATTCTCCGATCGAGAGTGTTGAAATTCGTTCGGTATTGACTTGTGAAGCTAAGAAGGGTGTTTGTGCTAAGTGTTATGGACGTAACCTTGCTACGAGCCGTATGGTTCAGAAAGGTGAAGCTGTCGGCGTAATTGCTGCTCAGTCTATCGGTGAGCCGGGTACACAGTTGACATTGCGTACATTCCACGCAGGTGGTACTGCTGCCAATATTGCAGCTAATGCAAGTATTGTTGCTAAAAATAATGCACGTCTTGAGTTTGAAGAGTTGCGTACAGTAGATATTGTAGATGAAATGGGTGAAGCTGCGAAGGTGGTAGTAGGTCGTTTGGCTGAAGTTCGTTTCGTAGACGTGAACACTGGAATCGTTCTTTCTACTCATAATGTTCCTTATGGTTCAACACTGTATGTTGGTGACGGTGATTTGGTAGAAAAAGGCAAGTTGATTGCTAAATGGGACCCGTTCAACGCTGTTATTATAACTGAAGCAACCGGTAAGATCGAATTTGAGGGCGTAATTGAAAACGTTACTTATAAGGTTGAGTCGGATGAAGCAACAGGCCTTCGTGAAATTATTATTATTGAATCTAAGGATAAGACAAAAGTTCCTTCGGCTCATATTTTAACAGAAGACGGTGACTTGATCCGTACGTATAACTTACCGGTAGGTGGTCACGTGATTATTGAAAACGGTCAGAAAGTGAAAGCTGGTGAAGTAATCGTGAAGATTCCGCGTGCCGTTGGTAAGGCAGGTGATATCACGGGTGGTCTTCCTCGTGTAACCGAATTGTTTGAAGCTCGTAACCCGTCGAATCCAGCTGTCGTTTCTGAAATCGATGGTGAGGTGACAATGGGTAAGATCAAACGTGGTAACCGTGAGATCATCGTAACTTCCAAGACTGGTGAAGTTAAGAAGTATCTGGTTGCATTATCTAAACAAATCTTGGTGCAGGAGAATGACTATGTACGTGCTGGTACTCCATTGTCTGACGGTGCCACTACACCGGCGGATATTTTGGCGATTAAAGGTCCTACGGCTGTACAGGAATATATCGTAAATGAAGTTCAGGATGTATATCGTTTGCAGGGTGTGAAGATCAATGACAAGCACTTCGAGATTATTGTCCGTCAGATGATGCGTAAGGTACAGATTGAAGAGCCGGGTGATACTCGCTTCTTGGAGCAACAAGTTGTTGACAAGTTGGAGTTCATGGAAGAAAACGATCGTATTTGGGGTAAAAAAGTTGTGGTTGATGCTGGAGATTCTCAAAACCTACAACCGGGACAGATTGTTACTGCTCGTAAGTTGCGTGATGAGAACAGTATGCTGAAACGTCGTGACTTGAAACCTGTTGAGGTTCGTGACGCTGTGGCTGCTACATCTACTCAGATTCTTCA
Source organism: Bacteroides caccae (assembly GCF_002222615.2). Taxonomy (NCBI): domain Bacteria; kingdom Pseudomonadati; phylum Bacteroidota; class Bacteroidia; order Bacteroidales; family Bacteroidaceae; genus Bacteroides; species Bacteroides caccae. Next base: position 407,516 of record NZ_CP022412.2, on the reverse strand, counting down.
AGGTATAACACGTGCTGCTTTGCAGACTTCAAGCTTTATGTCAGCTGCTTCTTTCCAGGAAACAACGAAAGTATTGAATGAGGCTGCTATCAACGGTAAGATTGATAAATTGGAAGGTATGAAGGAAAATGTGATTTGTGGTCATTTGATTCCGGCTGGTACAGGTCAGCGTGAATTTGAGAAACTTATTGTTGGTTCAAAAGAAGAATATGATCGTATTTTGGCTAATAAGAAAACAGTACTTGACTACAACGAAGTAGAATAATACAATTCAATTGACTATATGAGAAGGAGCAGTTGCTATATTGGGCAGTTGCTCCTTTTTTGTTCCTTTTTTATTGGAATGTATTATCTCTGTCTCAGGAAAAATGTGTTATTTTGCAGGATAACTTTAATCATATTAAACATGGAAGAACAAAATAACAACGGGCAGTTACAGATTGAATTAAAAGAAGAAGTTGCACAGGGAACTTATGCAAATCTTGCTATTATTACTCATTCGAGTTCTGAGTTTATTCTTGATTTTGTACGTGTGATGCCGGGTGTACCGAAAGCTGGTGTGCAATCTCGTATCATTGTAGCTCCTGAACATGCAAAACGCCTACTACGGGCATTGGAAGACAATATAGCTAAATATGAACGTGTATTCGGTTCGATCCGTATTTCTGATGAGTCTCTTATTTCTCCTTTGGCGAGTGTAAAAGGCGAAGCGTGAGGGGGATATAAAAATATTAAAAAATAAAAAAAGGTTGTAGTGCATTGAATATTCAAATATTATTCGTATTTTTGCAGCCCAAAATGTATAGTTACGAAATTAATATAACAATAATATAAATCAAAAAACAATTAAAATGCCTACAATTCAGCAATTAGTAAGAAAAGGACGCGAAGTGCTGGTGGAGAAAAGTAAATCTCCTGCCTTGGATTCATGTCCCCAAAGACGTGGCGTTTGCGTGAGAGTATATACTACTACTCCGAAGAAGCCGAACTCTGCAATGCGTAAAGTAGCTCGTGTACGTTTGACTAACCAAAAAGAGGTAAACTCTTACATTCCGGGAGAAGGACACAACTTGCAGGAACACTCAATCGTTTTGGTACGTGGCGGTCGTGTAAAGGACCTTCCGGGTGTACGTTATCACATCGTTCGTGGTACACTTGATACAGCAGGTGTTGCTGGCCGTACTCAAAGACGTTCTAAATACGGAGCTAAACGTCCGAAACCGGGACAAGCTGCACCAGCTAAAAAGAAATAAGGATTAAAATCTAATTAAAATTAAAGTAATAACTTACGTTTTAGTTTGTTGGAGATGCTAAGGGTTGAGTAAATTCTCCGGAGGGAGAGTTGAAGAAGTCAAGAAGTAACAACCAAGAACAAAAACATTATTTTTCAAACAAATGAGAAAAGCAAAACCTAAAAAACGCGTTATCCTTCCGGATCCCGTTTTTAATGATCAAAAGGTTTCTAAGTTTGTAAACCACTTGATGTATGATGGTAAAAAGAATACATCTTATGAAATCTTTTATGCCGCTCTGGAAACAGTGAAAGTAAAACTTCCTAATGAAGAAAAATCTGCTCTCGAAATCTGGAAAAAGGCTTTGGATAATGTGACTCCGCAAGTGGAAGTTAAGTCTCGCCGTGTAGGTGGTGCTACTTTCCAAGTTCCTACAGAAATCCGTCCGGACCGTAAGGAATCAATCTCAATGAAGAACTTGATTCTGTTTGCTCGTAAAAGAGGTGGTAAATCAATGGCTGATAAGTTAGCTGCTGAAATCATGGATGCCTTCAATGAACAAGGTGGTGCATACAAGCGTAAAGAAGATATGCATAGAATGGCTGAAGCTAACCGTGCATTTGCTCATTTTAGATTCTAATACTATTAAGATACAATCAATTAAAAACTTAAAGTAAAGGATATAAAATGGCTAAGCAAGATTTACATTTGACTCGTAATATCGGTATCATGGCTCACATCGATGCCGGAAAGACAACAACTTCTGAACGTATCCTGTTCTACACCGGATTGACTCACAAAATTGGTGAGGTGCATGACGGTGCTGCTACTATGGACTGGATGGAACAGGAACAAGAACGTGGTATTACTATTACATCTGCCGCAACAACTACACGATGGAAGTATGCTGGTGATACTTATAAAATCAACTTGATTGATACTCCGGGGCACGTTGACTTTACCGCAGAGGTAGAACGTTCATTGCGTATTTTGGATGGTGCTGTTGCTGCTTACTGTGCAGTAGGTGGTGTAGAACCGCAATCAGAAACTGTATGGCGCCAGGCTGATAAATATAATGTACCACGTATCGCATACGTAAACAAAATGGACCGTTCCGGTGCTGACTTCTTTGAAGTTGTGCGTCAGATGAAGGACGTTTTGGGTGCTAATCCTTGTCCCATCGTTGTACCTATCGGTGCTGAGGAATCTTTCAAAGGTCTTGTTGACTTGATTAAAATGAAAGCTATCTATTGGCATGACGAAACAATGGGTGCTGATTATAGCGTAGAAGAAATTCCGGCTGACCTTGTTGATGAAGCTAACGAATGGAGAGATAAAATGCTTGAAAAAGTAGCTGAATTTGACGATACTTTGATGGAGAAATATTTCGATGATCCTTCTACTATTACTGAAGAAGAAGTATTGAGAGCTCTTCGTAATGCAACTGTTCAGATGGCTGTTGTTCCGATGCTTTGCGGCTCTTCATTTAAGAACAAGGGGGTTCAGACGTTGCTTGATTATGTCTGTGCTTTCTTGCCTTCTCCATTGGATACGGAAAACGTAATTGGTACAAATCCTGATACGGGTGCTGAAGAAGATCGTAAGCCTAGTGATGACGAAAAGACTTCAGCTTTGGCATTTAAGATCGCCACCGACCCGTATGTAGGGCGTTTGACTTTCTTCCGTGTATACTCAGGTAAGATTGAGGCTGGTTCTTATATCTATAACTCTCGTTCAGGCAAAAAAGAACGTGTTTCTCGTCTGTTTCAGATGCACTCAAACAAGCAGAATCCGGTTGAGGTAATTGGTGCTGGGGATATTGGTGCTGGTGTAGGTTTTAAAGACATTCACACTGGTGATACTTTGTGTGATGAAACTGCTCCGATTGTGCTTGAATCTATGGACTTCCCGGAACCGGTAATTGGTATTGCTGTAGAACCTAAGACTCAGAAAGACATGGATAAATTGTCTAACGGTTTGGCTAAACTGGCTGAAGAAGACCCGACGTTTACAGTGAAAACTGACGAACAAACAGGTCAAACTGTTATTTCTGGTATGGGTGAGCTTCACTTGGATATTATTATTGACCGTTTGAAACGTGAGTTCAAAGTAGAATGCAACCAAGGTAAACCTCAGGTTAACTATAAAGAAGCTATTACTAAAACAGTTGATCTTCGTGAAGTTTATAAGAAACAATCAGGTGGACGTGGTAAGTTTGCTGATATCATTGTTAAGATCGGTCCGGTTGATGAAGACTTCAAAGAAGGTGGGTTGCAGTTTATCGATGAAGTGAAGGGTGGTAATATTCCTAAGGAATTTATCCCGTCAGTTCAGAAAGGTTTCACAACTGCAATGAAAAATGGTGTATTGGCCGGTTATCCGTTGGATTCACTGAAGGTAACTTTGGTTGATGGTTCATTCCACCCAGTTGACTCTGACCAGTTGTCTTTCGAAATCTGTGCTATCCAAGCATATAAGAATGCTTGTTCCAAGGCAGGTCCTGTACTAATGGAACCTATCATGAAGCTGGAAGTTGTGACCCCGGAAGAAAACATGGGTGACGTTATTGGTGACTTGAATAAGCGGCGTGGTCAGGTAGAAGGTATGGAGTCTAGTCGTTCGGGTGCTCGTATCGTGAAGGCAATGGTTCCGTTGGCTGAAATGTTTGGTTATGTAACAGCGTTGCGTACTATCACTTCAGGTCGTGCAACTTCATCAATGGTTTACTCTCATCACGCTCAGGTTTCTACTTCTATTGCTAAGGCTGTATTGGAAGAAGTGAAGGGACGTGCTGATTTACTCTAAAATATTTAAAGCAGCAGACTAGCGAATGACTCTTAGTCTGCCGCTTTATCTTATTATAAATATCTTAATTTAAAATTGTAATGAGTCAGAAAATTAGAATTAAATTAAAATCTTACGACCACAATTTGGTTGACAAGTCAGCTGAGAAGATTGTAAGAACTGTAAAGGCTACAGGCGCTATTGTTAGCGGTCCAATTCCTCTGCCTACGCATAAGCGTATCTTTACCGTGAACCGTTCGACTTTCGTAAACAAAAAGTCTCGTGAGCAGTTTGAGTTATCTTCTTATAAGAGATTGATCGACATTTATAGCTCAACGGCTAAGACAGTAGATGCTCTGATGAAGTTGGAATTACCGAGTGGTGTGGAAGTAGAAATTAAAGTTTGATAATTAAAAATTAGTGAAATGCCAGGATTATTAGGAAAAAAAATCGGAATGACATCCGTTTTCAGTGCCGATGGTAAGAATGTTCCATGCACTGTTATCGAAGCAGGTCCTTGTGTTGTTACTCAGGTTAAAACTGTAGAGAAAGATGGCTATGCAGCTGTTCAGTTGGGTTTCCAGGACAAAAAGGAAAAACATACAACTAAACCGTTGATGGGTCACTTCAAAAGAGCTGGGGTAACACCGAAGAGACACTTGGCTGAGTTCAAAGAATTTGAAACAGAATTGAATCTGGGTGATACAGTTACTGTTGAGTTGTTTAATGACGCTAACTTTGTTGACGTTGTTGGTACTTCAAAAGGTAAAGGTTTTCAAGGTGTAGTAAAAAGACATGGTTTTGGTGGTGTAGGTCAGACTACTCACGGCCAGCACAATCGCGCTCGTAAACCGGGTTCTATCGGTGCTTGTTCTTACCCTGCTAAAGTATTTAAAGGAATGCGTATGGGTGGACAACTTGGTGGTGACAGAGTCACTGTACAAAACTTACAGGTATTAAAAGTAATCGCGGATCATAACCTGCTTTTGATTAAAGGTTCTATCCCGGGTTGCAAAGGTTCAATCGTATTAATTGAGAAATAATGGAAGTTAACGTATATAACATTAAAGGTGAAGACACTGGGAGAAAGGTTACGTTAAACGAATCTATCTTCGGAATTGAGCCCAACGACCACGCTATCTATTTGGACGTAAAACAATTTATGGCTAATCAGCGTCAGGGTACTCATAAATCAAAAGAAAGAAGTGAAATCAGCGGTTCTACTCGCAAGATTGGTCGTCAGAAAGGTGGTGGCGGAGCTCGTCGTGGTGATATGAACTCGCCGGTTCTTGTTGGTGGTGCTCGTGTTTTCGGTCCGAAACCAAGAGATTACTTCTTCAAGTTGAATAAAAAAGTTAAGACATTGGCTCGTAAGTCAGCTTTGTCTTATAAAGCGCAAAACAATGCGATCATTGTTGTGGAGGATTTCACTTTTGAAGCTCCTAAGACAAAAGATTTCGTTGCAATGACAAAAAATCTTAAAGTTTCCGACAAAAAGCTACTTGTAGTTTTACCGGAAGCAAATAAAAACGTATATTTGTCAGCTCGTAACATCGAGGGTGCTAATGTGCAGACTATCTCAGGATTAAATACTTACAGAGTATTGAATGCTGGGGTTGTTGTGCTTACAGAAAACTCTCTGAAGGCTATTGACAATATCTTAATTTAAAAAGGAGGCTTAAATAATGGGAATTATTATTAAACCGTTGGTAACAGAGAAAATGACTACAATCACTGATAAGCTGAATCGTTTCGGCTTCGTTGTGCGTCCTGATGCTAACAAACTGGAAATTAAGAAGGAAGTTGAAGCTCTTTATAATGTTACAGTAGTTGATGTGAATACTGTGAAGTATGCTGGCAAAAATAAGAGCCGTTATACAAAAGCAGGTATCATCAATGGACGTACGAATGCTTTCAAAAAGGCAATCGTGACATTGAAAGAAGGAGATACTATTGATTTTTATAGCAATATTTAATAAAAATGGCAGTACGTAAATTTAAGCCCACAACACCGGGGCAAAGACATAAAATTATTGGTACTTTCGAAGAAATTACTGCATCAGTACCAGAAAAGTCTCTTGTATATGGTAAGAAATCATCTGGCGGTCGTAACAGCGAAGGTAAGATGACTATGCGTTACATTGGTGGCGGTCATAGAAAAGTGATTAGAATTGTCGATTTCAAGAGAAATAAAGACGGTGTTCCGGCAGTAGTTAAAACAATTGAATACGATCCAAATCGTTCGGCTCGTATCGCTTTGTTGTTTTATGCTGACGGGGAAAAAAGATATATTATTGCTCCCAATGGATTGCAAGTTGGTGCGACTCTGATGTCGGGTGAAACAGCAGCGCCAGAGATTGGTAATGCTCTTCCTCTTCAGAACATCCCGGTTGGTACTGTAATTCATAATATCGAATTACGTCCGGGGCAGGGTGCGGCATTGGTTAGATCGGCTGGTAACTTCGCTCAGTTGACTTCTCGTGAGGGTAAGTATTGTGTGATTAAATTGCCTTCAGGTGAAGTAAGACAGATTCTTAGTACTTGTAAAGCTACTATCGGTAGTGTTGGTAACTCAGATCATGGGTTGGAAAGTTCAGGTAAAGCTGGACGTTCTCGTTGGCAAGGACGTCGTCCTCGTAACCGTGGTGTTGTAATGAACCCGGTTGATCACCCGATGGGTGGTGGTGAAGGACGTGCTTCTGGGGGTCACCCAAGATCTCGTAAGGGATTGTATGCTAAGGGACTTAAGACTAGAGCTCCTAAGAAACAATCGTCTAAGTACATTATTGAGAGAAGAAAAAAGTAATCTGATTAATTGAGTAAACTATGAGTCGTTCATTAAAAAAAGGTCCATATATTAACGTAAAGCTTGAAAAGAGAATTCTTGCAATGAATGAATCAGGCAAGAAAGTCGTAGTAAAGACTTGGGCCAGAGCTTCAATGATTTCGCCTGATTTTGTAGGCCATACTGTTGCAGTTCACAATGGAAATAAATTTATTCCTGTTTATGTTACCGAGAATATGGTAGGACACAAGTTGGGCGAATTTGCTCCAACTCGTACATTCAGAGGACACGCTGGTAACAAGAAAAGATAATAGGAATTATTTGAAATAATAAAGTAATAAATATAATGGGAGCAAGAAAAAAAATATCGGCTGAAAAAAGAAAAGAAGCCCTTAAGACCATGTATTTTGCTAAATTGCAAAATGTTCCTACTTCTCCGCGTAAGATGCGTCTGGTTGCAGATATGATTCGCGGTATGGAAGTGAACAGAGCACTTGGTGTTTTGAAGTTTTCTTCAAAAGAAGCTGCTGCAAGAGTAGAAAAATTGCTTCGCTCTGCAATTGCTAACTGGGAACAGAAAAACGAACGTAAGGCAGAAAGCGGCGAATTGTTCGTAACTAAAATTTTTGTTGATGGTGGCGCTACACTCAAAAGAATGAGACCGGCACCGCAGGGTAGAGGATATAGAATTCGCAAACGTTCAAATCACGTAACATTGTTCGTTGGTGCTAAAAGTAATAACGAAGATCAAAATTAAGGTAGATGGGACAAAAAGTTAATCCAATAAGCAACCGTTTAGGAATTATCAGAGGATGGGATTCTAACTGGTATGGTGGAAATGATTACGGTGATTCTTTGCTGGAAGATAGCAAAATCCGTAAATATCTTAATGCAAGACTTGCAAAGGCAAGTGTATCAAGAATCGTAATTGAACGTACGCTGAAGCTCGTTACTATTACTGTTTGTACTGCTCGCCCGGGTATTATTATCGGTAAAGGTGGCCAAGAAGTTGATAAGTTGAAAGAGGAGTTGAAGAAGGTTACCGACAAAGATATTCAAATTAATATCTTTGAAGTGAAAAGACCGGAACTGGACGCTGTGATTGTTGCTAATAACATCGCTCGCCAGGTAGAAGGTAAAATTGCCTATCGCCGTGCCATTAAAATGGCTATCGCAAACACAATGCGTATGGGGGCTGAAGGTATCAAAATTCAGATTTCAGGACGTTTGAATGGAGCTGAAATGGCTCGTTCTGAAATGTATAAAGAAGGAAGAACTCCGTTACACACTTTCAGAGCTGATATCGACTACTGTCATGCAGAAGCGTTGACTAAAGTAGGTCTTTTAGGTATTAAAGTTTGGATTTGTAGAGGTGAAGTATTTGGCAAGAGAGAATTGGCTCCGAACTTTACACAAAGCAAAGAAAGTGGTCGTGGAAACAATGGTGGAAACAACGGCGGAAAGAACTTCAAAAGAAAGAAAAATAATCGCTAAACGAATTTGAATTTTAGGAAACTATGTTACAACCGAAAAAGACAAAATTCAGAAGACAACAGAAAGGTCGTCAAAAAGGTAATGCCCAAAGAGGTAACCAATTGGCCTTTGGTTCTTTTGGCATAAAGGCTTTGGAGACTAAGTGGATTACAGGCCGTCAGATTGAAGCTGCTCGTATTGCAGTGACAAGATATATGCAACGTCAAGGACAGATCTGGATCCGTATATTCCCGGATAAGCCGATCACTAGAAAACCTGCCGATGTACGTATGGGTAAAGGTAAAGGTGCTCCAGAGGGATTTGTGGCTCCTGTGACTCCAGGTAGAATCATTATTGAAGCTGAAGGAGTATCTTACGAAATCGCGAAAGAAGCATTGCGCTTAGCTGCTCAAAAGCTTCCTATTACAACGAAGTTTGTCGTAAGACGTGATTATGATATTCAAAATCAAAATGCGTAAGTGTTATGAAAATTGCAGAAATTAAAGAAATGACTACTAGTGATTTAGTAGAAAGAGTAGAGGCAGAAACGGCTAATTATGACCAAATGGTTATTAATCATTCTATTTCTCCTTTGGAAAATCCTGCTCAAATCAAACAATTACGCAGGACTATTGCGCGTATGAAAACAGAATTACGCCAAAGAGAACTTAACAATAAATGATCAGCTTGATGGAAGCAAGAAATTTAAGAAAAGAAAGAACAGGGGTTGTGCTGAGCAACAAGATGGAAAAGACTATCACAGTTGCTTCTAAATTTAAGGAAAAGCACCCTATATATGGTAAGTTCGTTAGCAAAACGAAGAAATACCATGCTCATGATGAAAAGAATGAATGCAATATCGGTGATACTGTACGCATTATGGAGACTCGTCCTTTGAGCAAGACTAAAAGATGGAGATTAGTAGAAATAATTGAAAGAGCTAAGTAATTATGATACAAGTAGAATCCAGACTTACAGTATGTGATAACAGTGGAGCTAAAGAGGCTTTGTGCATCCGTGTTTTGGGTGGAACAGGTCGTCGTTATGCTTCAGTGGGGGATGTCATTGTCGTTTCAGTGAAGAGTGTTATCCCTTCTAGTGATGTTAAAAAAGGTGCAGTATCAAAGGCTTTGATTGTACGTACGAAGAAAGAAATCCGTCGTCCTGATGGTTCTTATATACGTTTTGATGATAATGCTTGCGTGTTGTTGAATAATGCAGGTGAAATTAGAGGAAGTCGTATTTTCGGTCCAGTAGCTAGAGAACTTCGTGCTACAAACATGAAAGTTGTGTCACTTGCGCCTGAGGTACTTTAATTTTGTAAAAGATTTAAGTAATGAGTAAATTACATATTAAAAAAGGCGATACAGTTTACGTAAATGCTGGTGAAGATAAGGGCAAAACTGGTCGTGTATTGAAGGTTCTTGTTAAAGAAGGACGTGCATTTGTTGAAGGTATCAACATGGTGTCTAAGAGCACTAAGCCAAATGCAAAGAATCCGCAAGGTGGTATCGTGAAGCAGGAAGCTTCTATCCACATTTCAAACTTGAACCCGGTTGATCCAAAAACTGGTAAAGCAACGCGTATTGGGAGAAAAAAGAGTTCAGAAGGAACTCTAGTGCGTTATTCTAAAAAATCAGGAGAGGAGATTTAGTAATGAGTAATACTGCTAGCCTAAAGAAAGAATATGCAGATCGTATCGCACCTGCATTGAAATCACAGTTCCAGTATTCTTCAACAATGCAGGTACCCGTACTTAAAAAGATTGTTATCAATCAAGGTTTAGGTATGGCTGTTGCTGATAAGAAGATTATTGAAGTAGCAATCAATGAAATGACAGCTATCACAGGTCAGAAGGCCGTAGCTACCATTTCTCGTAAAGATATCGCAAATTTTAAGTTACGTAAAAAAATGCCGATTGGTGTTATGGTAACTTTGCGTCGTGAAAGAATGTACGAATTCTTGGAGAAACTCGTTCGTGTAGCTCTTCCTCGTATTCGTGACTTTAAAGGTATCGAAAGTAAGTTTGATGGGAAAGGTAACTATACCCTTGGTATTCAGGAACAAATCATTTTTCCTGAAATAAATATCGATAGTATTACAAGAATTCTCGGAATGAATATTACCTTTGTAACCTCTGCGGAGACAGATGAAGAAGGTTATGCATTGCTAAAGGAATTCGGTTTACCTTTTAAAAACGCTAAAAAAGACTAATAGATATGGCAAAGGAATCAATGAAAGCACGTGAAGTAAAGCGTGCTAAATTAGTAGCCAAATACGCCGAGAAAAGAGCTGCTTTGAAGCAAATCGTAAGAACAGGTGATCCTGCTGATGCTTTTGAAGCTGCACAAAAGTTGCAAGAGTTGCCAAAGAATTCTAATCCGATTCGTATGCATAACCGTTGCAAACTGACTGGCCGTCCTAAGGGTTATATTCGCCAATTTGGAATTTCGAGAATTCAATTCCGTGAAATGGCATCTAATGGACTGATACCGGGCGTAAAAAAAGCAAGCTGGTAATTATTGTTTAAATATTGTCAGGGTAGTCCTGATTAATTTAATTTATTTTTTATATGACTGATCCAATAGCAGATTATTTAACGAGGTTGCGGAACGCGATTAGTGCAAAGCACAGAGTTGTTGAAGTTCCCGCTTCGAATTTGAAAAAAGAAATCACTAAGATTCTTTTTGAGAAAGGCTACATTCTTAACTATAAGTTTGTAGAAGATGGTCCTCAAGGAACTATTAAGGTTGCCTTGAAATATGATTCTGTTAACAAAGTTAACGCAATCAAAAAGTTAGAAAGAGTATCTTCTCCGGGTATGCGTAAGTATACTGGATATAAAGATATGCCGCGTGTTATTAATGGGTTGGGTATTGCTATAATATCTACTTCCAAAGGTGTAATGACTAACAAAGAGGCTGCAGAACTGAAGATCGGTGGTGAAGTCTTGTGTTATGTATATTAATTTAGGAGGAATTAGCAATGTCAAGAATAGGAAAATTACCCATTAGTATCCCAGCTGGAGTGACAGTCACTCTTAAGGATAATGTGGTTACCGTAAAGGGACCCAAAGGCGAAATGAGCCAATATGTGAATCCTGCTATCAATGTTGCCATTGAAGACGGACACGTAACTTTAACAGAAAACGATAAAGAAATGCTTGATAACCCGAAGCAGAAACATGCTTTCCACGGTTTGTATCGTTCTTTGGTTCATAACATGGTTGTGGGCGTATCTGAAGGATACAAAAAAGAGTTGGAACTTGTCGGTGTAGGTTATCGTGCTTCTAACCAAGGTAACATTATCGAACTGGCTTTAGGTTATACACACAATATTTTCATTCAGTTGCCTGCTGAGGTAAAGGTTGAAACTAAATCTGAAAGAAATAAGAATCCTCTTATTATATTGGAATCGTGTGACAAACAGTTGCTTGGTCAAGTTTGCTCTAAAATACGTTCTTTCCGTAAACCTGAACCATACAAGGGTAAAGGTATTAAGTTTGTTGGCGAAGTAATTCGTAGAAAGTCTGGTAAATCAGCCGGCGCTAAGTAATTCATATAAAATTAGATTATTATGACAACAAAAATAGAAAGACGAGTTAAAATCAAATATAGAGTACGCAATAAAGTTTCAGGTACTACTGAATGTCCGCGTATGAGTGTATTTAGAAGTAACAAGCAAATTTATGTCCAGATTATCGATGATCTTTCTGGTAAAACATTAGTTGCTGCTTCATCTTTGGGTATGACTGAAAAAGTCGCTAAAAAAGATCAAGCTGCTAAAGTTGGTGAAATGATTGCTAAAAAGGCTCAGGAAGCAGGTATTACTACTGTTGTTTTCGACCGTAATGGTTACTTGTATCATGGGAGAGTAAAAGAAGTGGCTGATGCTGCTCGTAACGGTGGACTTAAATTTTAATCATTATGGCAGGAGTTAATAATAGAGTTAAGATAACTAACGATATAGAACTGAAAGATAGATTGGTTGCTATTAATCGTGTTACTAAAGTTACCAAAGGTGGTAGAACTTTTAGTTTCTCTGCAATTGTTGTTGTAGGTAACGAAGAAGGTATCATTGGTTGGGGCCTTGGTAAAGCAGGTGAAGTAACAGCTGCTATCGCTAAAGGTGTTGAGTCAGCTAAAAAGAATCTGGTTAAGGTACCTGTATTGAAAGGTACTGTTCCTCACGAACAATCAGCTAGATTTGGTGGTGCTGAAGTATTCATCAAACCTGCATCTCACGGAACTGGTGTTGTAGCGGGTGGTGCTATGCGTGCTGTATTGGAAAGTGTTGGTATTACTGACGTTTTGGCAAAATCTAAAGGTTCTTCAAATCCGCACAATCTTGTTAAAGCTACAATCGAAGCTTTGAGTGAAATGCGTGATGCAAGAATGATTGCTCAGAATAGAGGTATTAGTGTTGAAAAAGTATTTAGAGGATAAGGAGGAGATATGTCAACTATAAAGATTAAACAAGTTAAAAGTAGAATTGGTGCTCCAGCTGATCAGAAAAGAACTCTTGATGCACTGGGACTTCGTAAACTGAACCGCGTGGTTGAACACGAAAGCACTCCTTCAATTCTTGGAATGGTAGATAAAGTAAAACACTTGGTTGCCATTGTTAAGTAATTATTTGTTGAATAATAAAACGAATTACAATATGAACTTAAGTAATTTAAAACCTGCAGAGGGATCTACTAAGACAAGAAAAAGAATAGGACGTGGTACCGGTTCTGGCTTAGGTGGTACTTCTACAAGAGGTCATAAAGGAGCTAAATCAAGATCTGGATACTCTAAGAAAATTGGTTTTGAAGGAGGTCAGATGCCTCTTCAACGTCGAGTACCTAAATTTGGTTTTAAGAATATTAATCGTGTAGAATATAAAGCTATCAATCTGGATACAATCCAGAAACTTGCTGAAGCTAAGAGCTTGGTTAAGGTTGGTATTAATGACTTTATTGAAGCAGGATTTATTTCTTCAAATCAGTTGGTAAAAGTATTGGGTAACGGAACTCTGACTAACAAGCTGGAAGTAGAGGCTCATGCATTCTCTAAGACTGCAACTGCTGCTATCGAGGCTGCTGGTGGAACTGTAGTAAAACTCTGATTCAATGAGAAAAGCTATTGAAACATTAAAGAATATATGGAAGATTGAGGATCTGAGACAGCGGATCCTCATCACCATATTGTTTGTGGCAATTTACCGTTTTGGTTCATATGTCGTGTTGCCGGGTATTAATCCGGCTATGCTGGCAAAATTACACGAACAAACAAGTGAAGGCCTTTTAGCCTTGTTAAATATGTTCTCTGGAGGAGCATTTTCTAATGCCTCTATTTTTGCATTAGGAATCATGCCTTATATCTCTGCATCTATCGTAATCCAGTTGTTGGGAATCGCTGTGCCGTATTTCCAAAAATTGCAACGCGAAGGTGAGAGCGGCAGAAGAAAAATGAATCAATATACCCGTTATCTGACGATTGCTATATTGTTAGTTCAGGCCCCTTCTTATTTGCTCAATCTTAAAATGCAGGCTGGCCCTTCCTTAAATGCTTCATTAGATTGGACTCTGTTTATGGTTACCTCTACCATTATTTTGGCAGCAGGTAGTATGTTTATTTTGTGGCTTGGTGAAAGAATCACTGATAAAGGTATTGGTAATGGTATTTCATTTATTATCTTGATTGGTATTATCGCTCGTTTCCCTGATGCTTTGATACAAGAAGTTGTGTCCAGAGTGGCAAATAAGAGTGGTGGTCTGATTATGTTTATAATTGAAGTCGTATTCTTATTGTTAGTGATTGGCGCTGCAATTCTTTTGGTTCAAGGAGTGAGAAAGATTCCTGTACAATATGCAAAGAGAATTGTAGGTAATAAGCAGTATGGTGGTGCACGACAGTATATTCCTTTGAAAGTGAATGCTGCTGGTGTAATGCCTATCATTTTTGCTCAGGCAATCATGTTTATTCCAATTACATTTATCGGTTTTTCTAACAATGTAAATAATGCAGGCGGTTTCTTGCATGCGTTTACAGATCATACAAGTTTCTGGTATAATTTTGTTTTTGCGGTAATGATTATATTATTTACATATTTCTATACTGCAATAACAATCAATCCGACTCAGATGGCTGAGGATATGAAGAGAAATAATGGTTTTATCCCTGGTATCAAGCCAGGAAAGAAAACAGCAGAGTATATTGATGATATTATGTCTCGTATTACTTTACCGGGTTCTTTCTTCTTGGCTTTAGTTGCCATTATGCCTGCATTCGCCGGTATATTTGGGGTACAGGCCGGATTTGCTCAATTCTTCGGCGGTACATCTTTGTTAATTCTTGTAGGTGTGGTTCTTGATACACTGCAACAGGTTGAAAGTCATTTGTTGATGAGACATTATGACGGTCTGTTGAAATCAGGTCGTATTAAAGGACGCGCTGGTGTAGCGGCATATTAATTCTTTAGAATAGAAATGATATTTCTTAAAACAGAAGATGAAATAGAATTGCTCCGTCAGAGTAACCAGCTTGTCGGTAGGACTCTTGCAGAGGTTGCCAAGGTGGTGAAGCCTGGTGTAACTACACGTGAGTTGGATAAAGTTGCTGAAGAGTTTATTAGAGACCATGGAGCAACTCCAACTTTTAAAGGATTTCCGAATCAATACGGGGAGCCGTTTCCTGCATCCATTTGTACTTCTGTCAATGAGCAGGTAGTACATGGAATTCCGGGAGATATTGTTCTAAAAGAAGGTGATATCGTATCTGTGGATTGTGGGACATATATGAACGGTTTTTGTGGAGATTCTGCTTATACTTTTTGTGTAGGAGAGGTGGACGAAGAAATTCGTAATTTGTTGAAGGTAACTAAAGAAGCGTTATATATTGGCATACAGAATGCAGTACAAGGAAAGAGAATCGGAGATATCGGATATGCTATTCAGCAGTATTGTGAGTCTCATTCTTATGGTGTAGTGCGTGAGTTTGTTGGTCATGGCATTGGTAAAAATATGCATGAGGATCCCCAAGTGCCTAATTACGGCAAGAGAGGATATGGTCCTTTGATGAAGCGAGGTCTTTGCATTGCAATAGAACCTATGATTACCTTAGGAGACCGGCAAGTGATTATGGAACGTGACGGATGGACTGTGAGGACTAGGGATCGTAAATGTGCTGCACACTTTGAGCATACGGTAGCTGTAGGAGCTGGTGAAGCTGATATTTTGTCTTCATTCAAATTCATAGAAGAAGTTTTAGGAGATAAAGCAATATAATATGGCAAAGCAATCTGCAATAGAACAAGATGGAGTTATAGTTGAAGCATTGTCGAATGCAATGTTTCGTGTTGAATTAGAAAACGGACATGAGATTACTGCGCATATTTCGGGTAAGATGAGGATGCATTACATCAAAATCCTGCCGGGAGATAAAGTGAGAGTCGAAATGTCTCCTTACGACTTATCGAAAGGAAGAATTGTGTTTAGATATAAATAAAATTAGATATGAAAGTAAGAGCATCATTAAAGAAACGCACGCCAGAATGTAAGATCGTTAGACGTAATGGCCGTTTGTATGTTATTAACAAGAAAAATCCTAAGTATAAACAACGTCAAGGATAATTTATTATTTTTGCAAAAAAAATAATTTAGTATATGGCTATAAGAATAGTTGGTGTAGATTTGCCTCAAAACAAAAGAGGTGAAATTGCGTTGACCTATGTATATGGAATAGGTCGCAGTAGTTCAGCAAAAATTTTAGATAAAGCTGGTGTGGATAAAGATCTGAAGGTTAAAGACTGGACAGATGATCAGGCTGCTAAGATTCGTGAGATTATCGGTGCAGAGTATAAGGTAGAAGGTGATCTTCGTTCTGAAATCCAATTGAACATTAAGCGATTAATGGATATTGGTTGCTATCGTGGTGTACGTCACCGTATTGGTCTGCCGGTTAGAGGTCAGAGCACTAAGAACAATGCACGTACTCGTAAGGGTAGAAAGAAAACCGTTGCTAATAAGAAAAAAGCTACTAAATAATAATTGTTGATATGGCAAAAAAAACAGTTGCAGCTAAAAAGAGAAATGTGAAAGTAGACGCTAATGGACAGTTGCATGTTCATTCATCTTTCAACAATATTATTGTTTCTCTTGCAAATAGTGAAGGGCAGATTATCTCTTGGTCATCTGCTGGTAAAATGGGATTTAGAGGTTCAAAGAAGAACACTCCTTATGCAGCCCAGATGGCTGCCCAAGATTGTGCTAAAGTTGCATTCGATCTTGGCCTGAGAAAGGTAAAAGCATATGTGAAGGGTCCAGGTAACGGACGTGAGTCTGCTATTAGAACTATCCACGGAGCTGGTATCGAAGTTACTGAAATTATTGACGTAACTCCGCTTCCACATAACGGTTGTCGTCCTCCGAAAAGACGTAGAGTTTAATTTACCTTTAACTTACACAATGATCTTGATTTTGTTTTTGGATTGCATTAATTTCTCTCTGTAATCGCGGCTGCAACAAATTAAGTTCATGAATAAACAATTAAATATTTAAAAGAAATGGCTAGATATACTGGACCAAAATCAAGAATCGCCCGTAAATTCGGTGAAGGAATCTTTGGAGCTGATAAAGTTTTGTCAAAGAAGAACTATCCTCCCGGACAACATGGAAATTCTAGAAAAAGAAAAACTTCTGAATATGGTGTGCAACTTCGTGAAAAGCAGAAAGCAAAATACACCTATGGAGTTTTAGAAAAACAATTCCGCAATTTGTTTGAAAAAGCAGCTACTGCTAAAGGTATTACTGGTGAGGTGCTTCTTCAATTGTTGGAAGGTCGCCTTGACAACGTAGTATTCCGTTTGGGTATTGCCCCTACACGTGCTGCTGCTCGTCAGTTGGTTGGTCACAAGCACATTACTGTTGATGGTGAAGTGGTAAACATTCCTTCATACGCAGTAAAACCAGGACAATTGATTGGTGTTCGTGAAAGATCTAAATCTTTGGAAGTAATTGCTAATTCTCTCGCAGGATTCAATCATAGCAAGTATGCTTGGTTGGAATGGGATGAAGCTTCAAAGGTTGGTAAAATGCTGCATATTCCTGAAAGAGCAGACATTCCTGAGAACATTAAAGAACATTTGATCGTTGAATTGTATTCTAAATAATAATTAATTTCATGGCGATATTAGCATTTCAAAAACCTGATAAAGTATTAATGTTGGAGGCGGACTCCAGATTCGGTAAATTCGAATTCCGTCCGTTGGAACCGGGTTTTGGTATTACTGTAGGTAATGCATTACGCCGTATCCTTCTTTCTTCATTAGAGGGTTTTGCTATCACTACTATCAGAATAGATGGTGTGGAGCATGAATTTTCTAGTGTACCTGGAGTAAAAGAGGATGTTACCAACATTATCTTGAATCTGAAACAAGTGAGATTCAAGCAAGTAGTTGAAGAGTTCGAGAGCGAAAAAGTGAGCATCACTGTCGAGAATTCCAGTGAATTTAAAGCAGGTGACATAGGTAAGTATTTGACTGGATTTGAAGTGTTAAATCCGGAATTAGTTATTTGTCATTTAGATTCTAAGGCAACTATGCAAATTGATATTACAATTAACAAGGGACGTGGTTATGTGCCTGCTGATGAAAATCGCGAGTACTGCACGGATGTTAATGTAATTCCAATTGACTCTATTTATACACCGATACGTAATGTCAAGTATTCTGTAGAAAACTTCCGTGTAGAACAGAAGACAGACTACGAAAAGCTAGTACTTGAGATTAGTACAGACGGTTCTATACATCCGAAGGAAGCATTGAAAGAAGCTGCAAAAATTCTGATTTATCACTTCATGTTGTTCTCTGACGAGAAGATCACGCTTGAAAGTAATGATACTGATGGCAATGAAGAGTTTGATGAGGAAGTATTGCATATGCGTCAGTTGTTGAAGACTAAGCTTGTTGATATGGACTTGTCAGTTCGTGCCCTCAATTGTTTGAAGGCTGCTGACGTAGAAACACTCGGCGACTTAGTACAGTTCAACAAGACTGACCTGTTGAAATTCAGAAACTTCGGAAAGAAATCGCTTACCGAGCTTGATGATTTGCTGGAAAGTCTGAATCTGTCGTTTGGAACCGATATTTCTAAATATAAATTAGATAAAGAATAAAAAATGAGACATAATAAAAAATTCAATCATTTAGGTCGTACTGCTTCTCATAGAAGCGCTATGTTATCTAACATGGCTTGCTCTTTGATCAAGCACAAAAGAATCACTACGACTGTTGCAAAGGCAAAAGCTTTGAAGAAGTTTGTTGAGCCTTTGATTACTAAGTCTAAAGAAGATACTACGAATTCTCGCCGTGTCGTATTTAGCAACTTGCAAGATAAGATTGCAGTAACAGAGCTGTTCAAAGAAATCTCAGTTAAGATTGCTGATCGTCCGGGTGGTTATACTCGTATTATCAAGACTGGTAACCGTTTGGGTGATAATGCAGAAATGTGCTTCATTGAGTTGGTAGACTATAATGCAAACATGGCTAAGGAAAAAGTTGCTAAGAAAGCTACACGTACTCGTCGTTCTAAGAAGAATGCTGCTGCCGAAACTGCTGCTCCTGCTGCTGTTGAAGCTCCTGCAACTGAAGAACCGAAAGCTGAATCAGCTGAATAATTTTACAGTTATTCTTATTCGATATAGAAAAGGCTGCTCTGCAAAGAGTGGCCTTTTTATTTGAAGTAAATACCTTTTTATTTGAGTAAGGAGGGGCAGATTTTGGAATTGAGCCGTATAGAGTATACGTCTATTCCCTAATGATATTCACTTGTTTACTAATCCTAAGATAAATTAAAAGATAACCTGAATAAACTTTTCGTGAATAGAATCTGTTATATTTGCAGGAGAATATGGCAAAATTTGTAAAGGTAATATTGTTTCTGTTGCTTACGGTGACTCTCCATGGGGTAGCAAGTAACGTTTTCACTGAGAAACCGGTGGAACAGTCTGAACTTGCCATTACATATTCAATGAAACAACACGAGCAGATTAGTGCTCCTGACTTTCCTTATGCTCCAGTGGCTGAATTGAACAATCTTCAAAGTCACCAGATATCAGTGACACGTATTCAGCGTGTACAGCTTGGAGAGTATTTCACTACTTTAAGGAACCTACTGCAATGCTGCGCCGACCGTGAAAACTCTCTGTCACAGCATAGGGGGCGAATTTATAATACTACAACTTCTTATTACTGTCAGCCGTCGAGTGAGTACTATGTATTTACTTTAAGGCATATTATTATTTAGAATTCATTTATTGGTATTATTTGTTTTATGGTTATCGATATATTTTATACCGATGGTCCTTTTTATCTTTATATTATTACTAATAAATTAAATTTTAAATATTATGGCAACTACTCAAACTATTGATGCTACTATATTCGCATCTTCACATCCAGATATCGCTAAGCGTACAAGTATTTCCGGAGTTTTATTCTCTTCATTCATGTTGTTGGTGGGTATTTTAGCTTTTGCTTCCACTTTTGAACTGGAAGATAGGTCCTCTACTGTAAGTATGGCTTTAATGGTGTTCGGGACGGGACTATTCCTTGTAGGTATTTTCCGTCTTTTCTGGAAGTCAAAGGAAGTTGTTTATCTACCGACCGGAAGTATTGCAAAGGAACGCAGTGTCTTCTTTGATTTGAAGCACATGGATAAGTTGGTTGATATCGTAAATTCCGGTTCGTTCTCTGCTAATTCGGATATTAAGAGCGAAACAAGTGGGAACATTCGTATGGACGTAATTCTTTCTGAAGATAAGAAATTTGCTGCCGTACAGCTGTTCCAGTTTGTACCTTATACTTATCAGCCGATAACATCAGTGCATTATTTCACTAATGAAGATGCATCGGCTGTGGTCGCTTTTCTTTCAAAAAGTAATTTGAATTAGAAGCTGTTGAGCTAAGATTGTTACACAGAAGAAGGAACAACTTTAGTTTTTGATAAAGAGTGGGGATTAGTCGTCAATGACGGCGATCCCCATTTTTTTCATTAAGAAACAAGCGTTCATATTTTGGGCGACTCCGTTTCTCATTTGATAAGAGAAGGTGAGTTCGTTGTTCGTGATGTCCGCTTCGAAACAGTAGTTACGGATATTCTGTGGGAAGGATTCTATCAAGGTGCCGAGCAGAAGGTCGTGAGTAGCTATGATACCGTTGGCGTTCATATTCATAAACTGCTTGATGAGAGCGAAAGAGCCTTTTTGTTTATCCATAGAGTTGGTGCCTTTCAATATTTCATCAAGGATGATGAAAAGTTCCTCTCCTGCTTCGAGTTTGTCAATGATTAGTTTCAGACGTTTGAGTTCTGCGAAGAAGTAAGACTCGTTATCGGTGAGTGAGTCGCTTGTACGAAGGCTGGTGACGAGGCGTGCCGGATATATTTCCATTTGCTTTGCCCAAACCGGTGCACCTATGCAGGCTAAAAGATAATTGATGCCTACGGTACGCAGGTAAGTACTTTTACCGGCCATGTTGGCGCCGGTTATGATGATAAAGAAAGGACGCTTGTCGATATCTATTCCGTTTCGCACACATTTGTTGCGGTTCATAAGTGGATGACCCAAAGCTTCGGCTCGCAGATGAAAGGATTGAGAGCTGATTTTGGGGAAGATATAATCCGGATGATTGTATGTAAACGTTGCTAAAGAGCAGTAGGCGTCGATTTCTCCGATTGTTTCTATCCAGCGGGGGAGGTCGGAAGCATGAGTTTCTTTCCATTTCTCGATTCGCATTACTTGGCGCAGTTCCCAAAAAATAAGTCCGTTGAGGATTGTACTCATTAACAGGTTACTGCGTTGATCGAGCGCGTTCATCAGTTTCGATAGTTGGCGGACTGCCTGGGAAGCTGTTTGATTCTGGCTTGTAAGTTCCGTTTTGAGCTGTTGCAGAACAGGGCTGTTCATTTCCTTTTTCTCTGTGAGAAGAATTTGGTCGGCGTAAGTAGAGAGGATTTGCAATTTTTTGCCGTAAGTTGCTTGCAGTTTTGTGATACCTTTAGAAAAGATAGAACTGAAAATGACGAAACAAAAAAACACACCTCCGGGTACGGTGGCAGGAAGAATTCCTACAATGGCCGAACCTATGCATATAAGGTTGATGATGCTAACTACTGTCGGGATGATACGCAGTAGCGTATGCTTCCGGTAATAGCTGGGGCTTCCCGCCCATTCCCTGATTTCGTTGGTATCGGCAGGTTTTCCTTTATAAAGTAATCCGAACAGACGGATTTGTTGCCGGTATTCCAGATCGGTTGATAATTCCCGGATAGCCTCCTGGCGTTGTTCGATCGATTCTTTTAGTTCCAGATGTGCGTTGAACCAATCAGCCAGATGCTGCTTGCCGACAGGCGTTGAAGTACGGTTGATATATTGGAAAAGCGAATAATCGCCGAATACATCCAAGTCATAAGTATAGAGATGCGCAGGGTCGATATATTCATTTCCGCTGTCGAAATCGGAAAAATCATATTGAATGGCCCGTAACTCCTGTTCGTTGATTTCTATTTTCTTTTTCAGATAATCTTTCCGGTAAAACCAGAGATTATGTCGTTTTACCAGCCAGATAAATGATATAAAAGGCAGAATGGCAAAGACGAAAAGAGATAACCAGCCGTCGCTCCAGAAGATAAAGGCTGCCGCTATGGCTTCTACAAATAGCACAAGGCGTAGAAGGCTGATATAATAGATGCGTTTCCGGGCCCTCTGAAGAGCTTGTTCCGACTCTTGAATAATTTGCTGATAGGTTGAGATTATATTTTCCAGTTTCTCCATAATTGCTTTGATACTTTTTGCGCAAAGGTAATATATTTAACAACGGACAGGCTATGAGCTTGTTTTTGTCAAGAGCAGATTTACTGTTTATTAACGCAAAGCGAATAGGAAGCGAAAATGAGAGCTGCCGGATGATGCATTCAGCTCTCGTAAATCCTCGATGCAGGAATAGCAAAGCCAATTTCGCGACTTATGAGAGCTAACCCTACGCTTTACGGGGACTAAACCTACGCTTTGGGAGTGCTAACCCCACGCTTAATGAATGTTGAGCCTGTGTTTTAGTAAAACGAAGCCTCTGTTTCACCCGAACAGAGCCTCCGTTTTATAAAAATAGAGCCTGCATTTCCTCAAAAACAAAAGGTGATTTCTTCTTTCGGCACGATCAGACATAAAAAAAGGGAGAATACACTGCTTCCCCTTTACCTGCATATTAAATAGAAATATATTTTGTAATAACAGATACAAAGATAACACATCAGGAAGGCAAAGTCAAGTATTCAGTTACTTTTTTGGGGGCTCTTTTTCAAATTTGATGGTAATTTAGCAAGTCGGTGGTATCTTCATTCCTCTTTTGGGGGAAGGAAGGGGGCTGAAAGTCGAGGCGGCAGGTAGATGCACAGGGTTGATAATAAACGAATTATGTGTTTACCTACCACCTCCCCCTACGGGTACTCCTCCTTCCGGAAGGAGGAGAATGAAGATACCACCGACTGGCTAAATTACCATCAAATTTGAAGAAGAACCCTTTTTTTCAATATTTCTTTTTCTGTCCTTGCATTTATCCGCTAAAATGTATAACTTTCCACTCGAAAAGGCGTTAGAAAGGAAAGGAGGAAGGCTTATGAAAAAAAGATGTATCTTATGGCTGTTGATGAGCGTGATTGGCCTCCCGTTGATTGCGCAGAATATTATCTATTCCAACTTGAAAGAGTTGCTTGCTCAAAATGGAGACACCATAGCAGTGCTACGTGTGGAGAAACGTTCCAGAAATCAGATCGTATTGACAGGCGGGGCTGACTACCGTATAACGGCAGGCGATGATGAGTCTATGTGCCGCCGCTTGAAGAAACGTTGTTTTGCAGTGCGAAGTGAAGAAGGAGATTTATATTTGAACTGTCGCAAGTTGCGCTATAAGAAACTGCGTTTTGGGGCATGGTATGCTCCGGCAGTTCAGTTAGGCAAGAATATCTACTTCTGTGCCATGCCTTTGGGATCAGTTATCGGTGGCAATTTTGTAGAAGACGACGATGTAAAACTCGGAGGAAATATCGGTGACGCCCTTGCCGCTTCGAGCTTGGTGACCAAACGCGTTTGTTATGAACTGAATGGGGAAACGGGCAAGATTGAATTTCTCGGAAAAGATAAGATGCTTCAAATATTGGATAAGTACCCGGAATGGAAACAAGCTTACCTGAAGGAAGACAGCCAGGAGGCAAAAGACACATTCGACTATTTGCTAAAACTACGTGATAGTCAAGAGAAATAGGGCAGAGGATTCTTTGCCATAGCTATCGGTTGTGGTACGATTTATGATAAGGCGGTTCCGGTACGCCATATATGAGGTATAATACCTTTCTGATAATAAATCCATCATTTCCCTTGTCTTTTACTTTCTTTTTTCCTACATTGCGGAGAGTTATCAAACTGTATTGCTTACAGTTTGTAGTCTTTAATTCTGCTTATTATGAAGATAACTCTTGGCAATACACTACCTCCTTATCCGGATTTTGTAGAAGGTATACGGAGAACTCACGACCGTGGCTACACACTTGTTCCGGTGCAGGCCAAGTTATCTCCGGCGGTAACTTCCACGACCTGTCGCTTGCCATTTCCTATGATTTTCTATAAGGTAATGGACGACCTCGAACCTATCCTTGCCATTGAACTGATGAACGCCGCACAAGGTGTCGACTTCCGCCGTCCGTTGAAAACGTCACCGCTTCTGGAGCATTTCCTCCATACCTGCCGGAAAGAAGTACCTTTTGTGAAAGATGATATCGTGGTGTACAAAGAAATACATAAAACAGTCGCTTTTCTGAAAAGGACAAAGTTTGAATACTGACAATAAACAGACCCTTTTCCACCTTATCGTTAATAATGGTGACTGCTGTTGCCGGATGAGTGTCGATTTTAATCGACATTTATCCGGCTTTTGTCGGGTGTACCCCTTCCGATACCGATAAAACTTTACCTCGCATCTCCTTCCTCTTTATCTTTGTGCTGTGTTTGGTCCGTATTTCCTCTTAACACTTGTTTTCATTTCTGTCCAACGAATGATAATATTTATCAAATGGGCTACAAATAAATGGAAACTTGATTTCTTAATTGAGTTTTCTATATATCTTTGTTCCGTTTTTCCTCCCGATGCAAGGGAAAACAGAAAACTGGATTATAATGAAATAGAAAACGAACGATGACAGAACATGGAAAAGACGCTTCCCAACGGGCGGAGTTGAAAGAACGGATTATAGCAACGGCAACAGAGGCTTTTACTACAAAAGGCATTAAGAGTATTACGATGGATGATATTGCAGCAGCATTAGGTATCTCCAAACGTACGCTTTATGAAGTTTTTGTAGATAAGGAATCGTTGCTGAAGGATTGTATACTGACGGTGCAGGCAGAAAGAGACCGGTATTTACAGGAAGTTTATGAGCAGTCCCACAATGTGTTGGAAGTGATACTTGCCGTATTCCAAAAGAGTATTGAGATGTTTCATAAGACGAACAAGCGTTTTTTTGAAGACATCAAGAAGTATCCGAAGGTATATAATATGATGAAAGAGCGCAGCGAGAGTGATTCGGAGAAAACCATGTCCTTTTTTATGTTGGGAGTGGAGCAAGGCATTTTCCGTTCGGATGTCAACTTTGCAATCGTCAATTTGCTGGTACGCGAGCAGTTCGATGTGCTGTTGAATACGGATGTATGCAACGAATATTCCTTTATAGAGGTGTATGAGTCTATTATGTTTACCTATATACGCGGCATCTCTACGGAGAAAGGCGCGAAAGTACTGGAAGATTTTATATCAGAATATCGTAGGAACCGCATAGAATAAGCGACCGATGAGGTTCCGGAGACAAACAACTAAAAGATCAATTAGAAACTAGTTTTATGAACAGAATGAAGAGACTGACAGGTAGGAAGATACTTCTGGCAACTGTTGCACTTTGCGCATTTGGCATTGCAAAAGCGCAAAACGCACAAGCGGCGAAGGACACACTGACCTTAACCTTGGACAAAGCCTTAACAATTGCGTTGGATGAGAATCCTACGATGAAGGTGGCGGCAGAAGAAATTGCTTTGAAAAAAGTAGCCGGCAAAGAAGCGTGGCAAAGTCTGCTGCCTGAAGCAAGCATCGCTGGTTCGCTGGACCATACGATTAAAGCGGCTGAAATGAAGCTGAACGATATGTCGTTCAAAATGGGGCAGGACGGAACGAACACCGCCAATGCCGGACTAAGCATTAACCTGCCTTTGTTTGCACCGGCTGTCTATCGGACAATGTCGATGACAAAGACGGATATCGAACTGGCAGTAGAGAAGTCGCGTGCTTCCAAACTGGATTTGGTGAATCAGGTAAGTAAAGCCTATTATCAACTGATGCTTGCACAAGATAGCTACAACGTGCTTCTGGGAAGCTACAAACTGGCGGAAGACAACTTTAACATCGTCAATGCCAAATATGAGCAAGGCGCAGTGAGTGAATATGATAAGATCAGTGCTGAGGTACAGATGCGCAGCATTAAGCCGAATGTGATTTCAGCAGCCAATGGGGTGACTCTGGCAAAGTTGCAGTTGAAAGTGTTAATGGGAATTACCGCCGACGTAGAACTTAAAACAGAAGACAGTCTGACGAATTATGAAACGGCTGTATTTGCCAATCAACTGAAGGATGAAGAAGTCGGATTGGAGAATAACACTACCATGAAGCAGTTGGACTTGAACATGAAAATGTTGGAGAAGAGCTTGAAGGTCGCAAAATCAAGTTTTATCCCTACGTTGTCGATGAGTTTCTCATATAACTATCAGTCCTTGTACAACCCGAATATTAACTTCTTCGAGTATAATTGGAGTAATAGTTCCAGCCTGATGTTCAACTTGAGCATTCCTTTGTACAAAGCAAGCAACTTTACGAAAGTAAAATTTGCCCGTATCCAGATGCGCCAACTCGATTGGAACCGCATTGACACGGAAAGAAAACTGAATATGGAAATCGTAAGTTACCGCAACAACATGGCTGCCAGCTCTGAGCAGGTGGTCAGTAACAAGGAAAACGTGATGCAGGCTGAGAAGGCGGTACTGATTGCCGGCAAACGCTACGATGTCGGTAAGGGTACAGTGCTCGAACTGAACAGTTCGCAAGTATCTCTGACTCAGGCTCAACTCACTTATAACCAATCCATTTATGATTATCTGATTGCTAAGGCAGATCTCGATAAGGTGCTAGGAAAAGAATAAAGATAGACAACTAAAAAAATTACAACTAAGGAATATGAAAAAAAGTATCCAATTAGTAGCCCTGCTGTTAACCGTGGTTATGGGCTCATGTACGGGTGGAAAAGATAAAGCTGCTACGGAACACGTGGTTGAGAAGCCCAAAGTAAAGGTGGCCGATGTGAAAGCCCGTCCCGTAGACCAGATTCAGGAATATACGGCAACAGTAGAGGCGGAAGCGAAGAACAACATCGCACCTTCATCTCCTGTGCGTATCGACCAGATTTTTGTAGAAGTGGGCGACCGTGTATCCAAAGGTCAGAAATTGGTACAAATGGACGCAGCCAATCTGAAACAGACAAAATTGCAACTGGACAATCAGGAAATAGAATTCAACCGTATGGACGAACTGTACAAGGTCGGCGGTGCATCCAAATCAGAATGGGATGCTTCGAAAATGCAGCTCGACGTACAGCGC
Source organism: Bacteroides caccae (assembly GCF_002222615.2). NCBI lineage: Bacteria > Pseudomonadati > Bacteroidota > Bacteroidia > Bacteroidales > Bacteroidaceae > Bacteroides > Bacteroides caccae. The sequence continues at coordinate 380,513 of NZ_CP022412.2, read as the reverse complement.
ACAGCCTATAAGAATCTGTTGGAAAACACTTCTTTAGTAAGTCCTATTAATGGGGTTGTCACAGCCCGCAACTATGACAACGGAGATATGTATAGCGGTGGAAATCCTGTGCTGGTAGTAGAACAGATCACTCCGGTGAAACTCATGATTAATGTATCTGAGAGCTACTTCACGCAAGTGAAGAAAGGTGAGCCGGTAGATGTAAAACTGGATGTATACGGTGACGAGATATTTAAAGGTACCATTAATCTGATTTATCCGACTATCGACGCTGCAACCCGTACTTTCCCGATAGAGATCAAGCTGGACAACAGAGATCAGCGTGTTCGTCCGGGAATGTTTGCCCGTGCAACGCTAAACTTCGGTACGGCCGACAATGTCGTTGTTCCCGATCTTGCTATCGTGAAGCAAGCCGGTTCAGGTGACCGTTATGTGTATGTTTACAAAGACGGCAAAGTATCTTATAATAAGGTAGAGCTGGGTAGACGTATGGGAACGGAGTATGAGTTGAAATCCGGTGTGCCCAATAATTCGCAGGTAGTCGTTGCCGGTCAGGCACGTTTGGCGAATGGCGTGGAAGTAGAAGTAGAAAAATAATACCTTATCACCTTAACACATTATAATATATGAGTTTATACGAAGGTGCGGTTAAGAAACCGATTATGACCTCCCTCTGCTTTCTGGCAGTGGTGATCTTTGGCCTTTTCTCTTTGTCCAAGTTACCTATCGACTTGTATCCGGATATTGATACGAATACAATCATGGTAATGACTGCTTATCCGGGGGCAAGTGCCTCGGATATAGAAAATAATGTGACTCGCCCGTTGGAAAATACGTTGAACGCGGTGAGCAACCTGAAACATATTACCTCCCGTTCTTCAGAGAATATGTCATTGATAACACTGGAGTTCGAGTTTGGTAATGATATAGACGTCCTGACGAATGATGTACGTGACAAGCTTGACATGGTAAGTTCACAGCTTCCCGACGATGTCGAGAATCCGATTATCTTCAAGTTCAGTACGGATATGATTCCTATCGTACTGCTTTCCGTCCAGGCGAAAGAGAGCCAGTCGGCACTTTATAAAATTCTGGACGACCGCGTGGTGAATCCCTTGGCACGTATTCCCGGTGTGGGTACAGTATCTATCAGTGGTGCACCTCAGCGTGAGATCCAAGTATACTGTGACCCCAATAAACTGGAAGCATACAACTTGAGTATCGAAACGATCAGTTCCATTATCGGGGCTGAAAATAAGAACATTCCCGGGGGTAACTTCGATATCGGTAGCGAGACATATTCGTTGCGTGTAGAAGGAGAGTTTGATGATTCCCGCCAGTTGGCAGATGTAGTGGTTGGCACGCATAATGGAGCCAATATCTTTCTACGTGACGTTGCCCGTATCGTCGATACAGTAGAGGAGCGTGCGCAGGAAACCTATAACAACGGTGTGCAGGGAGCTATGATTGTTGTTCAGAAACAATCGGGTGCCAATTCGGTAGAAATTTCCCGCAAGGTAGAAGAGGCACTTCCCCGTTTGCAGAAAAACTTGCCGAGTGACGTGAAGCTGGGAGTGATTGTCGATACGTCTGACAATATCTTGAACACGATTGATAGTTTGGCGGAAACCGTAATGTATGCTTTGCTGTTCGTTGTCATTGTCGTGTTCCTTTTCCTGGGACGCTGGCGTGCAACCTTGATTATCTGTATCACGATTCCGCTTTCGTTGATTGCCTCCTTTATTTATCTGGCTATTTCCGGGAATACGATTAATATTATCTCGCTTTCGTCCCTTTCTATTGCTATCGGTATGGTGGTGGATGATGCGATTGTGGTACTCGAAAACGTGACAACGCATATTGAGCGTGGTTCCGATCCGAAACAGGCGGCTGTGCACGGTACGAATGAGGTGGCTATTTCCGTAATCGCTTCTACGTTGACAATGATTGCCGTGTTCTTCCCTTTGACAATGGTAAGCGGTATGTCCGGTGTACTTTTCAAACAGTTGGGTTGGATGATGTGTGCGATCATGTTTATTTCCACCGTGGCGGCATTGTCATTGACGCCGATGCTCTGTTCGCAGTTGCTCCGTTTACAGAAGAAACCGTCGAAGATGTTCAAACTCTTTTTCACTCCGATAGAGAAGGCGCTGGACGCACTCGATACTTGGTATGCAAAGATGTTGAACTGGGCGGTTCGTCATCGTCCCATTGTTATCGTGGGATGTATTGCTTTCTTCATTGTCAGCTTGCTGTGTGCAAAGGGGATCGGTACGGAATTCTTCCCCGCACAGGATAATGCCCGTATTGCCGTACAGCTTGAGTTGCCGATTGGTACGCGTAAAGAGATAGCGCAGGAACTTTCGGAGAAACTGACGAATCAGTGGATGACCAAGTATAAGGATATTATGAAAGTATGTAACTATACAGTTGGTCAGGCTGACTCCGATAATACATGGGCTTCCATGCAGGACAACGGTTCCCACATTATATCTTTCAACATCAGTTTGGTGGACCCGGGCGATCGTGACATTACCCTGGAGGCAGTCTGCGATGAAATGCGTGAAGACTTGAAAGGATATCCGGAGTTCAGTAAGGCTCAGGTAATCCTTGGAGGTAGTAATACAGGTATGTCTGCTCAGGCAAGTGCCGACTTTGAGGTATACGGATATGATATGACGGTGACCGATAGTGTGGCAGCCCGTTTGAAACGCGAACTGCTGAAAGTGAAGGGCGTGACTGAAGTTAACATCAGCCGTAGCGATTACCAGCCGGAATATCAGGTTGACTTCGACCGTGAGAAACTGGCTATGCATGGGTTGAACCTTGCGACAGCCGGTAACTATTTGCGTAATCGTATCAACGGTGCAGTTGCTTCCAAATACCGTGAAGATGGGGATGAATATGATATCAAGGTGCGTTATGCTCCGGAATTCCGTACAAGTTTGGAGAGTCTGGAGAATATCCTTATTTACAATGCACAGGGACAATCTGTTCGTGTGAAAGATGTCGGAAAGGTAGTCGAACGTTTTGCGCCTCCTACCATTGAACGTAAAGACCGTGAACGTATTGTGACTGTTTCTGCCGTAATCTCCGGTGCTCCGTTGGGAGATGTAGTTGCTGCCGGTAACAAGGTGATTGATAAAATGGACCTTCCGGGTGAAGTGACGATTCAGATTTCCGGGTCGTACGAAGATCAGCAGGATTCGTTCCGCGATTTGGGTACACTCGGTATCCTGATTGTTATCCTTGTATTTATCGTAATGGCGGCACAGTTCGAATCATTGACTTATCCGTTCATTATCATGTTCTCTTTGCCGTTTGCGTTTAGTGGTGTCTTAATGGCATTGTTCTTCACGGGCAGTACGTTGAGTGTAATGAGTTTGTTGGGAGGAATCATGTTGATTGGTATTGTGGTGAAGAACGGTATCGTGCTCATTGACTACATTACTCTCTGTCGAGAGCGAGGCATGGCGGTGATAAACTCTGTGGTGACATCTGGTAAGAGTCGTCTCCGTCCGGTATTGATGACTACTGCGACAACCGTTTTGGGTATGATCCCTATGGCTATCGGCGGCGGACAGGGTTCCGAAATGTGGAGTCCGATGGCAATCGCCGTAATCGGTGGTTTGACGGTATCTACCGTATTGACCTTGGTTCTGATTCCGACCTTGTATTGCGTATTTGCAGGAACAGGTATCAAGAACCGTCGTCGTAAACTTCGTCGTCAACGCGAATTAGATGTTTACTTCCAGGACCACAAAGATGAAATTATAAAGAAATAACAGGAAAAAAATATGAAATCAGTATTAATAACATTCGACCAGGCTTATTACGAACGAATCATGGCGTTGCTCGACCGTTTGGGTTGCCGCGGATTTACTTACCTCGAAAAGGTACAGGGACGTGGCTCCAAGACTGGTGACCCGCATTTTGGAAGCCATGCATGGCCTAGTATGTGTTCGGCTATCCTTACGGTGGTCGATGACAGTAAAGTAGACCCGTTGTTGGATACACTGCACAAAATGGATTTGCAGACTGAACAGTTGGGATTACGTGCATTTGTATGGAATATTGAACGGACGATCTGATAATTGTCCGGTAAATAAATAACTAAGAGGGAGAATCTCATAAATAATGTAGATTCTCCCTTCTTTTTTCTTGCTTTTCTCTATCTTTGCAGCCTGAAAATGTCAAAGCACCGTTGAGCTTGTGCTCCGGCGCCGATGAGCCTCTCTCGGCATCAGGTAAGGCCAAGGACTAAAAAAGGTGCTTATATCTATTGGTGAAATGGAGATTATAAAGAATTATTTGAAATATTCGTTATGGCTTGTGCTGACTGTGTTTGTCGCCTTATTCGGGCTTCATTGGCTTCCGGCTATAACGATCGACGGACACACGATGAGGCGCGTCGATATCCTGGGTGACCTCCGTTATCCGGAACCGGAAACGGCAGTAGCCGACTCGGACAGCATTCCCTTGCCTCCTGTCATAAAACCGGCTTTTGTGGATACCTGCCGTGCCGGCATGACTTGCATCGAAGATTATAGTGACTCTACCCAGCGCGGTATGGCTCCTTTTTATGAAGCCCTCGACCGCCTTTCATCTTCTTCTTCTGATTCTGATGCGGATGATAAACTTGTCCGTATCGCTGTATTCGGTGATTCTTTTATAGAAGCGGATATTATGACAGCTGACTTACGTGAAATGTTCCAAAAACGTTTCGGAGGCTGCGGGGTAGGTTTCGTTACAATTACTTCCATGACAAGCGGTTACCGTCCTACGGTGCGGCATACATTCGGCGGTTGGTCCAGTCATTCGGTAATGGATACGGTATACTTCGACCGGAAGAAACAAGGCATCTCCGGCCATTATTTTATTCCTCGTAGCGGGGCGTATGTTGAGTTGCGGGGACAGAATAAATACGCTTCTCTGCTTGATACCTGCCAACAGGCTTCTATCTTCTTCTATAACAGAGATTCCGTGCAACTCTCCGCCCGTGTGAACCGGGGAGAAAGCCGGAGCTATTCTTTAGGTGCTTCCGGCCATCTGCAAAAAATACAGGTGAACGGGCGTATCGGTTCCATACGCTGGTCGGTGGACCGTGCAGATTCTACTCTTTTCTATGGATTGGCAATGGACGGAAAGCAGGGAATCATTCTCGATAACTTCTCGCTGCGCGGCAGTTCGGGTTTGTCCTTGCGTGGCATTCCGAAGCAGATGTTGAGGCAGTTCAACGAGCAACGTCCTTATGATTTGATCATTCTTGAATATGGATTGAATGTAGCTACCGAGCGTGGCCGGAACTATGACAACTATCAAAAGGGATTACTTACGGCTATCAACCATTTGAAAAAGTGTTTCCCGCAAGCGGGAATTTTATTGCTGAGTGTCGGCGACCGGGACTATAAAACCGAAACCGGTGACCTCCGTACTATGCCGGGAGTAAAGAACTTGATTCGTTATCAGCAGAATATTGCTGCTGAAAGTGGTATCGCTTTCTGGAATATGTTTGAGGCTATGGGAGGAGAGGGAAGTATGGCGAAACTGGTACACGCCAAACCTTCAATGGCGAACTACGATTATACACATATCAACTTCCGTGGTGGCAAACATCTGGCGGGATTGCTATATGAGACATTGATATACGGTAAGGAACAATACGACAGGAGGCGTGCTTATGAGAAAGAGTAAACACCTGCCCGGTTTCATTCTCATCCTTACGCTTATAGGAATATTGGGCGCCCCCTTCTCTCTTTCGGAGTTGGCGGCACAAGACCGGATTCCCGCCTGCCCCCCTCCCGGAAAGAAACAGAAAACAATCAAACCCTTGAGGGAGATGAACTGGGCGAATGATACTATCTCTGTACAGTTTTCTTTCCCTGCCGCTTTCCGCGGAATGGGAAGAAATGAGATTGTCGACAGCATTGCTTTATTGACTCCCGTATTTGAACGGCTCCGCCAGGTGCGTGCCGGATTGTCGGAAGATACGGTCCGTATTGTTCATATCGGCGATAGCCATGTGCGTGGACATATCTATCCGCAGACTACGGGTGCCCGATTGATAGAAACATTCGGAGCAGTCTCCTACATAGACAAGGGAGTGAACGGTGCTACTTGCCTTACTTTTACTCATCCGGACCGTATCGCCGAGATTGCCGCCCTGAAACCCGAACTGTTGATTCTCTCTTTCGGCACAAACGAGAGTCACAACCGGCGCTATAATGTCAATGTACATTATAACCAAATGGACGAACTTGTTAAATTATTGCAGGATAGCCTTCCTAACGTATCTATTTTACTGACTACCCCTCCCGGTTCTTACGAAAGTTTCCGGCAACGGCGGAGACGCCGCACTTACGCTGTCAATCCCCGCACGGCAACAGCGTCCGAAACCATTCGGCGTTATGCCAAAGAACACCGTCTGCTGGTATGGGATATGTACGATGTAGTGGGTGGTAAACGTCGTGCTTGTGTCAACTGGACGGAAGCCAAACTGATGCGTCCCGATCACGTGCATTATCTGCCCGAGGGATATATCCTGCAAGGAAATTTATTATACCAGGCCTTAATCAACGCTTATAATGACTATGTTTCCCATTGATATAGATTTCAGCCGGATCAAAGAGGTGCTTACTTATGACCCGCAGGCACCGATGATATTCAGTAGCGGCATCTTCCTTTGGTTGTTTACCGCTTTCCTGGTGGTGTATGTGCTGTTGCAGCATAAACACACTGCCCGCATCCTGTTTGTCACCCTCTTTTCTTATTACTTCTATTATAAGAGTAGCGGCACCTACTTCTTCCTGCTTGCTCTTGTCACGGTTTGCGATTTCTTTTTGGCGCAGCTCATGGCGCGTGCCGAAGGCTATTGGAAGCGTAAAGGGCTGGTAGTTTTGAGTCTTAGTGTCAATCTGGGACTTCTCGCTTATTTCAAATATACGAATTTCCTGGGCGGAGTGATTGCTTCCCTTATGGGAGGGGAGTTTACGGCACTTGATATATTCCTGCCTGTAGGGATCTCATTCTTTACTTTCCAGTCGTTGAGTTATACGATCGACGTTTATCGGAAAGATATAAAACCATTGACAAGTCTGTTGGACTATGCCTTCTATGTGTCTTTCTTTCCGCAATTGGTAGCAGGACCTATCGTTCGTGCCCGCGATTTTATTCCCCAAATCCGGAAACCCCTCTTTGTGTCGCAGGAAATGTTCGGACGGGGAATCTTCCTGATTTTCTCCGGTTTGTTTAAGAAAGCAATCATCTCCGATTATATCAGTGTCAACTTTGTAGAACGTATTTTCGATAATCCGACGCTCTACTCGGGCGTTGAGAACCTTATGGGAGTGTATGGATATGCCTTACAAATCTATTGTGACTTCTCAGGATATAGTGACATGGCTATCGGCATTGCCTTATTGCTGGGATTTCATTTCAATCTGAACTTTAATTCTCCTTATAAGTCGGCCTCCATTACAGAATTTTGGCGTCGCTGGCATATCTCTTTATCCAGTTGGCTGAAAGACTATTTGTATATATCATTGGGAGGCAACCGAAAAGGAAAATTCCGTCAGTATCTGAACCTGATAATCACCATGTTTTTGGGTGGATTATGGCATGGGGCTTCCTGGAACTTCGTTCTTTGGGGAACATTTCATGGCATTGCTCTGGCTTTGCATAAAATGTGGATGTCAATCACCGGACGTAAGAAAGGAGAACAGAGTCATGGCTGGCGTCGTGTCTTCGGGGTGATTATTACCTTCCATTTTGTTTGTTTCTGCTGGATCTTCTTCCGTAATGCAGATTTCCAAAATTCAATGGATATGTTAAAACAGATAGTTACTACCTTCCGTCCGCAACTATTCCCGCAACTGCTGGAAGGTTATTGGAAAGTCTTTGCATTAATGTTACTCGGATTCCTGCTTCATTTTGCTCCTGATAGTTGGGAGGATGCAGTCTGTCGAGGTGTTATTCGCCTGCCGTTTGTGGGAAAGGCATTGATGTTGGTAGTGTTGATTTATGTAGTTATTCAAATGAAAAGCTCGGAGATTCAGCCGTTCATTTATTTCCAGTTTTGAAGATTTTAGTGTTGTTTAATTATGTCGGGAAATGTATTTCAATAATATGAAGTATATTTCCCGATTCTTGTTTATGCAGGCTTTTTTCCCTTTCTTTGTAGAAGAAAAATTGATTTTTGTAATAGGAAAGATAAATCGTGAATCTTATGGATAATTCATTCGCTTATCAGCCGGCAACCGAACGTTACGAACGGATGCAGTATAAATATTGTGGTCGGAGTGGTCTGAAACTACCTCTTATTTCTTTAGGATTATGGCATAACTTCGGCAGTGTAGATGACTTCACCATGGCAACCGATATGATAAAGTATGCTTTCGATCACGGTATTACTCATTTCGATTTGGCAAACAACTACGGTCCTGTTCCCGGAAGTGCCGAAACAAACTTCGGGCGGATTCTAAGAGAGAACTTTCAGGGGTATCGCGATGAAATGATTATCTCTTCCAAAGCCGGACATGAAATGTGGGCAGGACCTTATGGCGGTAACAGTTCCCGTAAAAATCTGATGGCAAGTATTGATCAAAGTCTCCGTCGTACAGGATTGGAGTATTTCGATATCTTTTATACTCATCGTTATGACGGAGTCACTCCGGTGGAAGAAACGATTCAGGCATTGATTGATATCGTGAAGCGAGGTAAGGCTCTTTATATCGGAATATCCAAGTATCCTCCCGAACAAGCACGTATTGCTTATGAAATGTTGGCGAAGGCCGGTGTTCCCTGTCTGATTAGCCAATACCGGTATAGTATGTTCGATCGGGCGGTTGAGGCCGAAATCCTTCCATTTGCTGCAGCATCCGGTTCCGGTTTTATCGCCTTCTCTCCTTTGGCGCAGGGATTATTGACGGACAAATACCTGAATGGTATCCCGGAACATTCGCGGGCTGCCCGTTCTTCCGGTTTCCTGCAACGCTCGCAGGTGACACCGGAGAAAATAGAAGCTGCCCGGCAACTGAATGAAATAGCCCATCGCCGTGGGCAGACGTTGGCTGAAATGGCGTTGGCATGGGTACTGAGAGATGAACGAATGACGTCGGTGATAGTAGGAGCTAGTTCCGTGAATCAGTTGGCTGATAACCTGAAAGCATTGGAGCATTTGGAGTTTACGTCCGAAGAGTTAGCTGAAATAGAGCAAATATTATCCAGAATGATTTTATAGTAACCGGAAAGGGGGGGGCGTAAAGTCTCCCTTTTTTAGTGATGATTTTTTAGTTTGATAGCTTCCTTATTATAGTTGGCCGAATTTATCTAAAGTATTTTTGCAGGTTTTCCGTCAGTCTGCGAATAGCTGTAGTCATGTGTGTATTGACAGTCCTTTCGGATATATCCAGCGCTTCACTGATTTGTTTATAGCTCATGTGGTCTTCTTTTGCCATACAATAAACAATTCTGGTTTTCTCAGGCAGTTGCCGGATAGCTTGCTGCATACATTCTTCCATATCTTTCTTGAGTAACTTTTCTTCCGGCGTGAGGTCGTTTCCCGGTATCTCTATGATGATTTGGTCAATAGAACTTAAGTTATCCTGACGGTTTTTCTCCAAAAATGTGATAGCATGATTCTTGGTTGTTATAAATAAGTAAGAATCCCAATCTTTCACATCCTTCAAGTTCTCACGTTTATGCCATAGAGTGAGAAAGACGTCGGACAGTACATCTTCGGCCGAAGAAGTGGACTGAACGAAATATAATGCAATAGAATAGCATTTTTTGAAGTACCGCTTGTACATTTTTTCAAAGCAGGAGGAGTTACCCTCACTAATTTGACTTAATAGATAACTAATGTCATCCTCTTTATGTGGCATATTCAAGAATTTGATTATAAGGTTTTTACAATAAAAAATTATAATGTAGAAGCGTCTATTAACAATATTTATTTGCAAAAGTAACTTTTTATTTGATTTCAACTACGTATTTTGAGTTTTATTTCTGTCTTTATATATAGAAGCGCTTAATAATATTTGTAAAAAGATGAAAGAGAATAGTAGTATATGGGACTTGCTTGCTAAAAGAACTGATCATTCTTTAAGTAAAGAGGAAGCAGAGGCACTGGAGCAGATGTTAAAAGAAGATACTTCTTTGCAGCGTGCTTCTCAGCTGGTGGATGACTCATTGGTGAATATGGATACACGGCAAGTGGAAGAAGTAATGAACCGTACTTGGAGCAAGGTAGAATCCGGTATGAAAGCAAACAGAAAGCCACGATTGAAGTTGATTATCCGTCGTTGTGCCGTGGCAGCCAGTATTGCTGTCCTATGTGTGTTGGGTGGTGTATTGGGTTATCAGCTTTGGGCTAAACCGGATATGCTGATTGTGATGAACCAAGGAAAAGAAGCCTTGCTGTTCACGCTTCCCGATAACTCTAAGGTTTGGCTGGGGGGTGGTTCGAGCTTGAAATACCCTGATAAGTTATCTGCACGTAATCGGGAAGTGTACTTGGACGGTGAAGCCTTCTTTGATGTGAAAAAAGACAATGGAAGAACATTTCAGGTCGTTACGGAGCTTGTAGAAGTAAAGGTGCTCGGAACCCGTTTTGACGTAAGAGTATCGGAAGAGGATAATATGGCAGAAGTAGTCTTGGAATCCGGTTCGGTAAAGTTGAACGAGCGCAACAAGGCAGAAGACGGAGTAATCTTACGACCCGGGGAAATGGGGCGTGTCAGCCGGCAATCCGGTATTGAGGTCCGCCATGTCGACCTTCAACTCTATACTACGTGGAAAGATAAATATATGAATATTGAATCTCAAAAAATGGAAAATGTAATGTTTATGTTGAGTAAACGTTATCATACGGAGATTCGTATTGAAGGTGAGGAATTGAAAGCAGAAATATTCTCAGGGCGTTTTGACATAGACCAATCTCTGGAGAATATTTTTGAGACGATTGATTTGATTACTCCCATTCATTATCAACAGCAACCGGATGGAACCTATTTGGTGACTCCGAAATAAAAAAAGAAATAGGCAGCCTAATATTATGATAAACTAAAAAATGCTAATCCTAAAAAGAAAGATGATGAACACAACTTGAAAAAGAAAAAGGATCGGAAAATTCCCGTTTTCCAATCCTATCCAGATTAAAATTAACTCTACCAATTATTAATTTTAAATTGCAAATTTATGAAAAATATTTCAATCCCAAAAGGAATGAGAGGTTTTATTTTACCTCTATCCTTTTTGGGGAAGCTAAGACTTTGTACCTGGCAAATATTATTTCTACTGTTTTTTATATCGCTCCAGGCGCAGGCACAACAATCAGATTTGTTGACTCTGAATATGAAAAATGTTACGCTGAAACAGTTTGTAGAAGCGGTTCAGACCCAGAGTGGTTATTCATTTCTTTACAAAGATAATCAACTTAAAACGAATCAGCGAATCACTGTATCCGTTAATAAACAATCAATTAATGTTGCTTTAGAACAGGCTTTTAAGGGAAAAGGAATTTCTTGGAAAATTCAGGGCAAACAGATTCTTTTGTTTCCGGCAAAAGAGGAACAGTCTGTCAATACAAAAAAGTCACGTACCATCAAAGGTAATGTCACCACTACTACCGGTGAGTCGATTCCGGGGGCGAGCGTAAAATTGGCAAATGCTACTACTGGTGTAATTACTGATATTGATGGATTTTACATGATAACAGTTCCTGATAATCAGTCAGAATTGGAATTCCGTTTTATGGGATATGAACCCAGGAATATCAAAGTGGGCAATCAGACTACTATTAATGTCTCTTTGGAAGAAGCTACTTCCAGTCTGGAAGAGGTAGTGGTTGTGGCATACGGTGCTCAGAAGAAAGTGACGATGACCGGATCGGTAGCTTCGGTGAATATAGGAAGCCTGAAAACTCCAGTTGCCAATCTTAGCAATGCTTTGCAAGGTAAGGTTGCAGGTATTATTTCCGTACAGTCCAGTGGTGAACCGGGATATGATAACTCGACCTTTACAATTCGTGGAATCGGTACTTTCACGGGAAATACATCTCCATTGGTAATTGTAGACGGTGTGCAGCGTGACGATGTGAACTCCACTTATGGAGGTGCTTACAACAATATTGACCCGGAAGATATCGTTAGTATCTCTCTCTTGAAAGATGCTTCTGCTACTGCTGTATATGGTGCGAAAGGTGCTAACGGTGTGATGATTATTACTACTAAACGCGGGTCGGTAGGTAAGCCTAAAATCTCCATAAAGGCAGAAACGGGTTTTACCAACTTCACTAAAGTTCCGGAGATGTTGAGTGGTGTTGATTATATGATGTTATATAATGAAAGTCGTCGAAATTCGGGATTGAGTGAGGTATATTCCCGTGAACAGATATTAAAAACCGAGAGCGGACTGGATCCTTACTTATATCCGAATGTGGATTGGATCGATAAGATTTATAAGAATGTTTCATCTGTATCTAATGTCAACCTGAATATTAGTGGTGGTAGCGACTTGGTTCGATACTACTTGTCCGCTTCTTTCTATAACCAGGGAGGACAATATAATGTAAAGAAGGAAAACGGGTATGACCCGAACCTGAATTATAAGCGTTATGATTTCCGTAGTAACGTAGACGTGAACATTACAAAAACTACTTTATTACAGATGAACCTGTCGGCTATTATGACAGATTCGCGTTATCCGGGTATCGCTTCTAACAAACTATGGTATGAAGCTTTCTCAACTTCACCGGTTGCTTTTCCTGTTCGCTATCCGGACGGGCGTTGGGCAGGTCCTCCGGCCAATGCTGGTTCCAATCCGATGAACGAAGTGCAGAACAGCGGGTACACTGATACTTTCCGTCCGGCTTTGCAATCGGTATTTACCGTCAACCAAAAATTAGATTTCATAACCAAAGGACTTTCGGCTTATGCTCGTTTCTCTTTTGACAGTTATAGTGAATTCAATAATAAGCGTACCGGAGGGGTAGACTTATGGTATACCAACCAGCGTGACGGAAACGGAGAACTTGTCTTTGGTAAACCGATCAAGGAAGGTTCTGATGAACTTTATTATGAACATAGCGATACGGGAGAAAGAGTTATTTATACTGAAGCCAATATCTCATATGATCGCACTTTCGGTCATCATAACGTAAATGGAATGGTGCTTTATAATATGCGTAACCGTATGATTGCTACTGCCGGAAGTGCCATTGCTTCTATTCCATATCGTAATCAGGCGATTGCTGCCCGTTTCGGCTACGGATATAAAGAACGCTATTTAGCAGAGGTGAACGGTTCTTACACCGGTTCGGAGAACTTTGCTCCCGGACATCGTTTCGGTTTCTTCCCGGCTGCTTCTGTGGGTTGGGTCATTTCAAACGAACCGTTTTTCAAGAATATGACTCGTACGGTAGACTTGTTGAAATTGCGTGCTTCTTATGGTATCGTAGGTAATGATAACATTGGTGGTACAGGAGACCGTTTTGCTTATTTTACTCAGTTCGGAAGCGGAAACAGCTATGGATTCGGACCGAACGGAAATCTCGTATACGGTATTAGAGAGACGCTGCTGGGGTCGGACAAACTGACTTGGGAGAAATCTTATAAGACAAATATTGGTTTGGAAATGATGCTTTGGGGTAAATTGAACTTGACATTGGATTATTATTGGGAAAGACGTAAGGATATTCTGATTCAACGTTCTTCTTTGCCGAGCATGGCAGGCTTTGACGCCTCTATCTATGCCAATATGGGTGAAATGGATAATAAAGGAGTAGATGCGAATTTGGAATACCAGACCCGTATCGGTAACAAAGTAGGGTTGCGTTTATTTGGTAATCTGACTTATAGCAAGAATAAGATTGTGTTCCGTGACGAACCGGCTATGCAATACGCTTATCAAAAGAGTGAAGGTACCCGTTATGGCGAGTTCTATGGATATATAGCCGAAGGTTATTTCCAGAGTGAGGAAGAAATCAAAAAGAGTCCGAGACAGATGCGTGAACTGGCACCTGGTGACATCAAGTATAAAGACTTGAACGATGATGGTGTGATTGACGCTAATGACCAATGTTATTTGGGCAAGTCCTGGTTCCCTTCTTGGTCATACGGTATGGGCTTTAATATCAACTATCATAACTTTGACTTGGCTCTCTTCTTCCAGGGAGTGTCGGATGTATCTATTATGGCCAATGGTGGTTCTATTGATACCGGCAACGGTGACTGGGGAGCAAGTGGAGTCGGTATTGTACCTTTCACCGGCATGGGACTGAATCCCAGCAATGTCATCACCAAAGCATTAGATCGCTGGACGGCGGACAATCCTCGTGCAGATGCATGGTATCCGCGTATGACAGCTAATGCAACAACAAATGACAACAACTATGTGAATAGTACGCATTGGTTGAAAGATGGCAGTTATCTACGTTTGAAACAAGCCTCGCTCGGATATACGCTTGAGAACAAGAAACTAATGGATAAAGGAATAGAATACCTTTATTTCTATCTGTCCGGACAAAACTTGCTGACATTCTCTAAATTCAAGTTATGGGATCCGGAACTTGGTTCTAATGGGGCAAAGTATCCGTTATCGCGTATGGTGACATTGGGAATGAGAGTTTCGTTTTAATCTAATAAAGCAATGAAAACAATGAAAAAAATATTTAGCCGTATATTGGCTGTCGGGCTGTTGTCCGCCGGCATTATAGGAGTCTCTTCTTGTGATTATTTGGACCAGAAACCGGAGAACCTGAAAACTACGGATATGATTTGGGAAACCCGTGTGGAGGCGGAAGCTTATTTATATAACATTTACGGATATATTTGGCTGTCTACTGATGATCCGGTTGTGTTCGGTTTTGCTGATGAAACCTCCTGTGTCTTTTCTAATACGAATGTCCGTAATATGGTAGAAGGCAACTGGGGACCTTCCAATACATTGGGTGATAATAAATGGAGTGCTGCTTATCGAGGTATTCAGAAAGCGCTTGTATTCGAGCAAAACATCGACCGTGTTCCGGAAGGTGTGTTAAGTACTGATTTGAAGACTCAGTATAAGGCGGAATCACGTTTCTTGCGTGGTTGGTTCTATTGGAATCTGTTGCGTCTGTATGGACCGTTTGTTATTTTCGAGAAACCTGCCGAGCAAGACGAAGATTTCAATAATTATGTTCGCCGTCCATTTGACGAATGTGTGGAGTATGTCTGTGGCTTGATGGAATCAACATTGAATGTACTGCCGGATGTATGGACCTCAACAGCTTATCTGGGACGTCCTACGAGGGGGGCTGCTTTGGCGGTGATTTCACAAGCTCGTTTGTTGGCAGCCAGTGAACTCTGGAATGGAAATCCCCGTTTCAAGGATTTCAAGAATAAGGACGGAGAATTGTTGGCACCACAGACCAAAGATCAGGAAAAGTGGCGAATTGCTGCTGAAGCCGCCGAAGATGTGATTGATCTAGGCATTTATCATCTTTATCACAATACAGAAAGCGGTGATAGAGAATTTGACCCGTATCTGTCTTTCCGCGAACTGTTCATGTCCGGCAATCATGCTGAAGTTATATTTGCTACTCATAAATCTGGAGACTGGCAGTGGGGATATGATAAACGTTGTAACCCGAAGAATGGCGGATATAGCATGCAGAATGCAACGCAGAATATCGTAGATGCTTTTTTGACTCGTGACGGACTGGATATCAATGATGACGAGAATTATTCGGAAGAAGGATTTGCGCAGAAAGATGATCCGGACGAATACGGAAAAGTCCGTAATGAGATTAACCGGGGATACCGTAAAGGAGAATCGAATATGTACGTTGATCGTGAACCTCGTTTCTATGCTTCCGTACATTATAACGGACGTCCGGTGCTCTCTGCCATAACTGTTGACGACCGCAATTATTTTTCTTCCGACAAGAATAAAGATGGATTCGGAAGAGCTGAATATTACTATTCCGGTTCATCGGGAGCGGGAACGCAGATGACCGACTTCACCGGGTATAATGTAGCCAAGAAAGTAAGTACCTCTTCCAGTATCCGTAACGATCAGGCAGTATACCGCCCGTATATTCATATTCGTTATGCCGAAATATTATTGAACTATATGGAAGCGATGAACGAATACAATCCGGAAGATCCCAAGATTATCACTTATTTTAATGAGATTCGTGAACGTGCCGGTATTCCGAATATTACGGTTACCTATCCTCAGGATTTGGGTGATAAAGAAAAAATGCGTGAATGGATTCTTCGCGAACGTCAGATTGAACTGGCATTTGAAGGCGACCGTTTCTGGACGCTTGCGCGCCGGTTACTTTATGAGAAAGAAGAGAATCGCAAGATTTATCGTATGAATGTACTTGCTGACGATCAGGGACAAGGATTTGCTTTTGAAGGTTTCTATGAACGCAAGTTGTTGCAGACCAGATATTGGGATAATAAGATGTATTTGTACCCGATTGCTCAGACAGAGATTGACCGTGGACGTGGCTTGGTTCAGAATCCGGGTTGGTAGAATTTTCCTGAAAAATATAAAACTAATAAGATAGCATAATGAAAACAATTTCATACTATATATCTATGGTTGTTATTTTGGCAGCAACCATTTTCACCGGCTGTACGGACGATGATGAAAAGTCGTTGTCACCTCGTGCCGGAGAACTTTCTATCTATGATTTTGCTCCGAATACAGGAAAAGGAGGTACGCAGTTATTGATAAACGGCGAACAGTTTCCTTTGGATGCAACTTCTATCAGTGTGAGTATTAATGAAGTACAATTATCTATTCTGCGTTCCAATGAAGAGCAGTTATTGGTGGAAGTTCCGGATAATGAAGCAATAGGAACGGCTCCTATTGTCATTAAGACAAATGGGAAGACAACTCAATCGGAAGTGAACTTTATTTTTCAGAAAACAGCCATTACAGGTTACTCTCCTGCTTATGGAAAGGTTGGGACAAAAGTACGTATCTATGTAGAGAACTTACCGACGGAAATCAAGAATCCGTCCGCTACCTACAATGGGCTAGCTGCTGATTGTACAGTTGAAGAAGGATATTTCCTGGTGACTATTCCGGAAACAGACTTCGGATCATATCCTATTGTAATCAGTTTTAACGGAAGAACTCTTACTACGGGAGATTTTGAATATAAAGAACTCGTGTTCGAGCGTACAGTTACCACTCTGCCGGGAAGTTCCGAATTTAATATTATGGATGGGCAACCCCGCCGGGGTGGTATCGCAACCGATAACAATGGAAATGTTTATTTGACGGATATAGGTAATTTGCGCGTACGTAAAATTGCTCCTGACGGTACTGTCACGGAAATGGCGGGTACAGGAACGGCAGATGATGTTGACTGGGGACTTAACTGGCGCTTTGACAATGGTGGTGCAGGTTCGTATAATGCCGTAGTACGTCCTACTGACTTGAAGATTGACAGTAAAGGGAATATGTATGTTTGTGACGACTGGACGGCTGCAACTGTACGTTTTGAACCCGATGGCAAAGCACATTATCTAGGGTGGCAGGTAGCTGTCAGTCTGGCTATTGATGAGGCAAGCAATCGTCTTTACAGTATGACTGCAAATGGAGATATTCTTCTTAAAGATCTGGATGATTACGGTGGTTCTCCAAGTAGTCATGGCACTGTAATAATTACTGGTGATGGAAATCCCGGTGGCATGGATATAGATAAAAGTACAGGAGATCTCTATATTACTAATGTCGGAACCAACCAGATTATTAAATATGTTAAGGATAGCTGGGATACACCTATTGTAATAGCTGGTACCGGCAAAAGCGGATATGCTGATGGCCCGGTTAATGAAGCGACCTTTACTTCTCCGTGGGGAATAGCAGTTACGGCAGACGGTAATATCTTGGTAGCAGGTAATGGTACAGCAGAAGCTTCGACAGTTAGTGCCGACCAAAGTATTCGGTATATAGACCAGAAAACGGGAATGGTTACCACATTTGCCGGTTCCGGAACTTCCGGAAATACGGATAGCAGCTTTGAAGTGCTTTCTTATGCAGGTGTCAATTCAGCGCTTGAAAGCCTGCCAGCCGCCTTTGGTGCGCCTTCTTCTGTCTGTGTCGATAAGGACGGTACGGTATATGTATTAGACCGGCGGAATAATTGTGTAAAGAAAATAACAACCGTAGAAAAATGATAAGTCTTATGAAACTGAACACTATTCAATATATAATTTTGATTTTACTGATAGGCAGTGTAAATCTATTTAGCAGTTGTAAAGACGATGACGGGCACGATGCTGGTAGTCCGGTAGTTGTGAATCGTTTTTATCCGACTAGCGGTAGTGCCGGAACGGAAATTCTGATTACCGGAAAGAATTTTTCTGAGAATCCGGAAGATATCTCGGTAACTTTAGGAAACATTCCTTTGAAAGTGCTTAATTGCAGTATGAACAACATTCTGGCTATCGTCCCTCCTAAATTGGGGGACGGAGAGCTTACTATTACTATTGCCAACCGGGAACCCGTTCGTACTATCGAGAAGTTTACTTATTCATTCTCTGCGGTAGTCACTACGTTGGCAGGTAGTGCCAATGGCGAACCGGGATATCAGGATGGAGTTGGAAGTGAGGCACTGTTTTTCTTTGACGCTGCCAAAGCAGAGCCGGCAGAAGACTGGAAGAAAGGTTCTGTTTGCGTAGATGATGACGGAAATGTGTATGTAGGCGACTGCGTCAACTACTGTGTCCGTAAGATTACTCCTGACGGAACTGTCACGACTTTGGCAGGACTGGCCGGAAATAAAGGTTGCATTGACGGAACAGGAGTACAGGCACGCTTTAACGGACTTTACGGAATGGATTGCGATGCGGAAGGAAATATAATTCTGACCGATGTGTTCGAATGGAAAATCAGGAAAATAACACCTGAAGGAGTGACAACTACACTTGGAGAAACAGACTTTGAACCTTGGTTCCTGACCGTAGATAAACGCAATGGAGATATTTTTGTATCGTCCAGCAGTGGTATTTACAAATGGACGGCAGAGGGATCTACCCAGATAACTACCGGTAATTTTAGAGGGATTGTTGTGGATAAGGAAGGTAATTTGTATGCAGCCGACCAGATTCTGAATGGCATTGTAAAATTCAAAGCTGGTACTTGGGAAGCAGAGAATTTGATAGGTAAAGGAACATCGGGCTATCTGAACGGATCTTTTGAGGATGCACTCTTTACATTCCCGTCTGATTTGGCTATTGATTCGAACGGTGATATCTACGTAGCTGGTAATGGTGCGTGGGACGGTGGAGAGAATCTTGACCAAAGTATTCGCCTGCTCGATATGACAAACAGAGTGGTACGCTTGGTTGCAGGTGGCACTCAGGCAGGATATGTGGATGCTAATGCCGGCTCTGCCGCTTTCTCAGGACCTCAGGACCTTGCCGTAGATAAAAATGGTGTGATTTATGTCTACGATAAGAAAAATAATGTGATAAGGAAGATAGTTTATGAATAATTAAGGGGGAATGAGGCGGGGAGGAGTGCTTCTGCATCTTTAAGCCGCCTCTTCTGTTTTTCAGTTTTTAATAGGGTATTTAAAAGAAGTACAAATGAGAAAGAAAATGATTCTATTGGCTCTTACCTTGTTCATCGGGCTTAGCGCGTGTGGCAACGATGATAAGGAACTACCGGATGAACCGGGAAAAGAACAAGGTGGAAATGGAGGGGATGAACCGGAAAATCCTGATAACCCTTCCGGCAATGAACCGGTAAGCTGGTATGTGGCTACCACAGGCAACGATGGAAACAGTGGTACTTTGGACAGTCCTCTGAAAAGTATTTCAAAGGCATTGTTGCGTGTCAATCCCGGTGATACGATTTTTCTCCGGGAGGGTGCATACCATGAGTTTGTCACTCCTACTCGTTCAGGGGAAAAAGGTAAACTGATAACATTAAAAAGTTATCCGGGCGAAACTGCTAAGATTGATGGGACCGGAATGACGATCAAAGGTTGGTTCAGTGCATTGGTGCAACTGAAAAGTGTCCAATATATGACTTTTGAAAACCTGCATATCTGCAATGCTACGAATTCGGATGTTAATACCGACCCGGAAGGGGTATATATCAATGGAGTGTCAAGAGACATCACTTTCCGTAACTGTAAGGTTTATAATATAAAAAGTACTTGTCTTGCAGGACATAACAACGGTGACTGGCGTAGTGCGCATGCGTTTCTAGTCATAGGAGATGATAACGGCACACCGATACGTAATCTGACAATTGAAAAATGCGAAATCTACGATATGCATACCGGAACCAGTGAAACGCTGACTATTGCCGGGAATGTTGACGGTTTTACCATACAGGATTGCGAAGTACATGATGTCGAGAATATCGGTATTATTGTGGCCGGAGGAGACAACTTGAATGCAGGTGGTAATATATCCGTAAATTATGCGCGTAACGGAGTGGTGAGACGAAACAAGGTATATCGGTGCTCTCATCAGGTCTCAAAGGATTTTTGGGAAGGTGTTTATAATAATCCTGCCGCTTATGGGGCGATTGGAATCTATGTTTGCGGAGGTGCAAGTACTATTATCGAGCAAAATATCGTGTGGGAATGTGACCGTGCTATCGGTTTGGTAAGCGAGAGTAATGTGCTGGCTACCAAAGATTGTATTGTGCGTAATAATTTTGTTTACAACAACTATCGTACGGGAATTTACCTGGGCGATTATATCGGATACACGGTAGGAGGTACGTCCGGATGTTATGTTGTAAATAACACGCTCTATCACAATAATCTGGTTGGCGGTGCGTTGAACGGAAGCAATAATTCGGAAAATATCAATGATGAAAAGGATAGCGAGGGTGAGATTCGCCTGGCCGAGAATTGTACTAATAATACAATAATGAACAACCTCATTTATGCTGTGACCGATAGGGATATTTTTGTCCGTAAATACACCCGGTCCGGTAGCAAGAATAAAATCGGCTACAACCTCTATTATTCTCCGACTTCTGCCAATCACAAGTGGTTTTGGGATGGTGTAGAATATACGAATTTCTCTTCATGGCAGAAAGCCAGCGGAGATGAGAACTCGCTTTATAATGTCGATCCGAAATTGGTGCGCCTTGACATATCCGCTCCTGATTTGCACTTACAATCAGGATCGCCCGCTAAGAACGCCGGTTATTTCATTGCCGCCTATTTCGTAGGTAGCTATGATATTGATGGTAATGCACGTTACAATGGAACAAATATCAGCATAGGAGCCGATCAGTAATAAAACAGATTATAGATTAAATTCAAAGATATTCAATTAAAGCCAAATAGAAATGAGAAAAAGTTTTTGTTCGCTCATAAGCTTTCTTCTATTTAGCTTGTTAGCATGCGGAGCTGCTTCTGCCCATTGGTATGTGGCTCCGACTGGTAATGATGCGAATAATGGAAGTAAAAGAAAACCTTTAAAAACAATAGCCGCAGCACTGCAGCGTGTCAATCCCGGCGATACCGTTTTCTTGCGGGAGGGATCATACAGAGAGTTTGTCGTTCCGACACGTTCGGGAAAGCCCGGCAAGATGATAACGTTGAAAAGTTATCCCGGTGAAACTGCTAAAATAGACGGTTCCGACCTGTATATCAAAGGATGGGGCAATGCACTGGTACAGGTCAATAATATAGACTATATGCAATTTGAGAACTTGCATATCTGCCATGCCCACGATTCGGAGAACAACACAGATCCGGAAGGAATTTATATAACCGGAACGTCCGGTAACATAACATTCCGGGGATGCAAAGTATATGATATAAAGAATGACTGCCCGTTAGTTGACGCAAAAGGTGACTGGCGCAGCGCGCACGCAATTCTGGTCTTAGGTACGGATGACAACACGCCAATTCGCAACCTGCTGATAGAGAAGTGTGAAATCTTCGAAATTCATAGCGGCACAAGTGAAGCCTTTACATTGGCAGGCAATGTGGTCGACTTCACCATTCAGGACAATGAAGTACACGATGTGGAGAATATCGGTATCATCATTGCGGGAGGAGATAATCTGAACCCCAAAGGCGATATTTCGGTCAATTATGCACGCAACGGGGTAGTGCGTCGCAATAAAGTATACCGTTGTACACACGAAAAATCGCAGGACTATTGGAGCCAGTCCGTATCCAATGGCGGCGCGATCGGTATATACCTGTGCGGCAACGGAAACACGATTGTAGAGCAGAATGAGGTTTTCGAATGTGACCGTGGTATCGGGCTTTGCAGTGAAAGTTACAAGTTGCAGACCAAGGACTGTATCGTACGTGATAATTTTGTGTACAACAACTTCCGTACCGGTATCTATATGGGAGCTTATCTCGGTTTCGACGGACTAAGTACCAAAAACTGTTATGTTGTGAACAACACTCTGTTCAATAACAACCTCAAAGGCGGCCAACTGGACGGCACGAACAATTATCTCAAAGTGAATGATCGGGATAACAGCAGCGAAGGGGAAATCCGTCTTTCCGAGTTGTGTGAAGGGAATGTAATCGCCAATAATATCATCTATGCCGTATCCGACCGGGATATCTTTATCCGCAAATACACGACTTCGGGAAAGAATAATTATATCGGTGGCAATATCTATTTCTCACCCACGAAGAAGAACCATAAATGGATATGGGATGGTAAGGAGTACACCGACTTTTCCGCCTGGCAGGCTGTAAGTGGTGATAAGACATCAGTGTTCGATGTAGATCCACTATTGAAAAGTACCCGGCTACAACAACCTGACTTACATTTGAAATCCTCTTCGCCGGCGATAGGGACAGGACTCATATTTCAGGGCTATGTCCGGGGAATGTTCGACATTGACGGCGATAAGCGTTGTGATAATCATCGTATTAACATAGGTGCAGATCAATAAAGTGTCCGCCTTTTCACTAGTTTAAATATACAAACCATGAAAATACTAAAACAATTCTTTTCTGTTCTTTTCGTGCTGCTGTGTGTAGTAGGCACTGGCTATGCCGCTACGTTCGATGGCGTACGCGAACTTGTGTCCCGCCGTGCCCCATGGCTGGGAAAACATATTCAATTCAAGGAAATTGCGTCTTCGGACGGTGATTGTTTCATATTGCAGACTGTCGGCAAGAAATTGGTGGTACAGGCCACGGGAGCAAATGCGGCGGCAGTCGGTGTCAACTGGTATCTGAAATATTATTGCCACCGCAGTATGTCTCATCTAGGTGACCAGCTCGCCCCCGTTACTGAGCTTCCGGTCATCGGACAACCTGTAACAGTCAAAACCACATCTATATATCGCTATGCGCTGAACTACTGTACTTTCAATTATACCATGAGCTTTTATGACTGGGACGACTGGCAATGGGAACTTGACTGGATGGCACTCAACGGCGTGAACCTGATGCTTGTAGCCAACGGCTCGGAAGCTGTATGGCAAAACACGCTCCGCCGGATGAACTACTCGGAAAAAGAGATTGCCGATTTTATCACCGGACCGGCTTATAATGCCTGGTGGCTAATGGGAAATATCGAAGGTTGGGGTGGCCCTATGCCTCAGTCACAGATAGACAGCCGGAAGAAACTGGTGCAGAAAATGCTGAAGCGTATGAAGTCATTGGGGATTGAGCCGTTAATGCCCGGATTCTACGGAATGGTGCCGAGCAACCTGAAAAACAAGAGTAAGGCGCATATCATTCCGCAAGGAACTTGGGGTGCTTTCACTCGCCCGGATATTCTGGATCCTATGGACCCAGAGTTCGATCGTGTTGCAGCCATCTTTTATGACGAAACCCGCCGTTTGTACGGTTCGGACATTCGTTTCTTCTCCGGCGACCCTTTTCATGAGGGAGGAGCTACGGACGGCGTAGCGCTGGGAGATGCAGGACGAGCTATACAAAAAACGATGCAGAAACATTTTCCCGGATCTATCTGGGTGTTGCAAGGCTGGCAGGACAACCCGAAGCCGGGTTTGCTGGAAAAGCTGGATAAACGCTATGTATTGGTTCAGGAATTGTTCGGGGAGAATACCAATAATTGGGAAACCCGTAAAGGCTACGAAGGAACGCCTTTCATTTGGGCTACTGTTACAAACTTCGGCGAACGTCCCGGTATCAACGGAAAATTACAACGTTTTGCCGATGAAGTTTACCGTGCCTCGAATAGCGAATATGCGAAGTATATGAAAGGGGTAGGTATCTTGCCCGAAGGTATAAACAACAATCCTGTTACGTATGAATTGTTACTTGAACTGGTGTGGCACAAAGACCGGGTGGATGTAGACCAATGGATAGAATCTTATGTTACAGCCCGTTACGGACGTATCACCGATGAAATACGGACTGCCTGGAAGATGATGTTGAAATCTATTTATAGCAGTGAAGTCGGTTATCAGGAAGGACCGCCCGAAAACATCCTGTGCGCACGTCCCGCACTTGAACTCAAATCGGTTTCCTCTTGGGGTAGACTGGCTAAGAAGTATGATAGAGATCTTTACAAGAAAGCAGCGTTCCTTTTTGCCAAGGCAATGCCGGAATTTAATGAGGTTCGTACCTATCGCATTGATCTGATACACTTCCTGAGACAAGTCATTGCCAATGAAGCTGATTCGGTGTTCTATGATATGATAACTGCCTATCAAGAGAAGAAAGTTGAGAAATTTGAGCAGGAAGTTTCCAAATTCCTGATGATGATCGATACCGAAAATGAGTTGTTGGCACAGGACCCGTTTTTCCGTCTGAGCACTTGGCAGCAACAGGCCAAAGATGCAGGAAATACGGCCGCAGAGAAAAAGAACAACTTCCACAACCTGATGATGCTTATTACCTATTGGGGAGAACATGTGACATCGGAAGACAATTTGCATGACTATGCCTATAAAGAATGGGCCGGCATGATGAACACCTATTATAAGGAGCGTTGGCTCGTTTACTTCGATTACTTGCGTGCGTTGCTTCGCGGAGAGGAAGCGAAAGCGCCCGATTATTTCCATTGGGAACGCGAATGGGTGGAAAAGAATTTGCACATGGCGGACGATGCGCCACGAATGTCTTTGGAAGAAATTGTAAATAAGGTCACTGACAGGTAATATTGTTTTATGTAAAAAGAATGAAAGTTATGAACAGGATATTTATCAGTTTAATGATTACCCTTCTGCTTGTAGGCTTTTCCGGTTGCGGGCAGAAGAAAAGCACCATGCATCCCCTTGTGGTGGCTACTCCGGAACGTCCTTCAGGGCAGGAGGACGTCATTCAACTAACTACTCCCAAGATGGACACGGTACGCGTGGGATTTATCGGACTGGGGATGCGTGGTCCGGGAGCTGTTGTCCGTTTTACACATATTCCGGGTATCCAAATCAAGGCTTTGTGTGATATACGTCAGGAATGTGTGGAAAAAGCCCAGAACATTCTCAAGGAAGCCGGTTTGCCGGAGGCTATGACCTATTACGGTGATGAGAACTCCTGGAAACAGTTGTGTGAAAGGGATGATATTGACCTTGTGTATGTGGCTACTGACTGGAAACACCATGCGGAAATGGGAGTGTATGCTATGGAACATGGCAAACACGTAGCTATCGAAGTTCCCGCCGCCATGACATTGGAGGAGATTTGGAGTTTGATAAATACTTCCGAAAGAACCCGCAAACACTGTATGCAACTGGAAAACTGTGTATATGATTTCTTTGAACTGACAACATTGAACATGGCACAGCAAGGAGTTTTCGGCGAGATTCTGCACGTTGAGGGCGCTTATATTCATAATTTGGAAGATTATTGGTCTTCTTACTGGAATAATTGGCGTATGGATTATAATCGCAACAATCGTGGGGATGTCTATGCGACGCATGGCATTGGCCCGGCTTGCCAACTACTCAATATTCATCGGGGAGACAGGATGAAGACATTGGTGGCTGTGGATACAAAGGCGGTTAACGGACCGGCATATATCCGGAAAACCACGGGCGAAGAAGTAAAAGATTTCCAGAACGGTGACCAGACAACTACTGTCATTCGTACGGAAAACGGTAAGACAATGCTCATCCAGCATAACGTAATGACGCCACGCCCGTATAGCCGGATGTATCAACTGGTCGGCACTGACGGATATGCCAGCAAATATCCGGTGGAGGAATATTGCCTGCGCCCCGAACAGGTAGATACGAATGTTGTTGCCAACCATGAAAACCTGAATGCGCACGGTTCTTTGCCCGAAGATGTGAAACGGGAATTGATGAACAAATATAAGCATCCGATTCATCAGGAACTGGAAGAAACAGCCAAAAAGGTAGGCGGCCATGGTGGTATGGATTATATCATGGATTATCGTCTGGTGTATTGTCTGCGCAACGGATTACCGTTGGATATGGATGTGTATGATCTCGCTGAGTGGTGTTGCATGGCTGAGTTGACTCGCCTCTCTTTGGAAAATGGTTCGGCTCCGGTGGCTGTTCCCGACTTTACCCGTGGAGGCTGGAATAAGGTAAGTAAATTCCGGCATGCATTTGTACAATAGGTATAGAAATAAAAATATAACAATCATCTATTATGAATAAAGGACAAAGGCTTTATAAGTTCATACTTGGTTTGCTCATGCCGTTTCTGTTTTTGGCTTGCTCCTCTAAAGAGCGTATTAAGATAGACGGCGGAACTTTCAATGTTGACGGTAAGGATGTGCAGTTGATTTGTGGCGAGATGCACTACGCCCGTATTCCTCACGAATATTGGCGCGACCGTTTGAAAAGGGCACGTGCCATGGGATTGAATACAATATCAGTCTATGTGTTCTGGAACTTTCACGAACGACAGCCCGGTGAGTTTGATTTCAGCGGGCAGGCGGATGTTGCCGAATTTGTACGTCTGGCACAGGAGGAAGGCTTGTATGTGATTCTCCGTCCGGGTCCGTATGCTTGTGCTGAGTGGGACTTCGGCGGTTATCCTTCCTGGTTGTTGAAAGAAAAGGACATGGTCTACCGCAGCAAAGATCCCCGCTTCCTGGAGTATTGCGAACGTTATATAAAAGCGCTTGGCAAACAACTGGCCCCGTTGACGGTCAATAACGGCGGAAACATATTAATGGTGCAGGTAGAAAACGAGTACGGTTCGTATGCGGCGGATAAAGAATATCTGGCAGCTCTCCGCGATATGATAAAAGATGCCGGATTCAATGTTCCGCTATTTACTTGCGACGGTGGCGGGCAGGTTGAGGCCGGACACATTGATGGTGCATTGCCGACATTGAACGGAGTGTTCAGCGAAGATATCTTTAAGATCATCGATAAATATCATCCGGGCGGTCCGTATTTTGTGGCGGAATTTTATCCGGCCTGGTTCGATGTGTGGGGACAGCGCCATTCGACAGTCGACTATAAACGCCCTGCCGAGCAACTCGATTGGATGTTGGGACAAGGCGTATCCGTTAGTATGTATATGTTCCACGGAGGAACAAATTTCTGGTACATGAATGGTGCCAATACGGCTGGAGGATATCGTCCGCAGCCCACCAGCTATGATTATGACGCGCCTCTGGGTGAATGGGGAAACTGTTACCCGAAATATTATGCTTTCAGGGAAGTCATTCAGAAGCATCTGCCTCATGGAACCGTATTGCCCGAGGTTCCCGCCGACAATCCGACAACAACCTTCGCAACGATTGAACTGAAAGAAAGTGCTCCTTTGCAGGCTGCTTTTCACCAGACTACCGAATCGGAAAATGTCCTTTCAATGGAAGATATGGGAGTCGACTTCGGTTACATACACTATCAGACTACCATAAACAAGGCAGGCAAACAGAAACTGATTATACAGGATTTGCGTGATTATGCCGTAATTCTGGTTGACGGAAAGCAAGTGGCAAGTCTGGATCGCCGTTACAATCAGAATAATGTAATGCTGGATATACAGAAAGCTCCTGCTACCCTGGAGATACTGGTAGAAAATACAGGACGTGTTAATTATGGTCCCGATATTTTGTTCAACCGGAAAGGAATTACGAACCAGGTGCTGTGTGGAGATGAAAAGTTGACAGGTTGGTCTATCACTCCTCTGCCGCTTTATAAAGAGAAAGTTTCGGAAATGAACTTTGGCGAAAGTATCCAGGGAAAACCTGCTTTCCATAAGGGAATATTTACCGTTCGGCAGAAAGGCGACTGTTTCGTTGATATGAGCCGTTGGGGGAAAGGGGCTGTCTGGGTAAATGGTAAATCGCTCGGGCGTTTTTGGAATATCGGTCCTCAACAGACTTTATATCTGCCTGCCCCATGGTTGAAAGAAGGGGAGAATGAGATTGTCGTTTTTGAAATGGAAGATACCGGAAACCGTGTTCTGCAAGGACTGGACCGACCGATTCTCGACAGCCTCGGTGTAGACAAGAATTATCAGAAGGGACAGCTTCGTGTGGTTACGGGTACTCCTACGCTCGACGAAGGGGATATCATTCTGAAAGTTACTTTGAAAGAAATGAACGAGTGGCAACAGTTCGATTTCCCTGTTGCTGCAACCTTCCGTCATTTTTGCATCGAGACTCTTTCCTCGTATACGGATGACAATCAGGCTTGTATCTCGGAAGTGGAATTGCTGGATGATAAAGGTCAGGTGATTGATAAAACGAAATGGAAAGTTGTCTATGTAGACAGTGAACTGGCGGACCAGAATCTGGGAGTAGGGGAGAACTTATACGACGGAGATGTTTCGTCCTTCTGGCATACGGCCCCGACAGCGAAAGCTTCTCATCCGCATCAGATCATAATTGATATGCAGGAGATATATAAAGTTACTGCTTTCCGGGTGAAAGTGCGCGAAGGCTCATTCTTATCCGGTAAAGTAAAAGAGTTCCAATTATATACCCGTCCGCAGTTCTTCCTGTTTCATTGATAAGATAAATCAGGGAGATACGTCAAAAAACTAAGTAATGTTTTACCGTAGGGATGTGGTTTGCCTGTCTGAAGATAATTTGTTATATGTCTTCAGGCAGGTATCTTCCTGTCCCTTACGGTAGATCTTTTTTGGGGGATGGCATCTCTCTTAAAATCTATAAGCTGAATAACTTGAACTTAGTTTTCTACCAGAAAAGATTTTTCAGTTTCATATCTCATATTCTCATGTTTTTTGTATAACTAATTTGTTTTCAATTAATTAATTTATGAGAAATAAAAAGGAACAGAGTTATTTCTCATAGTTTTTCTGTTTTTTTCCCTCATAATTGAGTTATTTCTCATAGCCCCCTTTCCTGTTCTTTCTTCTCTCTACTCCATATTTTTCTCCTGCCATATGCTTCTTTTTCTGCAGTCTTCCCTTTAATACCATATGCTATGTTCATGTTTTTTTAATATTACGTCTTTCTCCTTGTGCTTTTCCCCTATCCTCTCTTTTGTTCCACTCCGGTACCCGGGCTTTTTCACTCCGGTGGCCGGTTCTTTCCACTGAAGTGTCCTGTCCTGTTCACTGTAGTGGAACGAACAGCATGTCTTTTCGATTATCCGTTATTCTCCTCCTTCCGGAAGGATGATTCCCCTCAGGGGTAGGTGGTATGTAAATGTCGGAATGGGTAATTCCCCGCTTTTTATATCCGGCCTGTTTTTTTTAGTACCGAATAAATCTGCCTGCATTACTTGTTTCTTTGTTTAGTGCTTTCCTCCCTCGTTTAAATATAATAATGTGTATAGTTTTGTATTCTTCCCTTCGTAGCTTCTTGTATAGAAACGGCGGTGTTCTTGAAGCAGCCTATCAATCAGCAAGTTAGTCAGATTATAAAAAAATAATCAGAAAAAAGAGTGATATATATTTGTTTTGTATCCTGAAAGGGAGTACTTTTGCACCCGCTTTCCGAGAGAAGAAAGCCTTGATGAAAATGACTTAGTGACAAAGCGCAGGACTGCTTGACTCAAGAACAAAAAAAACTTCCGAAAAGTTTTGGAATATAAATAAAAAAGTTCTTATCTTTGCAGTCCGATTCGCAAAGAAAAGGTGTTTTGCTTGTTCTTCTTTCTATTTATTCTTTCCCTTTCGCATAGAGAGTCTGAGAAACGGATAAAAAGAAAAACTGAAAAAAAAACTTCCGAAAAAGTTTGGTAGTTAAAAATAAACCTCTTACCTTTGCACCCGCTTTTGAAACGGAAGCGACAAGTTCTTTGAAATATTGATAAACAATACAAGTAGTACAAGAAAAGATAGAACCGTCAATACAATCTGTTATTTATGTTTATCTATATGTAATAGATACAGGTATTTAGAATGAAGTCAATAAATTGTACGGCATCCTGAACAGAGCTATAACCGGCACATGCCGATTAAAAAATACTTTTACAATGAAGAGTTTGATCCTGGCTCAGGATGAACGCTAGCTACAGGCTTAACACATGCAAGTCGAGGGGCATCAGTTTGGTTTGCTTGCAAACCAAAGCTGGCGACCGGCGCACGGGTGAGTAACACGTATCCAACCTACCTCATACTCGGGGATAGCCTTTCGAAAGAAAGATTAATATCCGATAGCATATATTTCCCGCATGGGTTTTATATTAAAGAAATTCGGTATGAGATGGGGATGCGTTCCATTAGTTTGTTGGGGGGGTAACGGCCCACCAAGACTACGATGGATAGGGGTTCTGAGAGGAAGGTCCCCCACATTGGAACTGAGACACGGTCCAAACTCCTACGGGAGGCAGCAGTGAGGAATATTGGTCAATGGACGCGAGTCTGAACCAGCCAAGTAGCGTGAAGGATGACTGCCCTATGGGTTGTAAACTTCTTTTATATGGGAATAAAGTGGTCCACGTGTGGACTTTTGTATGTACCATATGAATAAGGATCGGCTAACTCCGTGCCAGCAGCCGCGGTAATACGGAGGATCCGAGCGTTATCCGGATTTATTGGGTTTAAAGGGAGCGTAGGCGGATTGTTAAGTCAGTTGTGAAAGTTTGCGGCTCAACCGTAAAATTGCAGTTGATACTGGCAGTCTTGAGTGCAGTAGAGGTGGGCGGAATTCGTGGTGTAGCGGTGAAATGCTTAGATATCACGAAGAACTCCGATTGCGAAGGCAGCTCACTGGAGTGTAACTGACGCTGATGCTCGAAAGTGTGGGTATCAAACAGGATTAGATACCCTGGTAGTCCACACAGTAAACGATGAATACTCGCTGTTTGCGATATACAGTAAGCGGCCAAGCGAAAGCATTAAGTATTCCACCTGGGGAGTACGCCGGCAACGGTGAAACTCAAAGGAATTGACGGGGGCCCGCACAAGCGGAGGAACATGTGGTTTAATTCGATGATACGCGAGGAACCTTACCCGGGCTTAAATTGCAAATGAATTATGGGGAAACCCATACGCCGCAAGGCATTTGTGAAGGTGCTGCATGGTTGTCGTCAGCTCGTGCCGTGAGGTGTCGGCTTAAGTGCCATAACGAGCGCAACCCTTATCTTCAGTTACTAACAGGTCATGCTGAGGACTCTGGAGAGACTGCCGTCGTAAGATGTGAGGAAGGTGGGGATGACGTCAAATCAGCACGGCCCTTACGTCCGGGGCTACACACGTGTTACAATGGGGGGTACAGAAGGCCGCTACCTGGTGACAGGATGCCAATCCCAAAAACCTCTCTCAGTTCGGATCGAAGTCTGCAACCCGACTTCGTGAAGCTGGATTCGCTAGTAATCGCGCATCAGCCATGGCGCGGTGAATACGTTCCCGGGCCTTGTACACACCGCCCGTCAAGCCATGAAAGCCGGGGGTACCTGAAGTACGTAACCGCAAGGAGCGTCCTAGGGTAAAACTGGTAATTGGGGCTAAGTCGTAACAAGGTAGCCGTACCGGAAGGTGCGGCTGGAACACCTCCTTTCTGGAGCGATGTCGTTACAATGACTTCATGGTTCATTTCCTTTAGGGGAATATTGAACCGGGTTCTGTTTCGATTGTACTACTGGTACTTGTTTATTTATAATATATAGATCAACCATCTATAGTAATATAGATAGAGATAAACAAGAGAAAACAGAAGCCGAGTCTAAAGACAGACACGGTTGAACTAGTCCTATAGCTCAGTTGGTTAGAGCGCTACACTGATAATGTAGAGGTCGGCAGTTCAACTCTGCCTGGGACTACTCCGAAACGACTCTTACGGGGGATTAGCTCAGCTGGCTAGAGCATCTGCCTTGCACGCAGAGGGTCAACGGTTCGAATCCGTTATTCTCCACATCCCCAGCAATGGGAAACGATCTTTGACATGATGTACAAAAAGTAAAATAAAAGTAAAGAGCTAAAAGTATATATCAAACCGTACTCTCTCCGATATTTTCCCATTTCAGTAATGGATAGTTTTCGGAGCAGTCAGTTTGAAAGAAAGTAAGCAAGGGCGCATGGCGGATGCCTTGGCTCTCGGAGGCGATGAAGGACGTGATAAGCTGCGATAAGCTTCGGGTAGGTGCAAATAACCTTTGATCCGAAGATTTCCGAATGGGACAACCCGACATTCTGAAGGAATGTCATCCTGCTTGGCAGGAGGCTAACGCAGGGAACTGAAACATCTTAGTACCTGCAGGAAAAGAAAATAATAATGATTCCCCAAGTAGTGGCGAGCGAACGGGGATTAGCCCAAACCAATGTTGTTACGGCAATATTGGGGTTGTAGGACCACGTTGTCGCAAGACATTCAGTGAGAAGAATTCTTTGGAAAATGAAACCATAGACGGTGATAGTCCGGTATTCGAAGCTGAACGAAGCGTAGTGGTATCCTGAGTAGCGCGGGACACGAGGAATCTTGCGTGAACCAGCCGGGACCATCCGGTAAGGCTAAATACTCCCGAGAGACCGATAGCGAACCAGTACTGTGAAGGAAAGGTGAAAAGCACTTCGAATAGAAGAGTGAAATAGTCCCTGAAACCATGCGCCTACAAGCGGTCGGAGCAGCTTATGCTGTGACGGCGTGCCTTTTGCATAATGAACCTACGAGTTACTTTTTCCGGCAAGGTTAAGGATCTAGAGATCCGTAGCCGAAGCGAAAGCGAGTCTGAACAGGGCGATAAGTCGGAAGGAGTAGACGCGAAACCAAGTGATCTACCCTTGGCCAGGTTGAAGGTTAGGTAACACTAACTGGAGGACCGAACCGATAAGCGTTGAAAAGCTTCCGGATGAGCTGAGGGTGGGGGTGAAAGGCTAATCAAACTTGGAGATAGCTCGTACTCCCCGAAATGCATTTAGGTGCAGCCTTGTGAGTTACTAATGTGAGGTAGAGCGACTGATAAGATGCGAGGGCTTCACCGCCTATCAAGTCTTGATAAACTCCGAATGCGCATTAGTTCTATCACAGGAGTGAGGGCATGGGTGCTAAGGTCCATGTCCTAAAGGAGAAGAATCCGGACCATCAGCTAAGGTCCCGAAATAGATACTAAGTTGAACTAACGAAGTCAGATTGCTAAGACAGCTAGGATGTTGGCTTGGAAGCAGCCATTCATTTAAAGAGTGCGTAACAGCTCACTAGTCGAGGAGTTTGGCGTGGATAATAATCGGGCATTAAGTATCTTACCGAAGCTATGGGATCATTAATGATCGGTAGGGGAGCATTCCACTCCGCGTCGAAGGTGAAGCGTGAGCTTTGCTGGAGCGTGTGGAAAAGCAAATGTAGGTATAAGTAACGATAAAGGGGGTGAGAAACCCCCTCGCCGAAAGACTAAGGTTTCCTGATCAACGCTAATCGGATCAGGGTTAGTCGGGTCCTAAGGCTCAGCCGAACGGTGAGGCCGATGGCAGAACAGGTTAATATTCCTGTACTACCTTAAGGAGTGACGTGGAGACGGAGTCGTGACAACGCCGCGGACTGACGGAATAGTCCGTTGAAGGGTGTAGATGTTGATTGTGGCAGGCAAATCCACCACGAGAGTCGAACCTGATAGTATACCAATTCCTTCGGGAAACGGTAATAGTGCGTGTAAACATACTCCCGAGAAAATCCGCTAAACTTAATCCTTGAGGTACCCGTACCGCAAACGGACACACGTAGTCGGGTTGAATATACTAAGGCGCTTGAGTGATTCACGGTTAAGGAACTAGGCAAATTGACCCTGTAACTTCGGGATAAAGGGTCCCAACGAGAGTTGGGCGCAGAGAATAGGTCCAGGCAACTGTTTAACAAAAACACAGGGCTGTGCCAAATTGAAAGATCACGTATACAGCCTGACACCTGCCCGGTGCTGGAAGGTTAAGAGGAGATGTCATCGCAAGAGAAGCATTGAATTGAAGCCCCAGTAAACGGCGGCCGTAACTATAACGGTCCTAAGGTAGCGAAATTCCTTGTCGGGTAAGTTCCGACCTGCACGAATGGTGTAATGATCTGGACACTGTCTCAACCGTGAGCTCAGTGAAATTGTAGTATCGGTGAAGATGCCGATTACCCGCGATGGGACGAAAAGACCCCGTGAACCTTTACTATAGCTTAACATTGAATTTGGGTAATTGATGTGTAGGATAGGCCGGAGACTTTGAAGCGCAGACGCCAGTTTGTGTGGAGTCGCTGTTGAAATACGGCCCTTTGATTATTTGAGTTCTAACCCGTTGTAACGGGGACACTGTTTGGTGGGTAGTTTGACTGGGGTGGTCGCCTCCAAAAGTGTAACGGAGGCTTCTAAAGGTGCCCTCAGGACGATTGGTAACCGTCCGTAGAGTGTAATGGCATAAGGGCGCTTGACTGGGAGACATACAAGTCGATCAGGTAGGAAACTAGAGCATAGTGATCCGGTGTTTCCGCATGGAAGGGACATCGCTCAAAGGATAAAAGGTACTCCGGGGATAACAGGCTGATCCCTCCCAAGAGCTCATATCGACGGAGGGGTTTGGCACCTCGATGTCGGCTCGTCACATCCTGGGGCTGGAGAAGGTCCCAAGGGTTGGGCTGTTCGCCCATTAAAGTGGCACGCGAGCTGGGTTCAGAACGTCGTGAGACAGTTCGGTCTCTATCTATCGTGGGCGTATGAAATTTGCGTGGCTCTGACACTAGTACGAGAGGACCGTGTTGGACTGACCTCTGGTTTACCAGTTGTGCCGCCAGGTGCATTGCTGGGTATCTAAGTCGGGATTGGATAAGTGCTGAAAGCATCTAAGTACGAAGCCAGCCACAAGATTAGATTTCTTAGGGTCGTCAAAGACGATGACGTTGATAGGATGCAGGTGTACAGGTGGTAACATCATAGCCGAGCATTACTAATTGCCCGTCCACTTTCTTTCTGCGGGACGGTTGTTATATACGTTTAGCTTGTCAAATGTCTTTCATTTTACTTTTCGTCATGTCATAACCTTTTTCAGGTGGTTATAGCACGAGGGTTCCACCTCTTCCCATTCCGAACAGAGAAGTTAAGCCTCGTCACGCCGATGGTACTGCGTAACAGTGGGAGAGTAGGTAGCCGCCGTTTTTTATGAAGCCCCTTCAGTAGAAATACCGGAGGGGCTTCATCTGTTTATAAACTTTGCAGGATGATTACTATGAAAAAAATAAGGGGTCTGAAGCTCTCTTCTTTTTTATATACCTCTTTTAACATATAAATCTGATAACTGATTAAACAAAACACATTATAGCTTGTTTTTATAATAGAGTTAAACTTTTAAGCTTAAATGATGTGAACGACGACAAACTGATACTTTTTTATTGCTACATTTGTCGCGAAATTAAAGAGATCTAGTATAAACAACTAAAAAGAAATACCATGAAAGTTTCTCTGAAATTCATATTAGCCACGATTCTGCTAATGCTATCTTATAGCATAGGTGGAAATGCTATGGATTTCGCTTCATGTGTTTCTAAGTGCGAAAGCTCTTGCCAGTTGTCTGAATCGTCTTCCGATATAAAGTCCAATTCTTCTTTAAATAGCCGCGCTGTAGGCTTCGACAAGTCTTCTCAGTCATTGACTATTTCCGATGTAGAATTAGGCTTTAAATCAGTTTCCGAAACATCATCTAATAATTATCGTCTACGTAGAATCATTGAAGTAAATGACTCTTTAAAGGACGTGATGCACAAGTTTTCTTTGTTGAGAGAAAACTCATTAGTATTAGATCAAAGTAAATCTTATTATTCGGATAAGGATCCACATTACTCCATTATCTCCAGCGATTACTATGTATTCGCTTTGAGACGTATCCTTATTTAGTATTCTCACTTTCTCTCCGTATTAATTTACTTTTCGTACTCTGTATGAACTGTGTGATTTTTTGTGCTCAAAAAGTCGCAGGGGCTGTAGCGCAGTGTATCTAATCTTTTGAAATTTTCTAAATAACTAAAATTAATATCTTAACAAAAAAACTTATTATGGAAACTACTAAAAAATCTCAGATTGTAGGTATAAAAAATGCCGGTATCGTAATCATCTGCTGTTTTATTATAGCAGTTTGTATTTATCACTTCCTATTAGGAAATCCGTCCAACTTTATGAACAATGATCCTAACAATCATCCGTTGCCTGGAAACTTCTTGGGTACTATTTACAAAGGTGGTATTATCGTGCCTGTTATTCAGACACTGTTGTTAACCGTGCTCGCTTTGAGTATCGAACGTTATTTTGCTCTTCGTTCCGCTTTCGGAAAAGGTTCCTTGGCTAAATTCGTTGCTAACATCAAAGCTGCCTTGGCTGCCGGTGATATCAAAAAAGCACAGGAAATTTGTGACAAACAACGTGGTTCTGTTGCCAATGTTGTAACTTCCACTCTACGCAAGTATGAGGAAATGGAAAAAAACACATCTTTGCCTAAGGAACAAAAGCTGTTGGCTATTCAAAAAGAACTGGAAGAAGCTACCGCGCTGGAAATGCCGATGATGCAACAGAATCTTCCGATTATTGCTACTATCACTACTTTGGGAACATTGATGGGATTGCTTGGTACTGTAATCGGTATGATCCGTTCATTTGCCGCATTGTCTGCAGGTGGTGGTGCCGACTCTATGGCTTTGTCACAAGGTATTTCCGAAGCTTTGATTAACACGGCTTTCGGTATCTTGACTGGTGCGTTGGCTGTTATTTCTTACAACTATTTCACTAACAAAATTGACAAATTGACTTACGGGCTCGACGAAGTCGGATTCTCTATTGTGCAGACTTTTGCAGCTACTCATTAATTCTGCGGACCCTTTAAAATCTATTAATCATGGGTAGAGCGCAAATTAAAAAGAAAAGTACGTTCATAGATATGACTGCTATGAGTGACGTGACCGTATTGTTGCTGACTTTCTTTATGTTGACTTCAACATTTGTGAAGAAAGAACCGGTGCAGGTCAACACTCCGGCTTCCGTATCGGAAATTAAGATTCCGGAGACAAACGTGCTTCAGATTCTGGTAGATCCGGATGGGAAAATATTTATGAGCCTCGACAAACAGCAGGATATGCAGGCTGTTTTGGAGAGCATGGGTGATGAGTATGGTATTAAGTTTACTCCTGAACAGGAGAAGCGGTTTGTTCTGTCTTCTACTTTCGGAGTACCTATTAGAAGTATGCAGAAATTCCTGGATCTTCCCGAAGAACAACGAGACAAGATTCTGAAGAATGAGGGAATTCCATGCGATAGCGTCGATAACCAGTTCAAGTCATGGGTACGTAACGCACGTGCTGCCAACGCTGACCTGCGAATTGCTATCAAAGCTGATGCTTCAACTCCATACTCGGTGATAAAGAACGTTATGAACTCACTTCAGGACTTGAGGGAGAATCGGTATAATCTGATTACTTCGCTCAAAGTGGAATCTGAAGATTAAAAGGGAGGAAAAACAATGAGTGCTGAAGTACAAGAGAGCGGCGGAAAAAATGGAAAGAGCAAGCAGAAGAAATTTGCTGTACGGGTAGACTTTACTCCGATGGTGGACATGAATATGTTGCTGATTACTTTCTTTATGCTTTGTACCACGTTGAGCAAACCTCAGACGATGGAGATAAGCATGCCGAGTAACGATAAGAATATAACTGAAGAACAGAAGAGTATGGTAAAGGCTTCGCAGGCAATCACATTGCTGCTGGGGCCGGACAATAAGCTCTATTATTATGAGGGAGAACCTAACTATAAGGATTATACCTCATTGAAGGAGACTACTTATGGCCCGGATGGGTTGCGTAGCATACTTCTTCAAAAGAATGCAACTGCTGTCAATAAAGTGAGAGCTTTGAAACAGCAGAAACTTGATCTTAAGATATCGGATGAAGAATATAAGAAACAGGTTTCCGAAATAAAGAGTGGAAAAGATACGCCGACTGTGATTATCAAGGCGACGGACGATGCTTCTTATATGAATCTGATTGACGCACTGGACGAAATGCAGATATGTAATATTGGTAAATATGTGATAACGGACATTGCCGAAGCGGATCGATTCTTGATTAAGAATTTTGATTCTAAGGGAGAACTGTCACAGAATATAGCTGATAAATGATGTAACACCTAAAAAAGAAAAGTAAAATGGCAAAAATAGATTTAACTTCTCAGGAATGGTGTCAACTGATTTTTGAAGGCAAGAATCAAGCGTACGGTGCATACAAGATGCGTGCTAACTCGACTAAGCGCCATAATCTCGCGATGTTGGCAGTGCTGGTCATAGCATTAATCGGATTTACGATTCCTACGCTGGTGAAGTTGGCAACCCCGAAGCAGAAGGAAGTGATGACGGAGGTCACTACTCTGTCGAAATTGGCAGAACCGGAAATCAAACAGGAAGAGATGAAACGGGTGGAACCCGTTGCGCCTCCACCTCCTGCATTGAAAAGCTCCATCAAGTTTACTGCTCCCGTCATCAAGAAAGATGAGGAAGTGCACGAGGATAATGAAATCAAGAGTCAGGAAGAGTTGACTTCTACCAAGGTGGCTATTTCCATTGCCGATGTAAAAGGTAATGACGAAGCCAACGGCAAGGATATTGCCGACTTGAAACAAGTGGTGACACAGGCTGAGCCGGAACCCGAAAAGGTGTTTGATATGGTAGAGCAAATGCCGACTTTCCCGGGTGGACAACAGGAACTGATGTCTTATTTGGGTAAGAATATCAAGTATCCGACTATTGCACAGGAGAATGGAACACAGGGACGCGTGATTATACAGTTTGTAGTAGAACGCGACGGTTCGATCACGGATGTGCGTGTGGCTCGTGGGGTAGACCCTTATCTGGATAAAGAAGCGGTACGTGTGGTAAAAAGTATGCCGAAGTGGATCCCGGGTAAGCAGAATGGAAAAGCGGTGCGCGTAAAATTTACTGTTCCGGTAATGTTCAGGTTACAATAATATGATGATGAAGAGACAATTTTGGCTGATAGGAATCGTTTTGTTGGCGGTATTAAGTGCTTGCCGCTCTAAATCGAAGGAGGGACCGACGGATACTTATTCGTCTGGAGTGATAGCTATTGCGGCGGATGAAAGTTTCGAACCCATAATACAGGAAGAGATTGATGTATTTGAAAGCCTGTATCCATTGGCCGGAATTGTCCCTCGTTACACGACTGAGGTCGAGGCGATTAATTTACTTCTGAAAGACAGTGTCCGGTTGGCTATTACAACCCGGACACTGACCGAGGAAGAAATGAATTCGTTTCACAGCCGGAAGTTCTATCCTCGGGAGATGAAGCTGGCTACGGACGGGCTGGCATTGATTGTGAACCGTGCGAATCCGGATTCTTTGATAAGTGTGTGTAATTTTCGCCGTATCCTGACAGGAGAAGTGAAAGAGTGGAAAGCGGTGAACCCTAATTCCCGTTTGAAGGATATTCAGGTGGTGTTTGATAATAAAAACTCTAGCACCGTGCGTTTTGCAATAGATTCTGTTTGTGGCGGGAAACCTTTGTCTACGGGCAATGTAAGTGCGTTGAAGACAAATCAACAGGTGATAAATTATGTGGCGGAAAATCCCGGAGCAATGGGAGTGATCGGAGTAAACTGGTTGGGAGACCGCAGTGATACGACTAATCTTTCTTTCCGGCAGGAGATCAGGGTTATGGCGGTGAGTGCCGAGGATGTGGCGACTCCTGTTAACAGCTACAAACCTTATCAGGCTTATCTGTATTATGGTAACTACCCGTTGGCAAGATCGATTTATGCATTACTGAATGATCCTCGTAGTGGGCTGCCTTGGGGATTCACTTCTTTTATGACATCCGATAAAGGGCAGCGGATTATATTAAAATCTGGACTTGTTCCGGCTACTCAGCCGGTGCGTATTGTCCATGTGAAAGACGAATAATAACTAAAATTAAGACTATCATGAAACGAGTACAAATGTTTTTAGCTGGAGCGTTTATAGCAGTTGGGTCGCTCTACGCACAGTCGTCTGATGCCGAATGGCAGATGGAAGTTGCAAAGTTGAAAGAAACTATTCAGTCGGATCCGGCGCAAGCTGCCGAGCAAGCTGAACAACTGATAAAAGGAAAAAATAAAAAGAATGTGGAACTTTTGACAGCTATCGGCGAAGCTTATTTGCAGGCCGACAAGTTGTCCGAAGCACAAATGTACGCTGCTCTTGCTAAAAAAGCGAATGGCAAGTCTGCTTTGGCTTCCGTGCTGGAAGGGGATATTGCGGCCAAGCAGAAAAATGCAGGTCTTGCTTCACAGAAGTATGAGGAAGCTATTTATTTTGATTCGCGTTGCACGCCTGCGTATCTGAAATATGCTGATATTTATAAGTCAGCAAATGCCGGTCTGGCCATAGAAAAGCTGAATCAATTAAAGACCCTTGAACCGTCCAACACAGCCATAGACAAGAAATTAGCAGAGATTTATTATTTGAAGAATGATTTCAGTAAGGCGGCCGATGCCTATTCCCGTTTTGCAATGGGACCGACGGCTAACGAAGAAGATCTGGTGAAATATGCATTCGCCTTGTTTTTGAATCATGATTTTGCGAAGTCACTTGAAGTGGCTAATATGGGATTGAAAAAGAACCCGCGTCATGCGGCATTCAACCGTTTGGCGATGTATAATAATACGGACTTGAAACGCTTTGAAGAAGCATTGAAGGCGGCGGACGTTTTCTTTAATGAATGTGATAAGGCGGATTATTCTTATTTGGACTATATGTATTACGGACATTTGCTGGAAGAACTGAAGAAATATGATGAAGCTGTCGGCCAATATGAGAAGGCTGTGGAACTGGATCCGACAAAGACGGATTTGTATAAGAATATTTCCTCTGCTTACGAGCAGAAAAATGATTATAAAAAAGCGATCGGTGCATATCATAAATATTACTCGTCTCTCGAAAAGGAAAAGCAGACTCCTGATTTGCAGTTCCAGTTGGGCAGACTTTATTATGGTGCAGGTACGCAACCCGATTCGTTGACTATCAATGCTGAAGAACGTAAGCAGGCACTGATGTCTGCCGATTCTGTTTTCCAAGTGATTTCAGAGGCCGCTCCAGATAGCTATTTAGGCAATTTTTGGAGAGCACGTGCAAATTCTGCACTCGACCCCGAAACAACGCAGGGATTGGCGAAACCTTTCTATGAAGAAGTAGCCGCATTGTTGGAGAGCAAGAACGACCCTCATTACAATTCGGCGTTGGTAGAGTGTTACAGTTATCTCGGATATTATTATTTGTTGGCTATTGAAAACCCCACATTGAAAGCGGAAGCAAAAGCCAATAAGGAGAAATCCAAGGAGTACTGGAGTAAAATTCTGGCTATAGACCCCGCTAATGCTACTGCTAAAAGGGCATTGGACGGCATCAAATAGTGAATAATTTTAGTTGTTTGTCGTGACAGGAGGAGTGGAGAGTGATCTTAGCTCCTCCTTTTTTTACACTTTTTTTTGCTTTTCTATTGGAATATTGAAAAGATTGTCTACATTTGCAGTGTGCTATTATACTAATACACTAAAATGCAATTGATAATCAAAAGAAAATGCTATGATTACAGTAGAAAACCTCTCATTTACTTATCGTAAATCGAAGCGTGTTGTACTGCACGACTTCTCTCTCGCGTTCGAATCGGGCAGGGTATATGGATTGCTGGGGAAGAATGGTGCCGGAAAGTCCACTCTCCTTTATCTGATGTCCGGTCTGCTGACTCCTAAAGGTGGCAAGGTAATGTTTCACGATACGGATGTACGCCGCCGGTTGCCGGTAACTTTGCAGGATATGTTTCTAGTGCCTGAAGAATTTGAACTGCCTCCTGTATCTTTAGTCAGCTATATTGAGTTGAACAGTTCTTTTTATCCCCGTTTCAGCAAGGAGGATATGATTAAGTATCTTCATTACTTTGAAATGGATATGGATATCAACCTCGGTTCGCTTTCTATGGGCCAGAAGAAAAAAGTATTTATGAGCTTTGCACTGGCAACGAATACTTCGCTTTTGCTCATGGACGAACCGACGAACGGATTGGATATTCCCGGAAAAAGCCAGTTCCGTAAGTTTATCGCATCGGGGATGTCGGATGATAAGACGATTGTGATTTCCACACATCAGGTTCGTGATATTGACAAGGTGCTCGATCATGTACTGATTATGGATGAAAGCCGTGTACTGCTGGACGAATCGACAAGTAGTATCTGCGAAAAGCTTTTCTTTGTAGAGAGTGATGATCGCGAACTGGCGCAGACAGCTCTTTTTGCCATTCCTACTATTCAGGGTAATTACCTGATCCTTCCTAATAAAGAGAAGGAAGAATCGGACATAAATCTGGAACTTCTTTTTAATGCTACACTGGCTGCTCCCGA
This sequence comes from Bacteroides caccae, assembly GCF_002222615.2. Lineage (NCBI taxonomy): Bacteria > Pseudomonadati > Bacteroidota > Bacteroidia > Bacteroidales > Bacteroidaceae > Bacteroides > Bacteroides caccae. Next base: position 337,856 of record NZ_CP022412.2, on the reverse strand, counting down.
GGAGATGGCCCGATTGTTTCAAACTCAAAAATAAAAGACGATGATAAAAGATACTTTTTTTAGTTTGCCTCGTTTTATGAATCTTTGCCGCAAGGAAATGGTGGAGAGTTGGAAGTCGAATGTACTTCGTATTGTATTGCTTTATGGGGTGATGACTGTTGTGTTGGTCTGGAACGGATATTTTGCATATCGTACTCACGATTCGGTTCGTTTTCTCGAACGTCATATGGAGGCCGATCCTGCCTGGGGATTTATATTAATAGCTTTTCTTTGGTTTCTATTCGGATTTGGTTGTTTAAGCGGGTCGCTGACAATGGAGAAGATGAAAAGCAAGACAAACAGGCTGTCTGCATTAATGACACCGGCCACTCCTTTTGAGAAGTTCTTTTCTCGTTGGTTGGTATCAACTGTTGTCCTGTTGGTTGTTTTTTTCATTACCTTTGAACTGGCTGATTATACACGGGTATTGGTTTATTCGCTTATCTATCCGGACGTAAAAGAAGTGATACTTCCTGTCAATCTGGGAGATTTGGTAGGTAGCGGGAAACGGTGGTACTTGTTCCACAAAACGTATGAGTTGACACTGGTGCTTTCTATCTATTGCTTTGTACAGTCATTGTTTGTATTGGGCAGTTCTGTATGGCCGAAAAATTCGTTTCTTAAAACATTTGTTTCTGTTACGATAATTGTTTTAATTTACGTATTGGTCGGAATGTTGGTGGGGGATATGTTATTTAGCGGAAGCAGTAAAGATTATGGTTATATTTTTTCTTCAATAACGAAGGAACAGGTTACTGTCATGGTAACTGTGGGCTTTATGCTTTTTGCATTCGTAAATTGGACGCTCGCTTATTTCCGTTTCAAGGAGTCTGAGATCGTTCAACGTATGTAATACTTTAGACTATGAATTTTAAAGAAAGTAAAGCTATTTATTTACAGATTGCAGATAGAATCTGTGATGAGATACTTCTGGGACAGTTTGCTGAGGAGGAACGTATTCCCTCTGTCAGAGAATATGCTACTATTGTGGAAGTAAACGCCAATACGGTAATGCGCTCATTCGATTATCTCCAGTCACAGAATATTATTTATAATAAACGCGGTATTGGTTATTTTGTCGCCACCGGTGCGAGAGAATTGATTCATTCACTGAGGAAGAATACTTTTTTGAAGGAAGAACTGGATTACTTCTTCCGCCAAATCAAGACACTGGATATTCCTATAAAGGAGATCACGGATATGTACCGGGAATTTTGTAAAAAAGAACAGTAAAATAAATATTATGAAACGTACAACTTATATATTAATAGGACTTTTTGTAGCCGGACTTTGTGTGCTGGTAGGCGGAATGTTTATGATTTTTTGTTTAGGAAGGCCATACATTTCCAATCAACTGAATTTGCAAGGAGAGCAGATAACCAAAGAAGTGCCGGCTTGCCGGGTGGTCTGGCTGACTCAAACAAGGCTGTATACGCCAGAACGTAACGTCTGGCTGGCGAATTCTCTTCTGGAAGTGCAGCCTTCAAAAGAAGGGAAGAATCTGTTTTCTTGCTCGAAGAAGGTAAATGACTATCTGAAAATGACCGTTATGGGGGACACGTTGAAAATCCTTTTGGACTATTCGCTGGATCAACTTCCGCAGGAGTTTAAGAAATCCAAATTTATGGGAATGAATATAGGAGACATGCGATTGGATATGACGCAAGATGTGGAGTGTATTATAAATGATATTAATTCGCAGAACATAGGATTCAAACATTTGGAAAAGGATTCTTTGTCCATTGATACGTCTAATTCTATTGTGGTCGATTCTTGTGATTTTGCAGCTTTGCAAGTCATCAGGAGTGGCGGGAATGTGGATTTTCAGAGTGGGACTATTAATAATCTGTATTTGAATCTGGGTATGATGGGTAATTGGTCTGTAAATGTTGAAAAATGCCATATCGGTACGGAATATTTAACCGCACATTATGCAAATGTACAACTTCAAAAAGGAGAGTGTGAGCGTATGATCTGGATTCCTGAGAAAAATGATTCCAAGTTAAATGTATTTTTAACCGGAAAAGCTTGTGTGACGGTAATGGAGTGATTATATGTCTGAAATAAAAAAGAGCAAAAGTGAACTTGTCTCATCTTTGCTCTTTTTTATATACTGTATTATAATACTTTGGTTAATGTGAAGCAGTCGATATCCGGTGCCCAGTTATAACTATTGCCCATTCGGATCGTATTGTAACCGGCCTTCAATTCAACGGGAATTGTGATTTGACTATGTTTCTCATCTTCCCCCAATGCGGCAATCTTAGTGATGACGCCATTGATATCAACTTCCAGCTGTCGTCCTTTGCCGTGTGAATATTGGATAGTCATCTGGTAGCGTCCGCCGTCTGTACTATATACTTCCCGCCATTCTGCATAGTTTTCCGGTTTTCCGCCGAGGAATCCAATTTTCATCTTACCGGAAGCATCCTTGTCATGAGCATAAATAATGCCTTTAGGATTTTTACCCAAATCATTGAATAGAGGTAAGTATGCCCATTCGGCTTCATATAATGTAGGCTCCAGACGCGTTTCTCCTTCCATGCGGAGGAACATAGCGCTGTGAGGAGGCAGTGTTCGTTCAAATACATCGGAGAAATTTCCCAAGTCATTTTGTCTTGCTAAATCGCGTACTTTCACGTTTCCACCAAATTCGAGTGAGGTAAACGGTACAGAGAAGCTGCATAACGTATCCGAAGGATTGTAAAGTGCAACGGCACGTACATTGCCGCGTTTTTGCTCAATATCTTTCACCAGTACATAACCTTCATTTTCATGCTGTGCCACATACGCCTGCAATCCTAACGGGTCTTGGTTGAGTGCGATCAATTCCTTGTTTGTAAGTAATTGGAGTGAAGAATCCGGCAGGTTTTCCAGATTGCAGCCGATTAGGAGAGGCGAACTCATGATACACCATAAACCGAAATGAGCTTCTTCTTCTGTCGGAGTAAGTCCTTTTCCGCCTACTTTGCTATTGTCACGGAATCCGATCACCATCATATCCATATCGTTGTAATGTCCGTTTCCGGCATAGGCAGATAGATAAAGATTCTTTCTGACTACATATTTCAGTGATCCCCAATGTGCATTGATATCTCCACTGATGCGCCAGGAAGTTGCCACATCTTTTGCCCAGGTACCGGGGAAAGCCCAGCGGCAGATGTTGACGGAAACGTTTTTGTTTACTTTGTCAATGCTGTTGCGGATAGAAGTATAACGTTCTTCCTCGTCCAGTCCGAGGACATCGCCTCCACAATAGTCTATTTTGATAAAGTCGAAGCCCCAGTCGCCAAAGTATAGCTGGGCGTCTTGAGGTTCGTGCCCATAGATACCTGCGCCTACTCCTGCAAGGTCGTTGTCCCAGATAGAACCACAAGTGTTATTGCCTGCATCCGTATAGATTCCCGCTTTCATGCCGAGACTGTGTATGTGGTCGGCAACCGGTTTCATTCCGTTCGGGAAACGTTTCTCGTTGGTGAACATGATTCCGTTGTCGTCACGTTTGCCGAAGAAGCCATCGTCTACGTTGATATAGTGGTAGCCCGCATCCTTCAAACCTTTTTCTACCATAAGGTCGGCCTGATGTTTAATAATGTCTTCACTAATATCTACTCGGAAAGCATTCCAGGAACTCCAACCCATGATAGGCGGAGTGATTGTCTTCTCATTCTCAGAATGAGCCACTTGAGTCTTTGTGCAACTGAAACACAGCAAAGAGAGTGCTGTTGCCGTCAAAATGTAGAATCTGTTCTTCATGATATAATAGGTTGATAGATTTCAGTCCGGCTGTTCCGGTTACGTCCCGACAGCCTAAAAATAATAAAGGGTAACTTGCTGTATTCCAGAAAGCTACCCTTTACCTTGTCGGAATGAGGCGACTCGAACGCCCGACCCCTACGTCCCGAACGTAGTGCGCTACCAACTGCGCTACATTCCGATTGCTTAAGAAAGTGGTGCCACCAGGAATCGAACCGGGGACACAAGGATTTTCAGTCCTTTGCTCTACCAACTGAGCTATGGCACCTTTCTCGTTTGCGGGTGCAAAGATAAGTATATTTTTTAATACCGCAATAACTTGAAGGGAATTTTTTACTAAATAATAATACTATGAAAACCTGGATTTCTTTTTAGGGGATAAATATGTACTCAAATGCAAGACCGTATATTTTATAATTTTACACACTAAAACATTCAAACAAATATAAAATGTGTAACTATGGGACTGCTTTTGTTGTAATTGCTATTTTACTGGCTTTTCTTATTTTTTTGCAGGTAAATGCTGTTTGGTCAAGATGGTCTTCCCATACCTGCGGAGAGCGTGATACGAAGAATCGGAGACCTGCTGCACTGCGGTGTATTTGCCATGAAGCTGGCGAATAATTCTGTGGTAGTTTTGGTCTGTGAGTCGCGATTGCAACTGATAATGATGCCCTCCGAGCATCAGCGTATTATTTGGGTATTAACAAATCTACTTCATAAAGTTGGATCGTGAGGTGCAGGGGGCAGGATTAGGATTGACACTTTCACAAACGATTGTCTGCAGTCTGGGTGGGAGAGTCGGTCTGGAATCTGAAATGAACGAAGGTTCTACTTTCTGGTTCGTGTTGCCGTTGAAGGCAACATCGGAAGAAATTAATGAAAATAAGTAAAGAGTGCCAAAAAGCAGTCGTAATCTTTATTCCCCTTCTTAAAGAAGGAGAAGTGAAGTTATTATTAGTTTTTGGCACTCTTTACTTTTTTTAGGTAGAATGAACACTTAGTCTTTATGACTTAGGCGTATCCTTATCTTTGTCTCCGCTTCCCAGAGACGTGCTGGTTGATGCAGAACTTCCGCTCGAAGGAGCAGAGCTGTTTGATGAACTCGGACCGGAAGCGGTTGTGCTTGGCTTGGTAACACTCGGACTTGCAGTAGCAGGTTGAGCCTGTACTTCCCAGTGGAAAGGTTCGAAATTGGAATTCGGATCTACCCAAGACGGTTTCTTGGACGCATAGATGATGAACGGGGCAACAACTACGATGATTGCACCGATAATCAATACAGAGAACCAAACGGTATTGCTACCGGTTGAAATCTGGCTAGGCGGGATAAAGCTGAGGATGAAGGCAAGTAACGAACCACAGAAACCAAGACCACCGACGAACCACATCAAACCGTTACCGGACTTACCGATACGGAACGGACGGTTCAGTTTCTTCATCTTATACCGCAATGCGATAGCTCCAGAGAACATCAATAGGTACATAATAAGGTAAAGAATAACTGTCAGCTGTGACAAAATCTGATAAAAACTCTGTACAGAAGGCATAACGACGAACAGTAAGCTCAGTACTGTTACAGCAAGACCTTGCACGAACAGGATATTTTTTTGTACACCCAGTTTGTTTGTCTTCTGGAAGAACGGAGGCATATAACCGGCCTTACCTACAGCAAATATACCTTTTGATGGACCGGCAACCCATGTCAATACACCGGCTAATACTCCGAATGCCAGAGCAATAGCAATGATCGGTGATAACCAGGAAGCGTGGATGTATTTAAAGTAGTTGTCAAAGCCAACAAGCAAACTTTGGGTAAGGTTGATGTCTTTGGCAGGAATGATAACACCTAGTGCAAACGTACCCAAAACGAAGATGAGAACTGTGATAAGTGCACCGATAAATACGGCTTTCGGATAGTTTTTGGAAGGATTTTCCACGTCTTTTACGTGGATACCACCCATTTCCATACCGGCATAAAACAAGAAGATACTAGCAGCGAGAACGACATTGTCGAAGTTTGTGAAGTCGGGGAAGAAGCTACTATGGAAATCCATATTGGACTGTCCTCCGGTTGCCAGGTAAATGATTCCTAGGATAATCAGCAGAGCAGCCGGGATAATTGTACCTACCATACCACCGATTTTGGCAACCTTACCGACCCAGCTCATACCTTTCAATGAAATGAAAGTAGCCAGCCAGTAAATGACAAGCACTACGATAAGCGTATAATACTTGTTGTTTGCCAGTGACATATCGTGTACGTCATTCATTCCGATGAAGGCAATGGATACGGCGCCGAATGTCAATACTGTCGGATACCAGATTGTACTTTCAATCCATTGCACCCAGATAGCGAGGAATCCCAACTTTTTGCCGTAGGCTTCGCCTACCCACCGGAATACACCACCCTGTTTATCCTGAAACATTGCCGCCAGTTCGGCTGCAACGAGCGATGTCGGGATCAGGAAGACAATCGCTGCGAAAAGATAGTAGAAGGCCGAACTCATTCCGTATACGGCCTCGGCTGGCAGTCCACGTAAGGATACTACCGCCGTAACGTTCATGATAGCTAGGGTAAACACGCCTAGCTTCACTGCATTTTTAATATTTGCCATAAGTTAAGGTTTTAAGTGAAAAATATTTTAAAGTCAGTCTTATAACAACATTTAGCGTGAGATGTTTCAGCAATCTCTTTCAAAGTTCGTTAATTAACATCGATAAACTGCTCTTTTGCCAATCTCAATTTGTCTGTTTCAAAACAATCGCTTTCTCCGATTGTTTCTAAGCATTATAAATTACATACGAATCATTTTATTATAAACTAAGTAGTTATGAAATCAGCACTTTCAGATTTTATCTTAGGGAAAAAGGGCATTTATGGCATTCTCCACATTATTATATTGGTGATGTCTCTTTTTCTCGTAATTAGTATCTCGGTAGATACTTTTAAGGGAATTCCTTTTTATACACAGTCGTCTTATATGAAAACCCAGTTGTGGATTTGCATTTGGTTTCTTTTCGATTTTGTATTGGAATTTTTTCTGGCGAAACACAAAGGACGTTATTTACGGACACATTTCATTTTCCTGTTGGTAGCCATTCCTTATCAGAACATTATTGCTTATTATGGATGGACTTTTTCTCCCGAAATTACTTATCTACTCCGTTTTATTCCTTTGTTGAGGGGGGGATATGCGCTGGCGATTGTGGTCGGCTGGCTGACGTACAATAAGGCTTCGAGCCTGTTCGTTTCTTATCTGACGATGTTGCTGGCTACTGTTTATTTCTCCAGTCTTGCTTTCTTTGTGCTTGAGCATAAAGTAAATCCGCTTGTCCATAGTTATGGGGATGCATTGTGGTGGGCATTTATGGATGTAACTACTGTCGGGTCGAATATAATAGCGGTAACGGTGACCGGTAGAGTGTTGTCCGTACTGTTGGCAGCGTTAGGAATGATGATGTTTCCTATCTTTACAGTGTATATCACGAATCTTATTCAGCAGTCCAACAAGCGGAAGAAGCAATATTATGCAGAAGAGGAGGAAGAAAAGGAGAAGGCTGTCGGACAAGAAACTCCGGCGCAATCCGTACAAGAGGCAAAAACATAATGCTTTTATAAAAGATAATATCCTTCATATTGAAGTATAACCGGGAAGAAGAAAAAAGGTTACTATCTGCAGACAGTAACCTTTCATCTTTTTCATAGAGAGAGTCGTTAATCAACTATAGTGATACGATTGTTACCAAATACATTCAATCTTAGTTTGTTCATGATGTATTCGATAGCCAACTGAGCTTTTACAGAGTTACCCGATCCGTCCAAAGGAGGAGCGAATGCAGCGATACCGAATTGTCCGGGTAATACGCCCATTACCCCACCACCTACACCTGTTTTTGCAGGGATTCCGGAAGTGTACATCCAGTCACCGGTATGTTCGTAGAAACCTACTGCAGCAATCATGGCTGTGATTTTAGGAGCAAGGCTAGCATCGAAAACTTCCTTTTTAGTCACTGGGTTCACACCACCATTGGCAATTGTCCCGGCAGCAACAGAAAGCTGTAATGCAGTAACTCCTAATGAACATTGGCGGGTATAGAGGTCTAACGACATATCCGGATCATCGTAGATACGGTTGTAGTTTTTCAACAACCAGGCAATAGAACGGTTATTGAAGTTCGTATCCGATTCGGATTTATATAATTCATCAATCAGCTGAGGAGCGCTGCCGCACAAATCGGTTACGTTTCCAACGATAGCATCCCATTTCTTGGCAGAGTCACCGATAGGCTTCACCATACTGCAAGCAGAAATAGCACCGGCGTTTACTAATGGAGTAGACGGATGGTCGTTCTCCAGTAAGATAGCGATGATTGAGTTGAAAGGCAAGCCGGTTGCATCAGCTCCGATCTTGTCCAGAATTTCCTTGGCGCCATATTGACGTAATGCAAGGATAGCGGTATGTACTTTCGATACGGATTCTATTCCGAAGCGGTAATCAGTATCTCCCACATGGATAGTCTGCCCGTTGAGCAGGCAGACACTAATTCCGAAGAGATCTTTATTGACATTTGCCAAGTAAGGAATATAGTCGGCATTCTTGCCTCCTGTATTGGTTTTTACCTGGTCGTATGCCTCCTGTACCACTTCTTTCAATTGAGCGAGTGTTACTTTTTTATCCATAGATCTATTCTTATTTAACTGTTTTGTGACGGCGGCCACCATGGTTGAACATCTTTGTTTCTACCGGAAGATTCTTTTCCTGAGCCATACGGGTAGGAGTCGGATAATCCAGTTTTTCTAGTTCGGCAACAGCATTGTTGATGTCACCTAGTAACATGTCTGCCATATCGCGGCTGAATCCTTGGCGGACAACGACACGCATTACTACATAGTCTTCCAGTTTAGAAGGTAATGTATAAGCCGGAACCATCCAACCATGTTGAGACAATTTGTCTTGTAGGTCATATAACGTCCATTTGGCTGCTTTGGCGTATTCAGGTTTGAGATACCAGATGAACAATGGGTTCACTACATCTTCGGAGTAATTGACGAACGGAGCCATTTTGGCGATTTCATCGTGGATATATTTAGCGATCATCAACGAATTGTATTGTACTTCTTTGTATCCCTGGAATCCTAAACGAATGAATTGGTAATATTGTCCCAGAATCTGAGCGGCAGGACGGGAGAAGTTCAGACCTACCTGTGTGATGTTAGCACCCAGATAATTTACGCTGAACGCCATTTCTTCGGGCAGATATTCTTTGCCTTTCCAGCAAACCCAACCAAGTCCTGGATATACTAAACCGAATTTGTGACCGGATACACTGATAGAAAGCACCCATTTCAAACGGAAGTCCCACTTCTTTTCCGGATAAAGGAACGGAAGGATGAAACCACCGCTTGCGGCGTCTACGTGGATAGGAATGTCATAACCAGTTTTTGCGTTGTAAGCATCAAGTGCTTTATCTAATGCTTCAACATCATCGTTCAATCCTGTCCATGTAACACCTTGGATAGGTACGACACAGATTGTATTTTCGTCACACATCTTCAATGCTTCTTCGGGGTCGAGTGTGGTTTTATCAAGTGTCAAAGGCACTTCACGCATTTCAATCTGCCACAACTGTGCAAACTTCTCCCATACCACCTGGAAACCTGTTGAAATAACGAAATTTGGTTTATCGAATGGTTTGCTTTGAGCCTGTCTTTTCTTACGCCAGCGCAACCATGCAGCTACACCACCCAGCATACAAGCTTCTGAAGAACCGATTGCCAATGCACCTGTTTTCCATGTGTCTTTTTCGGGAGAGTTCCATAAGTTGGCAACGATATTGATACATTTACCATTCATTACTGCGATACGTGGATACTCTGTTTCATCAATATAATTGATATTGATAGCTTCGTTCATCAGCTTGGTTGCATATTCGTCCATATAAGTGGTAACGAAAGTAGCCAGGTTCAAACGTGGTTGAGTTTGGGCGAATGTTTCGTCTTTCACCATTTGATAAGCGACTTCAGGAGTAGTAGGGCCATCAGGAATTTTCTCTACCGGAGAGGGTTGTAGCATTCTGTCTGAGCCAAATACATCGGTTTTTGCATCACCTTTTCTGAAATTTAAATCTTCCATACTAATTTGTTTTTTAAAAGGTTTAGGGCGATGGGGATTTTCCCCGTCGAATTTCCCACAACAACAGCAGATAGTTTTGAAAGTTTTCGGCTTTTACATTATTTGGCGTTTATTAAGGGGGGAAGTTTTTCCCGTATGTAGGGAGTTTCATTAGTGTGTAAGATATAGTTAAACGAAAAAAAATAAGTAGGGAGAGAGGAATAATGGATAGTGAGATCAATAAGAATAGGGAGGCGGGAAAATAAAAAAAGCAAAAGAAGAACAGCTCCTTTTGCTTTTTTATACCTATTGACTTAACTGAAAAATGGCGTTTCAACATAGACGCCGGACTCTTTGCCGTTTAGCGGAAGTCTTTTAATTCTTCCTGCAATTTTTGGCGTGTGAAGAAGATACGGCTCTTTACCGTTCCTAACGGAAGATTCAGCTTTTCTGCTATTTCACGATATTTGAAGCCGGAAACGTGCATCGCGAACGGGACTTTATATTCTTTAGGAAGTGTGTTGACCACACGGTGCATCTCTTTCAGGTCATAAGCCTTTTCTGTACTCTCAAAACCGGCGTCTTGTGGCAGGTTCAGGTGATAAAGGTTATCGGTCCGGTCGATGAATGTTTGGTCGCGAACTACTTTGCGGTAGTTGTTGATAAAGATGTTGCGCATGATAGTATACATCCATCCTTTGAAATTAGTATCAGGCGTATATTTATCTTCGTTATCTAATGCTTTCAATGATGTTTCCTGCAACAAATCGTTTGCTTCTTCGCGGTCGGTTGTCAGTTTATAAGCGAACCGGAGTAATTCATCTTGTACTCCTACTAAATCTTTTCTGAAGCTTAAACTTTTCATATGCGTTGCTTTTTAAATTGTGAGTATTCGTTGTAATTCGATGATGCAAGTTTACGGCATTTTTTCAGATACGACGGGGTAGAATCCGACGGATTTTGACCCAAAAGCTATCGGTGGATAGTTTTTAGGTGGTTTTTGATAGTTTTCAGGTGGTCTTTTGGGGGAATTTCGTTCAGATTCTGGATATTTTTCTCTTCATTTTCATTCGAGTCTATCATGCAAATGTCTTTTTTCTTCAAAAATCATTTCTTGTTATTTTGAACTTTATACCGGAAGTATTGTTGTTCTTCCAATCTAAACTTTTAACGAGCAAGTATATGAAAATAAAGACAGGTAAAGGGACGATCCCTCTCATAACTTTAATAGCTATATGGTCTATTTCGGCATTGACGTCTCTGCCAGGGTTGGCTGTTTCACCTATTTTGGGTGATCTTACAAAAATATTTCCAAAAGCTACGGATCTGGATATTCAGATGTTGACTTCGTTGCCATCGTTGCTGATTATCCCTTTTATATTGCTCGGTGGTAAATTGACGGAAAAAGTTGATTTTGTCCGTGTGTTGCAAGTCGGGCTATGGCTGTTTGCAACAAGTGGAGTGTTATATTTGCTTTCCAATAAAATGTGGCAATTAATAGTGGTAAGTGCCTTGCTTGGTGTAGGGGCAGGGTTGATTATTCCTTTGTCCACCGGATTGGTTTCCAGGTATTTTGTGGGTACATATCGGGTGAAGCAATTCGGGTTAAGTTCGGCGATTACTAATTTTACTTTGGTTATAGCGACTGCTGTAACCGGATATCTGGCAGAAGTCAGTTGGCATTTGCCTTTTCTGGTCTATCTGCTTCCCTTGATTTCTATTCTGCTGGTTGGACATCTAAAGACGACTCAGCCGGAAGCTGCCGTATCTTCTTCTCAGAAAGATGATTCGGAAGCCGAAGATTCATCCATAGATATAGGAGGTGGTAAATATGGTATCCATATCAGGCATCTGATACAGTTAATGGCTTTTTACGGGATAATTACTTATATTGTAGTAGTGGTGATTTTCAATCTGCCTTTCTTAATGGAAAAACATCATTTTTCCAGCGGTAATTCGGGGTTGATGATTTCGCTTTTCTTCCTGGCTATTACGGCTCCGGGCTTCTGCTTGAATAAGATTGTCGGCCTTCTAAAAGAACGTACCAAGGCATATAGTCTGTTATCCATAGCTTTAGGGTTGTTATTAATCTGGATAGCTCCGTTGGAGTGGCTCATTATTCCGGGTTGTCTGCTTGTCGGATTGGGATATGGCGTTATTCAGCCTATGTTGTACGAGAAAACGACTCATGCGGCGCTTCCACAGAAGGCAACAATGGCACTGGCATTTGTGATGATGATGAATTATCTGGCAATTTTGCTTTATCCTTTCATTGGTGATTTTCTGCAATGGGTATTTCATACACAGTCGCAGGAATTTCCGTTTATCTTCAATCTGTTGATTACTGTTGGCACTTTCTTCTGGGCATACCGTTGCCGTGATACTTTTTTGTTTAACGACCAATTGAAATAAAGATGAGAAATAAAAAACTGGAAGCTAACGTCAGCATGGCCGTTTCAAAGATATTCGGTGGTTTTAATATGAATGCGTTGAAATTTCTTCTTCCGTTGTGGATGAGTCCGCTAACGGGAGCGGCAATCCGTTGTACGTTTGCAGCGGTCGCTTTTTGGATTATCGGCTGGTTCATGCCGAAGGAACAGTCCACTCCGAAAGAAAAAATCCTGTTGCTTCTGTTGGGGGCGTTGGGGTTGTACGGCTTTATGTTCCTTTATCTTATCGGGTTGAGTAAGACTACGCCTGTTTCCAGTTCTATTTTTACTAGTTTGGAACCTATTTGGGTGTTTGTGATTATGATTGTGTTCTATAAAGAAAAGGTGTCAGTGAAAAAAATAGTAGGTATGGCTATCGGGCTGGTCGGAGCTCTGGTGTGCATCTTGACTCAGAAAAGTGACGACCTTGCTTCGGATGCATTTACAGGGAATATGCTTTGTTTGCTTAGTTCCGTAGCTTATGCTATCTATCTGGTAATGAGCCAACGTATCCTTGCAAACGTGGGAGCGATGACGATGTTGCGTTATACATTTACGGGAGCTGCCATTACCGGTTTGATTGTTACGGCTATCACGGGTTTTGATGCTCCTGTACTGACAATACCTATCCATTGGCAACCTTTCTTGATACTGATGTTTGTATTGATATTTCCTACCACAGTCAGTTATTTGCTGATTCCGATCGGATTGAAATATCTCAAAACAACCGTTGTTGCCATTTATGGCTATCTGATTCTGATTGTTGCTACTATCACTTCACTAGCTATCGGACAGGACCGTTTCAGTTGGACGCAGACCTTTGCCATAGTGTTTATTTGTGCCGGTGTTTATCTGGTTGAAGTGGCCGAAAGCCGTGACAAGTCTCCGGACCCGTTGAAAAAATGAGAGTTTTTTCTGAAAGAAGCAGGAAAAGAAAAAGGCGTCCTTCGCAAGACGCCTTTCGTTATTTTGTCATCATGTTTTATAGAGAGGAGTTGATTGCTTGTGCGATAGACTTGAATTCTTCGTCCGACAATTTCAGTTTCGGATTAGAGAACAGCATATCCGATTCCTTCTGGATAGGGATTAAATGAATATGTGCGTGAGGAACTTCCAGTCCAATCACTGCTTCACCCACCTTCTTGCACGGGAAGGCCTTTTCGATGGCACGGGCTACCTGCTTTGCAAATACGTGCATTGCAGCCAGGTCTTCATCGCTCAAATCGAAAATATAGTCTACTTCTTGTTTGGGCACTACCAATGTATGTCCCTTTACCAACGGGTTGATATCGAGAAATGCGAAGAACTTGTCGTTTTCCGCCACCTTGTAGCAGGGGATTTCGCCTGCGATGATTCTGCTGAATATTGTTGCCATAACTTTTATTGATAAAATAAGGCAAGCCTCATACGGAGACCTGCCTTAACGTTAAATGGATATGTTTACTACTTCTAATGCAATTTTGCCTTGCGGTACTGTAATTTCTGCTACATCACCGATCTTCTTGCCAAGCAGACCTTGTGCAATCGGGGTGTTTACTGAAATTTTTCCTTCCTTCAGGTTAGCTTCACTTTCGGAAACGATGGTATAAGTCATCTTCATACCATTCTTTACATTTTTCAGTTCCACCTTATTTAAAATCTGTACGGAATCAGTTTTGAGCTTGGACTCATCAATGATTTTTGCATCCGCAATCACTGTTTTCAGTTTGTTGATACGCATTTCCAACAGACCTTGTGCCTCTTTGGCTGCATCGTACTCTGCATTTTCTGACAAGTCTCCTTTATCTCTTGCTTCGGCTATTGCCGCGGAGATCTTCGGGCGTTCCACTGTTTCCAGTTCTTTCAGTTCCGCCATAAGTTTCTTGTAACCTTCTTCTGACATATAAGCCATGATGTTTTCCTCCTTTAATTGTTTTAAATGGTCATATAAACAAAAAAGAATTCCAACATGTGCCATGTTGGAACCCTCTTTTCATTATTTCTTTGCAAAGATAGCTTTTTAAGTGATACGTGTCAAGCAAAAAATGCTGCTATGTAACATATTTAAATGAAATATGCTAATTTATAACAACTTAGAGTAATGACTTGACGGATGCTTCCAAATCCTTGATATCCTCGCCACGAAGTTTCAATTCGTTGTTGCGGTTAATCAAAAAGATAGATGGAACCTGGCGAACATTATATACAGCTACATTGGTGGAATAAACTCCGTTGCCGTCACGCACACATATCCAAGGGAGGTTGGCTGCTGCCGTTTTCCAGTAGTGTTCGTCCGCATCGAGAGAGATCTGGTAAATTTCCAATCCCTGTGAAGCATACTTATTATATAGTTCGCGAAGCAACATATTGTGGGGAGCGCCTGCCGGTGACTGGAATACGGAGAAGTCGAGTAATACGACTTTGCCTTTCAGGTCAGTCAACTTGCGCACATTCCCGTGTATGTCGCGCAAAGCAATGTCGATGATGCCGGTTTCTACAATTTTTTCCTGTGGAATCTCCAGTGCTTTTGCCTGGGGTTGACGTGTGTTTTTCATACCTTTAATAACGATATTATAAAGGTTCTTGGAGCGTACTGCATCGGGATATGTATTGTTGAGGCTGGTAGCTACGGCTGCAAAACATTTCACATCGTCTTTGTTGTTCAACGGATCGAATATCAGATAGTTGTTGAGCTTTTGGAACAGGGCGAAATAAGCGGCTGCCGTATTCGGTGCTGCGAATATATAGTTTACTTTCACATCCTCTTTATAGTTATTGAGCAACGTGGCCAGGCTGTCTTCGAAAATATCGTGGCTGATATTATTGTTGCGTAATGTAGCTAGCAAGTCGTCCACATTCTTTTGAAGATCGATTTGTTTCAGCGTTAGCTCTTTTATTTTGTTGCTGTTTCCGGAACCTTCTATGGTGTACGCAGTTGAAAAGTCTACATACGGTGCTTTTATCTGGAGCGTTTCGATAGAATCGACAGAAAAGTTAATGACTTTGTCGTCTATTCGCAAACGGTAAAATTCGGGTGATTCGGGGCGGGGCTGTTTGAAACTGAATGCTCCTTCTCCTTTCAGTTTGACCGAGTCCAATGCGGCGATCCCTTCAAGGCCGGACGCTTCGAGATAAAGCATTTTTCCGTCGGCTCCTGAAATATCTCCGTTCACTTGGAATTTAGGACCGGAACTACAAGCTGTAATAGTAAGTGCGGCAAGCGCAACAAAAGTAATCTTTTTCATATCTCGTGTGTTTTTTACAAGGTGCAAATATACGTCTTTTCGAGATTAGTCAAAGCATTTTGCAGTGTTCTTCATCCTAATTTAGAAAAAAAATCAGTTACTAACTAACTTTTTAGCTCATTTCCACCTAATTACCACGATAAATGTATATCTTTGCAGGAATTTTGAAAGAAAAAGTATAGATAAAACAATTTTTATGATTAACCCAATTGTTAAGACGATCGAGTTACCTGATGGAAGAACCATCACACTCGAGACGGGAAAGTTGGCAAAACAGGCAGACGGTTCTGTAATGCTACGCATGGGAAACACCATGTTGTTGGCTACTGTTTGTGCCGCTAAAGATGCAGTTCCCGGAACAGATTTTATGCCTTTACAGGTAGAGTACAAAGAAAAATTTGCGGCATTCGGCCGTTTCCCCGGTGGTTTTACCAAAAGAGAAGGTCGGGCTTCTGATTATGAGATCCTGACCTGCCGTCTTGTTGACCGTGCTCTCCGCCCCTTATTCCCCGACAATTATCATGCAGAGGTATATGTAAATATCATCCTCTTCTCAGCAGATGGTGTAGATATGCCGGACGCATTGGCAGGACTTGCAGCTTCTGCAGCACTTGCTGTTTCAGATATTCCATTTAACGGACCGATTTCCGAAGTGCGTGTAGCGCGTATTGACGGTCAGTTTGTAATCAATCCGACTTTTGAGCAACTGGAAAAAGCTGATATGGACCTTATGGTGGCTGCTACTTATGAAAATATCATGATGGTAGAAGGCGAAATGCACGAAGTATCCGAAGCAGAATTGCTAGAGGCTATGAAAGTGGCTCACGAAGCAATTAAGGTACATTGCAAAGCTCAGATGGAGTTGACTGAAGAAGTTGGCAAAACCGTAAAACGTGAATATGACCATGAGGTAAACGACGAAGACTTGCGTAAGGCAGTTCGTGAAGCTTGTTATGACAAGGCTTATGCTGTTGCTGCTTCCGGAAATAACAATAAACATGAACGTTTTGCTGCTTTCGAAGCTATTTGTGAAGAGTTTAAGGCTCAGTTCTCAGAAGAGGAACTGGAAGAAAAAGCGGCTTTGATCGACCGTTATTATCACGATGTAGAAAAAGAAGCAATGCGCCGTTCTATTCTTGATGAAGGCAAACGCCTGGATGGTCGTAAAACTACCGAAATTCGCCCGATTTGGTGTGAAGTAGGTTACCTACCCGGTCCTCACGGATCTGCTATCTTTACTCGTGGTGAAACTCAATCACTGACTTCTGTCACACTGGGTACAAAACTCGATGAAAAGATTATTGACAATGTATTGGAACACGGAAAAGAACGTTTCCTGTTACATTATAATTTCCCTCCTTTTTCCACTGGTGAGGCAAAAGCACAACGCGGCGTAGGTCGTCGTGAAATTGGTCATGGCCACTTGGCTTGGCGCGCTTTGAAAGGACAGATTCCTGCTGACTATCCGTACGTAGTACGTGTTGTTTCAGAAATTCTCGAATCTAATGGTTCTTCTTCTATGGCTACCGTATGTGCCGGAACATTGGCATTAATGGATGCAGGTGTGAAGATCAAGAAGCCGGTATCAGGTATTGCAATGGGACTGATTAAGAATGCAGGTGAAGATAAATATGCAGTATTGTCTGATATCCTCGGT
Organism: Bacteroides caccae; assembly: GCF_002222615.2. Taxonomy (NCBI): domain Bacteria; kingdom Pseudomonadati; phylum Bacteroidota; class Bacteroidia; order Bacteroidales; family Bacteroidaceae; genus Bacteroides; species Bacteroides caccae. The sequence continues at coordinate 320,635 of NZ_CP022412.2, read as the reverse complement.
GATGAAGACCACCTCGGAGATATGGACTTCAAGGTGACTGGAACAAGAGATGGTATTACTGCTACGCAAATGGATATTAAGGTAGACGGTCTGTCTTATGAAATCTTGGAACGTGCATTGAACCAGGCTAAGGAAGGGCGTATGCACATCTTGGATAAGATTGCTGAAACAATCGCTGAACCGCGTGCAGACTTGAAAGAACATGCTCCCCGCATTGAAACCATGACAATTCCTAAAGAATTTATCGGTGCTGTGATTGGTCCTGGTGGTAAAATAATTCAAGGTATGCAGGAAGAGACCGGTGCTGTCATCACTATCGAAGAAACAGAAGGTGTGGGACGTATCGAAGTTTCAGGTACTAATAAGAAATGTATTGACGATGCAATGCGCATGATCAAGGCAATTGTTGCTGTTCCCGAAGTGGGTGAAGTGTACAAAGGTAAGGTTCGTTCTATCATGCCTTACGGTGCGTTCATCGAATTTTTGCCGGGTAAGGACGGTTTGCTGCACATTTCTGAAATAGACTGGAAACGTTTGGAAACAGTGGAAGAAGCCGGAATTAAAGAGGGTGACGAAATTGATGTAAAATTGATTGATATTGATCCTAAAACCGGTAAATTCAAACTTTCTAGAAAGGTTTTGTTGCCAAGACCGGAAAAGAAGTAAAAAGTGACAGTTTTAATATAATATAGAATAACCCGATTACTAGAAGTCGGGTTATTTTTTTGTCTAAACTTTTGCTTTTCTGCAAAAGTTTCCGTTGAGTTATTACATAAATATTTTAAGGGTAACACTACTGTTGAGGAAGAAAAATGTCTTCTTAACTGGGTGAATGAATCGGAGGAAAACCGTCGGACATTGCAGAAAGAACATATGTTGTTCGATATTGCCCTTTTCACCAATACCAAAATAAACAATAAGGGAGAGAAAGTGGCTGTGGGTACTCATATCTTACCTATGTTAAGGTAGAGTGCCCGTATAGCTGCCGTTATAGTAGTAGCAATCAGTTGTGTTTTTTTATTCAAGGAGTATCATTATGGTAATACAGCGCATCTGCAGACAGTGACAGTGCCTGCTGGCCAGCGAGCACAGATTACTTTGGCAGACGGTACGAAAGTATGGCTGAATGCACAGTCTACATTAACATACTCCCATGATTTCGGACGGAATGAGAGGAATGTGGAACTAGACGGAGGAGCTTACTTCGAGGTGGCGAAAAATAAAGAAATCCCATTCTATGTAAATACGGAAACTAATCAGGTGAGAGTAGTGGAAACACATTTTAATGTGTGTGCTTACCGGGGTAGCAATGAATTTACAACTACTTTGCTTGAAGGTATTGTCGATATCTATGCGAAAGGCAGCGAACATTCGCTTACACGTCTGTGGGTGAACGAGGTTTTTATTTTCTGGGACGGAAAGTTCAGAAAGGAGCGTTTTACTGATTTTGATTATCTCCGTTGGAAAGATGGTTTATACTGTTTTGATGATACTCCTTTTAACCTGTTGCTTGGTAAACTGGAGAAATATTATAAAGTGAAGATCGTTGTGGAGAATCCGAAAGTACTGAATTATCGTTGCACGGGTAAGTTTAAAGATCAGGATGGGGTGGAACACGTACTGAAAGTAATTCAGAAAGATCATTCGTTTATTTACTCCATAAGTGCCGAAAAAGACAGTATCTTTATAAAATAAAGAAATGAGCTCACGCTAAATATATACCTTAAATTAGTACTAACCCTTAAAAGCATAACAATTATGAATAACAGTCAATAGCATCTCATTAAAAGAGAATCGGAAAGTACCCCCATACTTTCCGATTCGAAACAGTCAAAAATCGACCTTAATCAATTTATTAACTTAACACGTTGCAAAGATATGAGAAAAATTTCTTTGAAAGGGCTTTTTTGCCCAAAAAGTTTAGAATCTAAGCAAATAATACTAACTATGAAGATCACTTTATTCCTTCTTCTGTTCGTAACATTTCAAGCTTATTGTGAGAATGGATACTCTCAGAGTGCAAAAATCAGCATTCCCCACTCAACGCTGAAAGTAAGTGAGTTACTCTCTAAAATAGAGTCACAGACCAACTATTTGTTTGTCTACAACAAAAAAACAGTAGATGTAAAACGGGTAGTTAATGTAGCTGCCAACAATCAGTCGGTATCCGAAATTTTGGACCGAGCTTTTGAAGGCACAGGTATTCATTATGTAATGGAAGGCAATATTCTCTGCATCCCATACCCAGTTCTCTTACGGGCAGGAGGAATTCTCAATAGCCTATTGGATGTGTATTAAAGAAGGTGGCAAGCTAGGAGATATTTATGGAAATGCTTTTGTTTGCAATGGCGATGGTTCTATTCAAGTAAACGCTGACGGTTCGCCGGTGAATAAGACCGGAAATAAAGACCTGCCGGAACTTTAAAGGTGGATGAATAGTTTATAATTATAGGTGTAACTTTTTTTGATTCAAACGTGTTTCTCCGTGTATTAGGAAATGAGAGGAGAAAGATTGTGAGGGAGTGAAGTCGAGGGGGCTTCGCTCCCTTTTATTAAAAATACTCCCTCCTTTAAAAGAAAGAGGGCGTTAAGGCAAAAAATAGTTGAGGTGTTTTTTTCCATATATTTGCTTTGAGGGTGATAGAAATATATTGATTTGTGTTGATTATCAGCGTTTTATCAATACGATAAAAACGGTGAAACTCAAGAATGGGAAGTTTGTGTTATTTATAAATTTGTATCGGAAGTTCTCCTTTCAATGCCCCTAGCGCATTGAAAGCCAATGATTCCATTTCGTTTTCTCCGGGATAAATATGGATCGGAGCTAAAAAAGAAATACGTTTTTTGAGTCGTGAAATGACATAATCGGAGTAAGCAATCCCTCCTGTCAGGAGAATAGCATCTATCTTCCCACAAAGTACAGTAGCGGCGCCACCTATTGCTTTTGCTACGTTATAAATCATGGCGTCCAATACGAACTCCGCTTTTTTGTCTCCTTCTTCTATGGATTTGATAATCACAGGTACATCGGTAGTACCCAAGTGAGCTGTCAGTCCCGCACGTCCGGAAATACGCTTCTTCAATTCATCTTTGGTGAACTGTCCGCTAAAACAAAGGTCGATAAGTTGACCGGCAGGCAGTGTACCTGCACGTTCCGGCGAGAAAGGGCCTTCGCCGTCCAACGCATTGTTTGCATCAATAGCCCGTCCATGGCGGTGAACTGCAATAGAAATACCACCTCCCAAATGGCAGATGATTAAATCAAGGTCTTCGTATTGTGTTCCCTGCTCTCTGGCGAAGCGGCGTGCTATTGCTTTCTGGTTCAAGGCATGCCAAATTGTAATTTTGGGCATTAACGGTGAGCCTGTGATACGGGCTATATCTTCCAGTTCATCCACTACTCCCGGATCGGCAATGAAAGCACGACAATTGGGTAAGGAAGAAGCAAGTTTGTCTGCAATTAATCCTCCAAGGTTACAGGCATGAGTGCGCATGGCGTGTACCGTATCACGTTTCATGGCTTCATTTACCTCATATACTCCACCCGGTATCGGTTTTACCAGTCCTCCGCGTCCGATGACTGCATCAAAGTCAAAAGGTATCTTATTGGCTTCCAACTCCTGGAGTACCAGATTCTTCCGAAATTCAAACTGGTCTACCACTTGTGAATAAACGGATAATTCTTCTACTGTATGGCTGATATTACGGACCAGTAGCGGAGTTTCATTTTCATATACTGCAATCTTCGTCGAAGTGGAGCCGGGATTGATAACTAGAATTTTCATCAATATTGATTTTTGAATTATGAATTATTGGGGACTTGATTTATTTGTTTTCTGCATTCACAGTCTCCTGAGACTTGCAGGCAAGCCATTGCCATGCTATAATATTTGGACAAGCCGGAGTCACTACGAGACGGAAGTACCACTGGGCAGATCGGTCCTTGCAATAAACCCGCCATTTCTGCCTGTGCAAACAGGGACACAGATTTGTAGAATGCATTACCCGATTCTATATTGGGGAATATCAGCACATCCGCTTGTCCGTTGATAGGAGATACAATACCTTTAATATCGCCGCTTGCCTGCTCGCAGGCGGTACGTACATCCAGCGGGCCGTCAATAATTACATTTCCGAACTCTCCGGCTTCGGCAAGTTCCACGATATTTACATAATCCAGTGAGTGGGGAAACTTGGCGCTTACTTTTTCCGTACAGTGGATTAAGGCGATACGTGGTTGTTCAATACCGAAGTGGCGGCACGTGCATATAGCATACCAGATCATTTCTATACGTTGTTGCAAAGTGGGACGCGGAATAACGGCAGCATCCGAGAAGAAAAGCAATTTGTGATACGTTGGAATTTCCATTACCGCCAGATGCGTAAGAATTTTCCCTTTCGGAAGCAATCCTTTTTCTTTATCAAGTATAGCGTGCAACAGGTTGTCCGTATTAATAATTCCTTTCATCAGAATATCTGCTCCTCCCTCACGGACAATGCGTACCGCTTCGCGTGCTGCCTCGTCCGAATCTTCTATATGGATGATTTTTATGTATTCGGGATATTGTTTGAGTGTAGGATATTTTTCCAGAATAGCCGAATCTCCGATCATCAGAAACTCCGCAATTCCTTCTTCCAATGCGCGGGTAATAGCATATTCCGTGTTAGGATCATTGGCACAGACTACGGCAATCCGTTTTCTATGATTTAGTTTTTTGAGATGAGCCGTCAATTGGGCAAAACTTTGAATAGGTTCCATAACGTTAGATTTTTAGCAAATATCAGAAAAAGGATTGAAAAAATAGCGATTGCAATCCGAAAAATTACATCCATTATGTAACATTTTGCTATATTTTATTTGTTTTGGTCGATAGATATGCATGGAATCGTTTTTTCCTGTATTTTTGCAAATGAATCCCCCAATGAAATAAAAAAGACATGAAACAGTTTAAAAATCTATTTTTTGTTAGCTTAATCCTCCTTTGTTGGCTGTTCGTTTCGTGCAAGACGACGAAGGTTCCTGAAGGTTGGTCCTTGGTCTGGAAAGAAAACTTTAATCAAAAAAAGAATTTTGATTCAAAGGTATGGAGTAAGATTCCACGAGGAAAGTCGGATTGGAATAATTACATGACTGACTTTGATTCTTGTTATGCAATGCGTGAAGGCAAACTGGTGTTGAGAGGTATCGTCAATCAGGTTCAGCCCAATGACACGGCTCCTTATTTGACGGGCGGTGTTTATACAAAAGGCAAGAAAGCTTTTATAAACGGACGTATTGAAATTTGTGCCAAGTTGAATGCTGCGAAAGGGGCATGGCCGGCTATCTGGATGTTACCTGAAAAAGCGGCATGGCCGTCCGGTGGCGAAATTGATATTATGGAACGTTTGAATAACGATTCAATTGCTTATCAGACTGTTCATTCTCATTATACCTACACATTGGGCATCACAGAAAATCCAAAGTCTCATTCCACGGGACCTATTTATCCTGATCGGTACAATGTTTACGCAGTAGAAATGTATCCGGACAGCCTTTCATTTTATATCAATGATATGCATACGTTTACCTATCCTCGCATACAAACAAAAGAAGAAGGGCAATACCCTTTTAATCAGCCTTTTTACCTGCTGATTGATATGCAATTGGGAGGCTCGTGGGTCGGAGCGGTCGGTCCTGAAGATCTTCCGGTAGAAATGGAAGTGGACTGGGTACATTTTTATCAACGGAAGTCAAAAAAATAAGAACATATATGGATATTCAATTTCCTCCTTTTTTGCAGAAAGGTGATAAAGTAGTTATCGTATCGCCCTCCAGTAAGATAGACAAACAATTCCTGAAAGGTGCCAAGAAACGGATTGAATCATGGGGGGTGAAAGTTGTTATGGGAAAGCACGCCGGAGGTTCATCCGGGCGATATGCCGGCACGATCAGCCAACGTCTGAAAGATTTGCAGGATGCAATGGATGATCCGAAAGTGAAAGCTATCCTTAGTAGTCGTGGAGGATATGGAGCTGTACATCTGATAGATAAGATTGATTTTACGGCATTTCGTGAATATCCGAAATGGTTGTTGGGCTTCAGTGATATTACTGCATTGCACAATCTGTTTCAGAAAAACGGATATGCTTCGTTGCATTCGTTAATGGCACGTCATCTTGCGGTAGAGCCGGAGGATGATCCGTGTACAAACTATTTGAAAGATATCCTGTTCGGAAACTTGCCTTCTTATACTTGTGAGAAACATAAGTTGAATAAGCAGGGCAGTACGCAGGGGGTTCTTCGTGGGGGGAATATGGCGGTAGCTTACGGTTTGCGCGGTACTCCTTATGATATTCCGGCAGAAGGAACTGTGCTGTTTATCGAAGATGTCAGCGAACGACCTCATGCCATTGAACGCATGATGTATAATCTAAAATTGGGCGGTGTACTTGAAAAATTATCTGGACTGATTGTCGGACAGTTTACGGAATATGAAGAAGATTGTTCGCTGGGCAAAGAGTTGTATGCTGCTCTGGCGGATTTGGTAAAAGAGTATGATTACCCCGTTTGCTTTAATTTTCCTGTAGGGCATGTTACTCATAATTTGCCGCTTATAAACGGAGCAAAAGTAGAGTTTACGGTTGGAAAGAAAAATGTAGAATTAAAGTTTATTTGTTAATAATCTATTTCATCTGAACAATGCTGTGATGAAAATGACTAATTTTGAGACTTTAATAGAAAAGAGGATGATGAAAAAGAAAATTATGATAGTATTGGTAAGTGCCTTTTTGTTATTATCAGCATTCTCCTGCGGAGGTGGCAATAAGGCAAATAGTACAAGTGAACAAAACGAAAAGATAGTTGTGAATGTACCACAGTTTGATGCAGATAGTGCTTATCTGTATGTAAAGAATCAAGTAGATTTTGGTCCTCGTGTTCCTAATACAAAGGGGCATGTAGCTTGTGGAAATTATCTGGCTAAGCAATTAAAAGATTTCGGTGCGCAGGTGACCGATCAGTATGCCGATCTGATTGCTTATAACGGTACTTTGTTGAAAGCGCGAAATATTATCGGTTCTTATAAGCCGGAAAGTAAAAAAAGAATCGCTTTATTTGCCCACTGGGATACACGTCCGTGGGCCGATAACGATCCTGACGAAAAGAATCACAAGACTCCGATTCTGGGAGCGAATGATGGTGCAAGCGGAGTAGGAGCTCTGTTGGAAATAGCCCGTTTGGTCAATCAACGGCAGCCGGAACTTGGTATTGACATTATTTTTCTTGATGCCGAAGATTATGGTACACATGACCAGAATAATGAAGAATCATGGTGTCTGGGTGCACAATACTGGGCGCGTAACCCTCATGTACAGGGATATAATGCTCGTTTTGGTATCCTGCTTGATATGGTAGGTGGCGAAAATACGGTTTTCCTGAAAGAATCATATTCTGAGAGATTTGCGCCGGATATAAATAAAAAGGTGTGGAAAGCAGCCAAGAAATTGGGATATGGCAAAATGTTCATTGATGAAGACGGAGGAGGGGTGACGGATGACCATTTGTTTATCAACCGCCTGGCACGTATTAAAACGATCGATATTATTGCTTCCGATCCGGAAGGTGGTTTTACCCCGACCTGGCATACTATCAATGATAATATGGAGCATATAGACAGGAATACACTGAAGGCGGTCGGGCAGACTGTATTGGAAGTAATCTACAATGAAAAATAATCTCCTTGTTATTTAGAGTATTTAGAAATTTGTAAATAGCAATTATATATATGTCAATTAATGAATTACAAGACGAAGTGATTGCAGAGTTCAGTGACTTCGATGACTGGATGGATCGGTATCAACTACTTATTGATTTGGGAAATGAGCAGGAACCGCTTGAAGAAAAATATAAGACGGAACAGAATCTGATTGAAGGATGTCAAAGCAGAGTATGGCTTCAAGCGGACGAGGTAGACGGTAAGATTGTTTTTAAGGCGGAAAGTGATGCTTTGATTGTAAAAGGAATTATTGCCTTGCTGATAAAAGTCCTTTCAGGACACACTCCTGATGAAATCTTGAATACTGATCTTTATTTTATAGATAAGATAGGGTTGAAAGAACATCTGTCACCTACACGTAGCAATGGGTTGTTGTCCATGGTCAAACAAATACGAATGTATGCATTGGCATTCAAAGCAAAAGAGGGGAAGTGAGAACTTCCCTTTTTTATGATATGCTTGTTGATCTTGTGAAAATTTTATAAAATTATAGATTTTATTCAGGAAAGCTTGTACATAGGTTTATGGAAGTTTTTTGCTAGTTTTTCTGTTGTTTTATTTAGAAAAAAGTAAGGAATCTGTCTATTTGACCAATGTTTAAAAATATATAATATAATAAGTTTCGTTTGATACTTTGCTTTTTTATTTATTTTTTTGCAAAAAAGTGAATAAAACGCGAGCTTATGAAAAATTATGTGAAAAGAGTAATCCTGTTCTGGTTTTGTATGGTTTTCTATATGTTAGTACAAGCTCAAGTGAGGGAAAACCGAATAACCGGACACGTATATGATTCTCAGAACTTGCCTTTGGCTGGTGTAAACATTAAAGTAAAAAATACTCCTTATGGGACAGTCTCCAATGAAAAAGGAGAGTTTGTGCTAGCAGGTAAATGGGAGCAAGGTGTATCAATTGAATTTTCGTTTATTGGTATGCGGCGTAAAACTATCACTTATAAAGGTCAGACTAAGCTGGAAGTAACTTTGGCGGACGACACTAATAATATGGATGAGGTTGTTGTGACTGCTAAAGCCAATATTAACGAGATAGATATTCGTGCTCGTTCCGGTGTAGTGCAAGAAGTCGATATGCGGCGTATTAATAGTAAGCCGATGATTGATATGGGCTTGGCTTTGCAGGGATCTGTACCGGGGCTGATTGTAACAAATACAGGAGAACTGGGTTCTGCTCCTGAGATACGCATCAGGGGAAATTCCTCTTTACGAAGGGGAAACACAACCAATGAGCCACTGTATGTAATGGATGGAAAGGTCATAAGCTCGGAAACTTTTTATAATCTGAACCCTCAAGATATTAAAGAAATCAAGGTACTTAAAGATGCGGCTGCTTGTGCTTTATATGGTATAAAAGCTGCTAATGGGGTACTGGAAATAACTTCCCAGCGTGGAATTAGCGGACAAACAATGGTTACCTATACTTTGGATATGGGTATAACTACTCGTGGCCGTCGGGGAATTTCTATGATGAATTCTGTAGAAAAGCTGGAACTGGAACGTCGTTTGCAAAATGTAGAAACTCCCGGTTACCGATATAGTGCAGATTATTATAATAAATATCATGCTGATGATCCGAATTTGCCACAACTGATAGCGGCAGGACAACAAAAACTGGATGAATTGAAGAATATTAATACCGACTGGTTCCATGAACTTATCCGGAATAGTCTTTATCAGAAACATAATGTCAGTATTCGTGGAGGAAGTGAAGAGACAACCTATTATGTTTCTGCTAACTATACTCAACAGGGAGGGCGTTTGCCGGGTAATGATAAACGGCGTATGAGTTTGCGCATGAATATGGACCAGAAATTGGGACATATCGGTTATGCATTGCTAAGTGTAAATGGGGGATATGCTAAGACAAATACACCGAATGGTACAACCTCGGACCCTACTCAACTGGTTTATGAACTGAATCCTTATGAAACAAAAGATAGTGGCGAATTAGTTTCTTATCCGGGACGTACCTACAATGATTTGATGAATCAGTACAGTCAGGAAGATGCGGCAAAGACAGCCGGTATTAGTGGCAGTTTGATTTTGAACCCATTACCTGGACTGGATGTGGCGGCAGTGGCCGGCCTGGATTTTTTGCTGGACGAGACAGAACAATTTACTCCTTCTACTGCATATTCGGAAATGACAACGGGAGTTCCTGAGATTCAACGTGGTATTTATTCAAAATCAAAGAATACGACAACCAATGTTTCTACTAATGTTCGTGTGACTTATAATAATGTATATGCAGGGAAACATAATCTGACGTTAGGTGCTAATATAGATTATTACCTGACGCAGTTGGATAATGTTTCTATTACCGGTTATGGGGTTGGAACTATAAAATCTGCGGCTGCTATCAATCAATCTATTCAAGGAACGCGTAAAGCTGAAGTGGGGGCGTTGAAAGATAAAAATGCCCAGTTGGGATTTGGTGCTGTTGTCGGGTATACTTTTGATAATATTTATGACCTTTATGGTACTTATAAGACTGACGCTTCCTCTATTTTGCCTTCCGACAAACGCTGGAACAGTGCTTGGGCAGTGGGGATTGGTTGGACTCCTAGTTATTATGAATTTCTGTCGGATAACCCCGTTTTAACCCGTCTGAACCTAAAAGCTTCTTATGGATATACTGCCAATTTGAATGGCGTCTCTGTCTCTTCAACAGTAGCCACTTTTGCTTATTCTACTAACAGTTATGAAGACCAGCGTCCACTTGACTTAATGGGGCTTTATAATAAAGATCTGAAACCGGAACAGACTAAGTCTATTGATGCAGGAATTAATATAGGTCTGTTTGATCGTATCACTTTAGAGGCGAGTTGGTACAACCGTCGTACCGAACAAGCGTTGTTGGATGTTCCGATTCCGTCTTCTACTGGATATACTACATTGAAACGTAATATAGGAATACTTGAGAATAGAGGTTTCGAATTTGGAGTGAATATGAAAGTGTTGGATACAAACGATTGGTTGCTTAGTTTGCGGGGGAATATAGCTTATAACCGTAACAAAGTTATTGATCTTTATTATGCTGATAGAATATATACCTCTGAAGAAGCATTGCTTCCTGATTATGAGGTGGGTAAGTCGTATGATATGATTTACGGACCTTCTTCTCTGGGGATTAATCCTTTGACTGGTTATCCTGTTTTTCTGGTGAAAGGTAATAAGGAAAAACAAGCAAGTGAAGCATTGACTGCTGAAGATGTGGTAGCATTGGGTCATTCTACGCCTCCATATAGCGGAAGTTTTGGACTATCGCTTTCTTATAAATCATTCGATTTGGATATGGATTTCTATTATGTACACGGTGGTATCCACCAATTTAACTATTCGTATGTGCGTGATAAAGATGATTCAAATAAAAATGCTGTTGCTGGACAAACAGATAAAATGTGGTTTAAACCGGGAGATGAAGGTAAAGTTTATCCGACTCCTTTTTACACATCTGCTGTAGCAGAAGACAATTTAAGCCAATACCCGAACTCGTTGACAGTAGGTAAGAGTGATTATTTGAAGCTCTCTATGGTTTCTCTTCGTTACCGAGTGCCACCTCATTTCTTAAGAAAGACATTACCGTTTGTAAAGTATGCGACGCTTGCTTTTCAGGGTTCTAATTTGTTTACGTGGACCTCATATAAGGAATCGGATCCGGAAAGTGGTACATTGGCGGGTAGTATGCAGCCTATTTATACATTCAATATGAGTCTGACTTTTTAAAGAATAATGATTATGATAAAGAAATTCATCTATATATTTACTGCCATATCAGGAATTTTAGCGGGAGTATCGTCTTGTTCACTTGATATTCCTCCTGCTGACCAGTATTCGGATCCTGATGCTATTACTAATGTTTCCACGGCCCGTTCGCTCCTGACATCTGCTTATTTACTATATCCGCACTATGAATATGAACTTTCTATCTTAGGTGATGACTTTTGTCAAACGTCTATTACAGGAAAGGATATGAGTCAGAAGAATCTTTATTTGTGGCAGGATAACTCTATAACTTCTTTTGCGGAGACTATCTGGCTGGAATATTATAATACAATTGCTTCTTGCAATACTTTGCTTGAACGGGTGGATAATATCGTATTGGAGAATGCTTCGGAGGAGAGTGCAAAAGCAGCTATAATAAGTGAGTGCAAAGCATTGAAGGCTCTTTGTTATTTCAATTTGCTAAGGTTGTTTGCACCAGCTTATGACAAAGATCCGCAAGCTGATGGCATTGTTTTGAAAGAACGTTTGGGACTTGAATTTCCAAAACGTTCTTCTATTGAAGATTGTGTATCTGCTATCCGTACATTGTTGACAGAGGCGGCCGATACGGAGAATGCTCCGGAAAAAAATGGGTGGTTATCTCAAACAGCGGTTTATTATTTGCTTGCTGAACTGGAATTATATGCAGGACAATATGGACAGGCTGCGATTTATGCAGAGAAAATATTAGAGCAGGCAACAGATGATATGTTTACTGTTGCGGGATATAAACGTTTGTGGGAAACTGCTTCTTGCAAGGGGCGTATCTTTGCGTTTTATACAGCAAAGAGTTATTATGCGGACATTCAGTTTAATGAAACAAGTGGTGATTATTTCGCTTTGAATCCTCAGATTGTTTATGGGGAGGAAGATATACGGAAGACATACAATGTTTATCCTTTTGAAATGGAAGGAGAACAAAGGAATTTGCTAGGTAAATATAATAAAGTAAATAAGGATTCAGAAAGTATACAATATATAAATATAATGCGTTATGCCGGAGCTTATTTCATAGCTACCGAGGCTTATAGTCGGATGGTGGGTAAAGAAGATGTCGCAATTCGGAAATTGAATGAATATTTGGCAGCTTGTCAAGCCACGACTCTTGATGAGGGACTGACAGGTAATGCACTGCTGCAGGCTATTCATCTGGAAAAAATGAAAGAATTTGCGGGTGAAGGTATACTGTATTTTGATTTGAAACGTTTACATTCTGGAAGCCTTTCCCGGTTAGCGAAATGGGGGAGCAGTGAAGATGTAAAAATTGAGAGTAGCGATTATCGCTGGTGTTTTCCTATTCCTCGTTCTGAATATAAATATAATGAGAATATGACTCAAAATGAGGGGTGGCCTCTGAATAGATAATTTTTCTATCTTAAAAACAAAGAAGATTATGAAATACAAATATTATTCTTTATTCATATTTTTGATTTGTCTGTCCTGGATTGTTATAGCTTGTAGTAACAACATTGATTATACTTATAAGGGACGCAATTATATACAAATGAGTACTTCCGATGATCCTGCACTTTCGGAAAGTGATGAACGTGCAATTACTGTTGATGTACTTCTGGCTACTTCCGTAGAAAATGATGCTGTAATTAATTTCGAATTGTTGGATAATGCAGATGATATTTTGCGCTTGGAAAATGGGGCAGTACAAATAAAGGCGGGAGAGAAGACGGCGCGTTTCAAGGTACTTTCCAATCGTCAGAGTTTGCTGAATAACCAAAGGATGATAACTTTAAAGGTAAAGGATTATACAGACGAACGTATGCAACCATGGAATGAATTGAAACTGACTGTAAGGCCAAATCCAACCTTGCCGGACTTGACCGAACAACAGATTGAGTTTGTTCATGGCTATATGGAGAAGTACAGGCTTAATCTTAATCGCTTTATGGGTGAAGTAAGCTGTCGCGTAGAGGTGACTTTCCCAGCAGATGAGGTTGGAGTATTTAGTGATACGGAGACTCGCTCCTTTGAAGGAAAGAGTATGATAACATTGAGTGAGAATGCTACTGCAGATCGTCCGATACTTAAGATGATTGATAATCCAATGGGAATAACTTCATTTTTGTGGGAAATATACAGAAAAGAAACGGTGGAGAATGAATTTTGGATTTTTGAAGGAAGTAAATATGTCTCTATGATGGAGGCGATTGGCTATGACATGAGTAAGGAAGTATTTAGTGTAGTTCTTGATAATTTGGAATTATTGCCGGATGAAGGTACTTTTTCATTCGTAGGCCCGACTTTAAATCTTTGGGATGAAGAAATAGAATCATTGCCTTTTGAATATTCTTTTACCGCTTGGGAGCGTTGGAAGAAAATGGCTGACGAAGGTGGTACGATTTTAGTTCAGGAGGGAGATAATATGGTGGAAGCGAGTGTTAGTGATTTGATAGAGGAAGGAATAACTTTAAATCCAGTTTGTTTAGTGTATTCGTCTATTGATGAAGACAATTGGGAGAATGAACCTTCAGACTGGATTGAACCGAAAGGAATGTTTAATGAGAAAACCTTTAGTTTTCAATTCCCTTGGGATCATGTTAATTCGTTAGGGTATACTCAGATTCGCGTGACTTATACATTAAATGAATAAATATAATATATAAAACGACCATTCATGTTTAAGCAGACAAAGTTTAAAGTTTTTCTATTCTTGGCAGTTCTATTAGGAGGACTTCCCGTGAATATGCTTGCACAACAGAAAGCTTCTCATTTGGAGAAAAAAGTAAATTTACCTCCTAATACAGTTGAAGGGACCTTGGCTAATGGGTTACATTATTTAATCCTTCCTAACGAGGCGCCGATTCACACAACAGAATTCCGGTTAGTGATGCGTATCGGTTCTGTTCAAGAGTCGGAAGAGCAAAAAGGAGCCGCCCATTTTCTGGAGCATATGTCGTTTGCCGGTAGTAAACATTTTCCTGGCAGGGGAATGGTAGACTATCTGGAAACTTTGGGCATGAAGTTTGGACGTGATATAAATGCGGTAACCGGATATGATCGTACGATCTTTATGTTGACAGTGCCTATGGATAAAACTGACCATAAAGTTAGTAGCAAAACTTTATTGATTTTGAAAGATTGGCTGAGCGGAATCACTTTCGAAGAAGAGCGGACGAAGAAGGAACGGGGCGTTATTTTGGAAGAATTGCGCGGATATGACTTGGGGGATGATTTTTATGCATTAAAAATCGGAAAGAACCATTTCACGGAGCGTATGCCGTTGGGAAGTTCCGAGGATATTCGTAGTATTGACCGTAAGACGTTGATTGAATTCTATAAAAAATGGTATTCTCCGCAGATGGCTACCGTAGTTGTGGTTGGTAATGTAGATCCGGAATCTATTGAAAAACAAATCAAGGAAATGTTTTCATCTATTCCTCGTAAAGAAGTCAAAGGCTATCGTACTTATCCATTGACTTATGACCCGGGAGTTGAGTTATATGAAATTGGGGATGATCTGGAGCGTAGTTCAGAGTTGGAGCTGATGATTCCTCATCCTTGTGTGATTGGTAATACAATCGGCAGTATTTATCAGAAGGAACTCGGATCTTTATTGATACGTGCTATCAGTAACCGGTTGAAATACCAGAATATCCGGTGCAATGTTTCTGATGCATGGTTTCTTTCTGATAAGAATCATTTTGTTTTTGCTTTTTCCGGGGTAGATAAGGCAAATCTCTTGCAACAAGTATCCGAACTGTCTAATGAAATGGAGTCTATTCAGAAAAACGGCTTTAAGCAGGAAGAAGTGGAGGATGCTATTAATGAGCATCTGAGGCGTTTGAAAGTAGATAACTCAACTCAATTATCTTCTAAATGGTGTGATGATTTTGTTGATTATGTGATATCCGACGACCGTTATATTCAGTCAGATAGTGAAATGAAACAGTTGGCGGACAAGATACGGGCGACTGATAGCGCTACTTTGCAACAACTTTTGCGTGAGTGGCTTTCATACAAAGATCAAACCTTATTGGTGGCTTATCGTAATAATGCAGGTAAACAAAATTCTCTTAAAAAAGAAGAAGTTGTTCAGGCATGGGATGAAGGTATTAAGAACCCGTTGAAAGATTTTACGTATGTACGTAAAGATGTGAAAGAAGAAAGAGTAGTGACACCTGCTTGCCTGGTTGAGAGTTATCCTTTTAAGGCCTCAGATATAGTTAGTGAGAAGAAATACGCAGACCTTAACATAACAGAAGTAATTCTGAAAAATGACTTACGTATTCTTCTCCGTCCGACAAATGATGAAAGTCAATCCATTTTTGTGACAGCTTTTGGAAGAGGAGGGACAGCAGATTTATCAGATAAAGATTATCCTTTATATGAAGGGACAGGAGGTTATATGGAAATGGGAGGGGTAGCTT